>CALVYJ010000155.1 GCA_944372075.1 uncultured Clostridia bacterium | reverse complement strand
GGGAGCGGAAGCGAGAGCGGGAGCGGGAGCGGAAGCGGAAGCGGGAGCGGGAGCGGAAGCGAGAGCGAAAGGGTTTACAGAGTTCTAAAAATGTGGTATACTGAAAATAAGCGAGGTGGTTGCATGAAAGCAAAGAGAGTGGTCGTTATTACGGGCGATCAAAGGGGGATCGGCAAGGAGATGGCGCGCGCATTTGCGCAAGAGGGGGCGACGATCTGCGGGATCGACCTTTTGGCGGGCGGTTATTTTTGCGGCGACGTGGGCGAAAAGAGCGTGCTGGAGGCGTTTGCGAGAAAGGTGATCGCGGAATACGGACGGGTAGACGTACTGATCAACAACGCCATGCCGCTGATGAAGGGATTGGAGGATTGCAGTTTTGAGGAGTTTTTGTACGCACAGCGCGTGGGGGTGGCCGCGCCCTTTTATCTGACGAAGCTGTTTGCGCCGTACTTTGCAAAGGGGGCGTGCGTGCTGAATATATCCTCTTCGCGCGACCGCATGAGCCAGCCGCAGACGGAGAGTTATACCGCCGCAAAGGGCGGCATTGCCGCACTGACCCACGCGCTTGCCGTAAGTCTGCGGGAAAAGGCGCGCGTAAATTCGATTTCGCCCGGCTGGATCGACACGAGCGGAGCGACGTACGGCGGCGCCGACGCCCTGCAACACCCCGCTTGCCGCGTGGGAACGCCCGAGGATATCGCGAATTTGGCGGTGTTCCTCTGTTCGGAAAAAGCGGGGTTTATTACGGGCGAAAATATCTGCGCGGACGGCGGAATGACGCGGCAGATGATCTACCACGGCGATAACGGCTGGACGCTGAATCTGCCTTGATCTGCCCCTTTCCTATGCCGTTTTAACGGCAATTTGATGCTTTGCAACGCGATTCCGTTTGCACTGCGTTACCGAATCATGCGCGGTTAAAAATCGCGAAAAAAGAGCGCCTCTCGCAAGTTTTGCGAGAGGCGCTCCCCTGTATTTTTTGCCGCCTCTGTTTTCGGATGCGAAAACAGAGGCGGCAAAGCCCTTTTACTCATAAAAAAATTTTACGATCGTTTTTTGTGCCATAATACAAAAAAATGTTGAAGTAAGTTCCCTCACCCCAACATTTATTATAGAGCCAAACAAAAAAGCCGAAACAAACTGTTTCGGCTTTTTGAATTCTCATTAAGCGCTATGCTGACAACGTATGCGCTTTCGGCTGCCCGTCTGCAATCGGGCAACCGCGCGCTCTATGTTGTTTGCTCTGCTTATTGCTGCTTATTCGTTGGTGTATTCGCCATCCGTAACGGTTACTGCAACAACTTCACCTTTCGTGTAGTGGTTGAAGCTCGTGCAGGTAGCGCTTTTGGTGATAACCAACGTGCCACTGCCAGCCCAACCAATGGTCTCGTCATTGCCTTCGAACGTGCAGGTGTCAACCTTCAACGTTCCGGTAATGCCTTCCGAACCACCGATTGCAGCGTCGCAATCCGTGAACTCGCAGTTCGTGATCGTAGCATCCGTAACCAGTCCCAGATAGATACCAGTCATGAATCCTTCGAACGAGCAATTCTCTACAACCAATACGGGGTTAGCCGCTGCCGCGTTGAATACGATACCTCTCGTAGCGCCTTCCGTATCCGTTCCCCTGAACGTGATGCCTTTTACAGTGAGCTTTGCACCAGCCTGGCAGGATGCGATAACGATACCGCCCAAGTTAGCAGTCTGCGAAGGTTTAACAAACGTTTCTCCTTCGACACCGATGATCTCGAGATTGAAGTTCTGCATATTGATTGCAGGCAACGTGTACGTGCCGGCCGCGATATACAGCTTCATGTCCTGCGTGAAGAGGGTCGTCAAAGCGTTGGTCAAGCTAGCCTGATCGCTTACATACACTTCCGCAAGACGAGTTCTGGTTTCTACGACAACATTGCCGCAGGTTGCGCAGTAGTAGCCTACATAGTTCCAAGTCGTGCCGTCTGCAAGGGTTGCCCTCCATTCGTACTTGTCGCCCTTCATATGGTCAGCTTTCGCCGCCTTGAAGGTGTAGGTAGCCTCGAAGGTTACGCCCTCAACCGTTGCCGAGTAGACGCAGGTATAGGTGATACCGTCGACACATGCCGTACCCGTTGAGGTTACCGTGTAGTCATTGCCGCTGGTTGTAGGCAACTTCGCCATCGTTACGGTTTTGATCGTTGCACGGCAAACGCCGCAGACAACCTTCCACGAGCCTTCCGAAATAGCCGTAGGAGCCGTCACGAGCTCTGCTTCATACTTGCTGTGACCCGTCTTCGACAATACTTCTCTGTAGGTTTCATCGCAATGCGCACACTGCCACTTCTGGAATCCATCTGTCGTGCAGGTAGGAGCCTGGTAATTGCCTGCCCCTTCCAACTTCACCGAGTAGTCATGAGGAGCGGTCGTACGAACTTGGATAGAGCCTTTGCACTTCTCGCAGATGAATACGCCGTAACCTTGCTCTTGGCAAGTACCGGGTTCATCGTAGAAAATTTCGAATACATACAGGTCGGTCTCTTCGCCCATGACGAACACACGACCGGATTCAACGGATTCGGTAGTACCATCCGTTTTCTTAATCGTATGAGGAATGGTAGCGAGCGTCTTGGTCGCGTACAGCGTAACCGTCTCTTCCATTTCCTTTACAGACTTGGATTCCGCATCCCATACATTATACTTGAAGGTGTATTCATACGAATACGTTCCAATACCCGGCTTAGCGCATGTATCCGTACCGGTTTCCGTATACTTCAACAACTCATCGCTTTCAAGCGTGATATCCGTCTTGACATCCGTAGCTACTACCACGTTGCAAACCTCACATTTAACGGTGACGATCTTCAACGTATCGGTTTTGCCCGTTGTTACGATCTGCAACTCGTAGACATATTTATGACCGAGAGGGTCGATTGTTTCATTAAACGTATCGTGGCAATAGGAGCATTCACCGGAATTCGAACCGGGGTTCGTGCAGTCCGGAGCTACCAAGCCGGTGCCGTCCGTCTGGTGTACGCGCTTGGTGTTGAGCGTATCCTTTACCTTGCAAACCGCGCAGGTGTATTCCAACGTACCCGTCGTGCCTTTGTCTTTGCAGGTCGCTTTCGCCGTCTCTGAAGCATCGGCGTAGCTAGCCAACGCCGCCTGCACTGTAGGATCGCTCAAATTCAAGTATCCGTCTGTGCCAACCATGCTCTGCAAGCTGTGACCATGTTTTTCAATATACGTATCTTTTGATACCGTAACCGTCTGGAAGTCTGTTCCAATCGTGTATTGATATACGCCATCTGCCGCGCAGGTAGCAGCCACAACAACTTTCTTTTCATAATCCGTAACCGTTACGTTCTGCGTTTCACCACAAACCGTGCAGATCTGCGGAACAACGATCGTTGCCGTACCGTCTGCATAATTGGTCACTTCAATCGTAATCGGCTTCGAGCCGTCCTTCATCCAGGTATGGCCGAGAGCAGCTTTATCGATCCAGTTAGCTTCCACAGGATCGGTTGCACCGCACATCGTACAGGTCTTTGCCTGTTTGCCTGCCGTATCGCAATTCGCAACATGCCCTTCTACGTCTGCGTATTCGCCTTCATAGACGTGATCGCGAACGGTGGTGATGACACGGACGATTTCTTCACATTCCGTACATCTGTAGTATGCTTCACCGGCTTTCTGGCAGGTGGATTCCATGCCCCAGAATTCGGTGAGGTAGTCTTTATACTGAACATAACTGATATGCGCGCCGACCGCGATTTGAACGGCAGCTTCCGTATCTGTAGCCTTAATCATCGTGTGGTTGGTTGCACCCTTCACGTCGATGGTCGTCGGGCCCTGTATCACAGTTTCGCCGATTAATACGGTGAGGATATATTGTCCGTCGTCCGTGCACTTGATCTGTTTCTGCGTGATTTCATAACGATAGGTAAGCGTAAGGTCGCCGACGTTCGCCGATGAAGGAACTTTAACCGTCTCCTCAACCGTTTCGAGCACCGTCACCGCAAACGTAGCTACTTCTTCGTCGCTCTCCTTCAAATCGGGAGCTTCCGGTACGCCAATCGTGATGGTAATCGTCTCTTTGCACGTGTTGCATACACCGCTCAACGTAGCCGTGCCGTCGCCGTTGTCTTTATACGTCCAGCTCTTCACGTCATGCGCGGTGCTTTCCGTCAATTTAGATTCTACATACCCGCATACTTCGCACTTGCGTGCCATCATGCCGCCGTTTATGCAGATGTTCGCATTCTTGTCGTCTACAGGATACCATTCGCCGTAGCTATGACCCGAGGGATTTGGATTCTCCGGATCAACCTGCGTTTCCGCTACATAGCCGCAAACCGTACATGTTTTATCAATATGACCGGGTTCCGTGCAGGTAGGAGGCGTGGTCGTCGTTTCATAGGTATGAACGCTCTCATCCGTCAAATCTGCGCGCGCAAAGCCGCACGTATCGCAGATGTAAATGGATACGCCCGTTGCGGAGTCGTCCGGATGGGAAACGACAACCTGCGTCATGTCTTCGGTGCCGCTGTGGTCAACCTTGCATTCGGAAGGAATCGTGAAGCCGAGAGGAACTTCCACCGTGGTTTCATCCGTATATGTAATGATGAAAGCAGTCCTCTCCTCGTTCAGCGTGATGCTGACGATGCCGCGGCCGGGTTCGCCCTGCGGGCCTTGCGGGCCTTGCGGGCCCTGCGGGCCTTGTTCACCCTGCTCGCCCTGCGGACCCTGCGGGCCTTGTTCACCCTGCTCGCCCTGCGGGCCTTGCGGGCCTTGCGGGCCTTGCGGGCCTTGTTCACCCTGCTCGCCCTGCTCACCCTGCGGGCCTTGCGGGCCTTGCGGGCCGGTTTCACCCTGCGGGCCCTGCGGGCCCATCACACCGTCAATGGTATCCGATGTTCCGTCAGAGTACGTGATAACGAGCTGTCCATTGTCGTTGAATGCGAGCGAAGTAATCGTTTTAACTTCCTCGGAACAAGCTGCCAACCCAAAGGTCAAACAGATCGTCGTCAGGACAACGAGCAACAACATTATCAACTTGCCAAAACGTGTTTTCGCTTTTTGAAACATTGTCTCTTCTCCTTATACGTTTTATAGTTTTGTTTTTTTACGAACTGACTTAATTTTGTTACTGCAAAACATGTTCTCAATGCCTGTACTCGCGCTACCTCCTGAATATTTTTACAAGCCTTACGGCACTGATAATTCCACCGTTTTTGCCCCCAATTTCTGCTATTGTGGACAAATTGTGGACAAACTGGCGGAATAACCCTTATGTGATACCTATTCTAAACCATTTAATAAGCCTTGTCAACTATTTTGTGATATTTTTTTCTGGTAAATTTGTTATAGTATATATAATTTTGGCGAAACTACCATATATTGGGGTACCGTTTTTGAACACTTATCCACATTTTTTCGTCCGCTTTTTCATATCGGTTTCCGCCTCTTCCGCTCCCGCGTTTCGCGCCGCGAAAAGGGCAGTTTTGCCGCCCGCTTCAGCGGGCGGCAAGCATCAAAATCAAAAATAACACCGCCAACACAAACAAAACCACACACATCGGAAGCAGCATCAGCTTGACCGCCGAAAAATAGGTCTTGAGCTTTGCCTTGAAACTCGATCGCGGCGGCGCGTTCGGGTTCTTTTTTTGCGCGCGCGGCAGGTTCGACATGTCCGCTATGGTGCTGTTATCGTCGTAATAGACCACCTTGGGCTTGTCTTGCTTGGTCTTCTTTGCCATCAGTCCTCCTGCGCGTAACAATGACACGCTACATAATGACCTTTTTCGTATTCTCGGTACTGCGGCGCAATGTGACTGCAGATCTCCATCGCACGCGGACAGCGCGTGTGGAATTTGCAGCCGAGCGGCGGATTCGCCGGCGAAGGTATGTCGCCCGACAAGAGAATGCGCTCGACCTTCTCGTCCGGATTCGGGTTCGGCACCGCCGAAAACAGCGCCTGCGTGTACGGGTGCATCGGATTGTCGAATATGCGCGCTTTGTCGCCGTATTCGACCATCGAGCCCAGATACATCACCCCGATCTTGTCCGATATGTGCTTGACGACCGACAGATCGTGCGAGATGAACAGATACGTGAGCTTGCGCTCCTTTTGCAGTTTCTTCAAAAGATTGATGATCTGCGCCTGTATGGATACGTCCAGCGCCGATACAGGCTCGTCGCATACCACGAACGAGGGGTTCACCACCAGCGCCCGCGCTATGCAGATACGCTGGCGCTGCCCGCCCGAAAATTCGTGCGGATATCGCTCGTAATAGTAGTCGCGAAGCCCGCATTTTTCCATAACCGACAATACGTAGTCCTTAATTTGCGCATTCGGTACGATCTTGTGTACCCGCGCCGCCTCCGCCAAAATCCCGCCTACCGTGCTGCGCGGCGGCAGCGACGAGTACGGATCTTGAAAGACGATCTGCATCTTCGTGCGGAGCGGACGCATCTGCGCGGACTTGAATCCCGCTATGTCTACCCCCTCGAAAAAGACCTGCCCCGACGTGGGACGGTAAAGGTTCAGGATCGTTCTGCCCATCGTCGTCTTGCCGCAGCCCGATTCCCCGACGATGCCCAGCGTCTCGCCCGCGTGTACCTTGAACGATACGTCGTCTACCGCCTTTAACGTGCTGATCGGCTTGCCCGCCAACGTCTTTTTTAACGTGAAATATTTTTTCAAATGCCGAACTTCCAGGATCGAGTCCGGATCGGCCGGCGCTTTCGTATCCTCTTGCGCCTGCGCCGCACTTTCGCTCTGCTCGCGAAGCCGCTCCGCTTCGTCGTCGTATCCCGCGAAATTTTCCGCCGCCTGCTCGTTCGTCTTTTTATTCTCTTCCATTTCCGTCCTTTTGCTCCCGCCCTTCATAGAGATGGCACGCCACGTAATGCGTGGGACTCACTTGCACCATCTGCGGGTACTCTCCCGAACATTTCTTGATGCACTTCGTGCAACGTTCCTTGAAATAACAGTAGTTCGGCATGTCGATCGGGTTCGGTACGTTGCCCGGTATGTTGAACAGCTCCTCTACCTGCGATTTCATCGTCGGCTTGGATTTTTGTAAACCCTGCGTGTACGGATGCAGCGGGTTGTGGAATATCTCCGACGCCGTGCCGCGCTCGATGATCTTGCCCGCATACATCACCACAACATAGTCCGCCATCTCCGCTATCACGCCCAGATCGTGCGTGATCAGCAGGATCGATCCGTTGATCTTTCGCTTTAATTCGTTAAATAAATTCAAAATCTGCGCCTGAATGGTCACGTCCAGCGCCGTCGTCGGCTCGTCCGCTATGATCAGCCGCGGCTCGCACGCCAACGCCATCGCGATCATCACGCGCTGCCGCATTCCGCCCGATAATTCGTGCGGATAGGACGCGTACACCCGCTCCGGCATCGCTATGCCCACAAGATTCAACATCTCGATCGATCGCTTCTTCGCAAATTCCTTCGTCGCGTCCGGGACGTGGATGAGCGTCACTTCGTCGAGTTGGTTGCCGATCGTAAAGACCGGATTGAGCGACGTCATCGGCTCCTGGAATACCATCGACATCTGTCTGCCGCGCAGTCGGTACATCTCCTGCATCGGCATCTTCGCTATGTCGAATACGCGCTCTTCCGTCTCGTATTCCCCGATCCCGTTTTCATCGCGCTTTTGCTTCGGCTTGGTAACAACCTTCCCGTCCTTGCTCACCTGCGTTTCATATACGATCTCGCCCCGCTCGTCTCGCTCGTAGACGGGAATCAGTTTCCCCGCTTCGTCGCGCTTATAATGCAGCGCCTTGAATCGGATCGAGCCGCTCACGATCTGCCCCGTCGGCCCCTGCAACAGCCGCATCACCGACATCGACGTGACCGACTTGCCGCAACCCGATTCGCCTACAACCCCGACCGTCGCGTTCATCGGCACTTCGAAACTCACGCCGTTTACCGCCTTCACTACGCCTTGATCGGTGAAAAAATAGGAATGCAGATCTTCGATCTCCAGTATGTTGCGCTCGTCCTTCATCTGCGTCACGTACGCGCTCATCGGTACCTTGCGACGCTTCTCTTTCTCCAGCCGACGCATCTCCTTGTTGTTCGCTTTGGCGATCGCCCGCGCTTCCTTGCCCGTCAGATAATGCTTCGTGCTGCCCTCTCTCTTGGGTTCCGATTCGACCTGTTTTTCTTTCTCTCTCTTCATGCTCATCGCCTCTGCTTCGGATCCAACGCGTCGCGCAGTCCGTCTCCGATAAAGTTGAAGCCCAGTACGGCTATCACGATGCAGATGCCCGACGGCACCCACACAAACGGATAATTCTGCAAAATATCACTGCGCCGCGATATGACTTCTACCATCGTGCCCCACGATGCGTACGGGATCTGCACGCCCAGACCCAAATACGACAGCGTCGATTCGTACAGGATCATGCTGCCCAACGACAACGTCATCGTGACCAGGATCTGCGGCAATACGTTCGGAATCAGATGCTTGAAGATCCGCCGCATCGTCGAATATCCCATCGCCTCCGCCGCTACCATGTATTCCTGCTCGCGCAGATATAAGATCTGCCCGCGCACCAGCCGCGCCATGCCCGTCCACGACCACAGCGACACCAGCCCCATCAATAAATATATGTAGTATTGCGGATCTACGCCGTTCGCGTCCAGCACCGTGCCCAGTATCAACATCAGCGGCAGCGTCGGGAAACACATCAGTATGTCGCACAATCGCATGATCACGTTGTCGATCACTCCGCCGTAAAAACCCGCTATGCCTCCCATGACTATGCCGATAAACGACGTCAGCAATACCGCCAAAAAACTCAGCGTCAGCGACAGCCTGCCGCCGTACATCAGTCGCGTGAATACGTCCATCCCCTGCTCGTCCGTGCCGAGTATGTGCTCCGACGAGGGCAAAGCCAGCGCGTTGATCGAATCGTGCGTGACGATCAACTGCACAAATTCCTTTCCGTCGTCGCCGATCACTACCTCGTCGCTGTAACTGTATGAGCCCGAACGGTCGACCTCCGTCTCGCCCCAGGCATCGTAGATCACCGGCCCGACCCAGCTGAACAATACCAGAAACGCCAGCATCAGTATGCCCGCAATGGATAACTTCGAACGGAAAAACCGCCGCAGTACCATCCGCATCGGAGACATCAGCTTTAAGTTTTTATCCAAAGGCGTTTCGGAGTCTTCGATCGTCTCTCCGTCCACTACGCCTTCCAGCGCCAGCGCCGCGTCTGCCGTCGGCTCCGCCGGCGCTTCGCCCTCCTTCCATTGCTCTCTGTCTTTTTCCATACCGCCCTCTCTATACGAGTTTGACGCGCGGATCTACCACCGCATACATCAAATCCGCCATCAACACGCCCAATACCGACAGGCACGCCAAAAACATGTTGTACGTCATGATCACGGGGATATCGCCCTGCTGCATCGCGTTCAACGCGTAGCTGCCGATACCCGTAAGACTGAACACCTGCTCGGTGATCATCGCGCCGCTGAACAGCGACGGGATCAGCCCCGCCAGACTCGTCACCAGCGGGATCATCGTGTTGCGGAAAGCGTGCTTGTAGATCACCTTGCGCTCGTTCAGTCCCTTGGCGCGCGCCGTGCGGATATAGTCGGAATTCAAAACTTCCAGCATGTTCGTTCTGGTCATGCGCATGCGCGAGCCGATGCTCAAAATCACGACCGTGAGGATCGGCAGGATCATGTGCCAGATATAGTCGCCGACCGCCTGAATGCCCGTCAACGTCGATCCGGCAGAGGTCATGCCCGATACGGGCAGCCATCCCAGCTTGTTGGCAAAGATGTCTTTGAGCATCTGTCCGAAAAAGAAGGAGGGCAGCGATATGCCGATCAGAACGAGCACGGTCACGACGTAGTCGCGCACCGAATACTGATGCGTCGCCGCCGTGATGCCGAGCGGAATGGCGATCATGAACTCAAACACGGTCGCCACTGCCGCAACAAAAAAGGAGGTGCCGATCCTGTCCGCGTTGAAGATCTCGCTCAACACGGGACGCTGGCTGATGAAACTGCTTCCGAAATCGCCGCGGAATACGTTTCCCAGCCACGTGAAGTACCCGACGAAGATGTTTCCGTCCAGCCCGTAGGTGCTGTACATCTGTTGGATGAATTCCTCGCTCACTTCGTTGCCGTTCTGCACAAGGGCGAGAATCTTGTTCTCGACAAAGTCGGTGGGCATGCAGCGAAGCAAGACGTAGAGAATGACGGAAACGCCGAGCAGCAAAAAGATTGAAATGATGATTCTTTTCAGTGTATATATCAGCATTGCTGTTTACCGTAATGTATCGATCACGCGATCAGTTCCAGTTCCCAGACCTTTTCCAAGGGCGAGGAATACGGGTTGACGTCTTCGTTGAAGCCGGCAACGGTCTTGCTGTTGTAAGCAAACAGTTCCTGTCTCTGATAGACGGGCAGTTCGACGGCAAGATCGAGCACGAGGCTCATCGCCTCTTTGTACAGCGGCTTTCTGACCGCCTCGTCCATGCTCTCGCGCGCATCGTCGATGATGCTGCTCAACTCGCGGATGATGCCGTATTCATAGCTGTACAGCGTGGTGTTGCTCTTGATCTCGCGATACCCCCAAGCGTACACCGAGGTAGCCGAGGAATTCATGTGGTAAACCTGATACATATCCGGGTCGACCGTGGAACCCCAAGCCGCCGCCCACACTTCGAGGGAGCCCGTGGCAAGTTTGGTCAACGCCTGCGAGTCTGCTTTGAGTTCGATATCCCAGCCCATATTCCTGAGGATCTCCTGCGCCTGGCGGAATACGCTATAGCAGGGATGCTCGGTGATGGACGCGCCCGCGATAGTGAAGGTGATGCTCAACTGCGAATCGCCCGCGCTTACGCCCGCGGCGTTCATGTATTCGGTGATCTTCTTTTCCGCGGCGGACTCCGTCGTCCACTGCGTGTACGGTTTGCCGTTCTGTTCGGAGGTTACGCCGTCGGCGGCAAACGGATATGCCCAGCTCACGCGCGACATCGGCCAATCGATGGTCACGCACGTGCCTGCCTGGTAATAGGAGGTAGCGAGCGAGGTGTTCATCGCCGACATGATCGCGCGGCGGATATTGACGTTGGGAACTTTGCCCGCGTTGATGCCGATATAGCCGTAGCCGAGCTGCCAGGTATCCAGGCTGACGAACCCGTCCTTTTCCATAGCGGAGAGGCGGTCGGCGTTGTCTTTGGTGAACTGCGGAACGACGTAATCGACGGCGCCGCTGGCAAGTACGTCGATGGCGTCGGATGCGCCGACGACCTGCATGCGCAGTTTTTTCGCCTTGACGTCGAACATGAAGTTGTCGTTCGCCTTGAAGTAGACGACGTTCTGGCTCCAGAACGCGGCTCCGGACGGCGAATCGTTGTTGTCGCGGTCGGTTGCCGCAAACGGGCCTGCCCCGACCGGCACTTCGACGTGCTCACGCGACTGGATGACGCTCTGCTGGAAATCGGAGCTGGCGTACTCTACGCCGAACTGGTTGTTCGCGATATCGATGGTCCTGCCTTCGGGATTCTCCTCGTCCGCGGTATAGTAATGCGCGGGAGCGACGGTGAAGCCGAAGTTATAGATGGCCTTCGGGTCCGTGCCGTTGACCGTGATCTGCAATACGTCGTAGGTATCGGCGGATGCGGGCGTGCCGTCCGCATTGTGATCGTGCGCCACGGTGTATTCCTTGCCGTTTACGCTGACCGACGCCGTGTTGGTGGTATGGCCGAGCGATACGACGCCCGAAATGTTGGGGAAGAGCAGCTTGCCGTCGTCGCCCAAGCGGTTGCGCAGGAGAATACCCGTCGCGTCCGCCGCGTACAGCGTCTGCAGCGTGCCCGCCGTTCCCCACTGGGTGAGAATGGCGTTCAGACCGGACGTGACCGTGTCGTTGTAAACGCGCTCGATCGCCGCTTCCTTCGTGGTGATGCGGTCGACGATGCTCGCGTTGTCGAAACTCTCGATGACCGTCTTGTCGTCTCTGCCGTTGACCTGTTTATATTTGGGAGTGATGTACCCTTCGTAGAGGAAGAATTTGAAGATATCGTTGTCGATCTCCTCTTTCCATTTGTCGTAGGGCGCCGTGCTCGTATCATACGACTCAAGCGCCGCGATGTAGTCCGATTCCAACTCCTCTTTGAAGGTGTCAAGCGTGGTGGCGTAGTCCTCGAGAAGCTGATTGCGATAGTCGGCTTCCGTCCAGGTCGCCTGCTCGCTGTCCGTGGCGACGGCGTCCATATACCCCTCGCTGACCGTCCATTCGTTGATCGCGTTGCGCATCTCCTCTTCGCTCAAGCTGAACGAGGAGGATGTGGAAGAAAGTCTGCCGTTGATCTCGTAGATATCCACCATCTCCAGGATCCGCACGAGCGCCATGCCCGCCGCCTGCGAGGAGATCTGCGACTCCGTTTCGCCGTCGTCGCCCGACTGGTTGGTCTGCGTACGATACTGCGTCAGACCCTCGATGTCGATGGAATACATCGTGGACGAACCCGTGTAGACCGGATCGAGATATTCATAGATGTTGAACATGACGTCGTTCATCGTCAGGGGCTTTCCGTCCGAAAACTTCAGCCCGTTTTTGATGACGAAGGTGTAGACGGTCTTTGCGTCCGTGCCCGTTCCCTCGGTCACGTATTGAAAATCCTTCACGACCGTGCTCTCGTCGTCGCCGGCAACCGGCTTTCCGTTCGCATCGGTGCTGAGCATGCCGATCTGCGTCAAGCCCACCACGTCCATATCCGTGCCGGACGTTGCGTAAAACGGATTGAACAGACCGCTCAATTCCTCCGTCATGATAACGATACTATCTTTTTTACTGCTGCATGCCGTAAGCGGGAGAACGAGCCCTGCCATGAGCGCACAACCCATCAGCAACGCAACGATCCCTCTTCCTCTTCTTTTAAGCATTCTCTGCCTCCCTGTAATTTATTTCATAAAACGCGGTGTTTGTTCGAACCGTAGTGACAAATGTAATGCTGATTTCACCGGTGTTACTGACTTGAACGTTCGGACGCAGCGCATCTCCGTTTGCGTCGCGGACGAATTCGATCGTATAATTGTATTCGTCGTCGATCAGCTGCGCGCCGTATATGACGAGCGATACGTCCTGTAAAAGTTCGATTCCGGAGCTGTCTCCGTTCGCCACGAGATGAAGGGCATATCCGCTGCCCAGCGTGATGGCGCCGATGCGCATCTGCGCGCCCGCAAGCGTTACCCCTTCGATCTGCGCCCCCTCTTCGATGAAGCCCGCAAAGACCCCGAACGCCGTGTCGCGCAGCCGCGCGCCCGTATATGCGAGATCAAAGGTCACGTTTTCAAAGGAAACGTTCTCGACGATCGCACCCTGCGCGATCGCGCCGAACAGCCCGCCGCGCAGCGACGTCGCGTTGCTGTGCGTGACGGCAATGTTGGAAAGGGTGAAATTCTCCCCTTCCGCGCTGTAAAATTTGCCGGAAAATTCATTCGTACTCAACAGCGCAGGCCAGGTCACTTCGCCGTTCTTAAAGTCCAGATCGGCAAGAATTTCGTACCAGCCGTCCGCATCGCCGTGCCTGGAAAGCTGCTCCGCCTGCTCGATGCGATAGCGCGTGCCTTCCACAAAATCTACATACACGTTCTGCACCCGATCGATTGCCGTGCCCGTCTCGTAATCGATCGTTCCCGGATGCACCAGCGTTTCTTCGATCGGCTGCGTGCGCTCCGCATCGGCATACGCCGCCGCAAACGTATAGTTATCTCGGCTCGGGAAACTGAACTCGCTGTCGTCTTGGTACGGGTGCGTGTATTCCATCGCGCCGTCGTTCCAGCGGGGTATCCAGATCGTATCCCGATCCGCACTCGAAGAGCCTTCCTGATTGGTCGTCTTATAGTCGAAATCCGTCGTGCCGTAGTTGACCCATTCCCCGTTCTCTTCGTAATAATAGTTAAATTCAAAATACGGGATCCAGCAGGCATACAGCGTCAGAGAATACTCGCCGTCGCTCTCGTTGTACACCAGCTTGTCCGTCTCAAAATCCCACATGTCCGCATAGGTGTACGCGGGGTATCCCTCCGTCTCCGTCCCGGCAAGCACGTACGTTCCGTCCTCCCTCGCCTCCAGCTCCGCTCCGCTTTCGTCGATCGGATTTCCCTGCGCGTTGACCGTTAAATTGCGCGTCTTATACCAGCCCGCCAGAAAATAGCCCGACCGCGTCAGCACGATGCTCTCCGAACTGCTGCCCGACGGACGATTCTTGCTCACCGGATCGGTCAGCCGGATCTGCACGTTCCCCTGCGCATCCTTTTCGTATTCCGCAGGGTTGAACATGTCGACGATCGTTACGCCGTCACGCCCCAAAAATAACCCCCCGTTGGGATCGTACGATACCGTGATCGCGTATCCCTGCTCTTCGTATTCCTCCGGTACGCTCATCGTTGCACAGGCTGCCGCCCCTGCACCGAGCGCCCCGATCCCGAGAAATAACAGTAAAATCTTTAACCGTTTCACCATATTACTTCCAATCCGAATTTTCTGTGCGCCGCGCCGCGCGCCGCGCTCCCTTGTTGCTCTTTTTCGCCGCGCGTTTCGCTCTTGTTCGCTCCCGCCGCGCCCCTTCACGGTTTCCCGTTTTCTCTCCGCCTCTGCACGCTTTGCGCCGCGCGCGGCGCAAAGCCTGCCCGCCGTTTCCTGTAAATGCTTTTGCTTTTTCCCTTTCTGCGCTTACGATTTTCCGCGCTTTTTTGTTTTTTGCGCTTATGAATCTCCGCACTCTGATCTTTTTTGTGCTTTCCTGTTTCTGCGCTTACGAATCTCCGCGCTTTTTTGTTTTTTGCGCTTATGAATCTCCGCGCTCTGATCTTTTTTGTGCTTTTCCCTTTCTGCGCTTACGAATCTCCGCGCTTTTTTATTTTTTGCGTTTATGAATCTCCGCGCTCTGATCTTTTTTGTGCTTACCGTTTACTCTGCGGTTTTCTTGTTATTTTTTTTGAGCAAGATGACCCACACGACGAGGCCTGCCACAGCCAGGAGCAAGACGCCGGCGATGATGAGTCCGACCATATTGTTTTTGAAGAAGGTCGCCGCCGCGGAAGGCGTTTCCGGCTCTTCGGGCCCTGTGGGCTGCGACTGTCCGAGTTTGAGGTATTCGATGATCGATTCGGCATCCGTCAAGCGGCTGTAGTTGGTGACGAGCGCCTGCTGTTCGACGGAGGTAATGCCGTCGTATGCGCGCCGCGCCGCGACGATCTGCTCCTCGTCTGCGAGGGTCACCGCCGCCGCGTCGGGAAGCTGCGCGATCATGGCGATCACTTCGAGGGTGGCCTGCGTCGCCGCGGGGTCGCCCGTAACTTTTACGCTGAAGTACTGATCGAGAATGAAGGTATCGTAACCCTGTCCGTTGGAGGGACTGACCATGACCAACGCGTCGCGGATGTGTCCGACGTAATCGACGAAGTTCGCGCCGTAGTAATAATTGCTGCCGCCGCCCTCGCCTACGTTCCACATGTAGTATTTCACGATGCCGAGTCCGCCCGCGCTCTGCGCGTAGGGGACGTTTTCGGAGACGGCGTACGAAGCGTCGTACTCCTCTTCCAGGATGGGCGCGTCGTAGCTCTTGAACACGACCATGCGCAATGCATCGCAGCCGTAGAACGCCTTATCGCCGATCGCACGCAGCGAGAGGGGCAGCGTTACCGTCTGCAACGCGGAGCCGGCAAAGGATTTTGCCGTCAGGCGCACCGTACCCTCTTCCACCGTGAAGTCGGAATTTTGTTTCGCCATCGGATAGCAGACAAGCTCCAATCCGCCGGGAACGACCTGATACAGGACGCCGTCGATCACGCGAACGGTATCGCTGACGTCGTACGTCTCGTTGAGCGTCTGTCCGATCACGCTTCCGTTGAAGAGGATGTCCTCTATCTTTCCGAAGGTGGATACGAGGCAGCCGTAGAAGGGATTTTCACCCAACGCGGCGAGCGAGCTGCCCAGCGAAACGCTCGTGACAGCCGATTCCGCAAACGCATAGTCGCCGATCGAAACCGCGGAGGCAAGATCGAGCGATGTGAGCGCGCTGTACGCAAAGGCGTAGGCGCCGATGTAGCTGACCGTATTCAGATTTTGAGCATTTTCAAGCGCATAGCAAGCTGCAAACGCGCTTTCGCCGATCTGCGCGCCCGCTTTGAGGGTCACGCTCTCGAGCGAAGATTGCGCAAACGCGCTCGCGCCGACGCTGTCGACGTTCGAGAGATCGACGTCCGTCAATTTCGTCGCGCGGAAGGCGTATTCGCCCACCGACGCAATGGTCGAAGGAAGCTCGATCGCGGAAAGTGACGTGCAGTACGCAAACAGCGAACCGGGTACCGCCGCGATGCCGCTGCCGAACGCAACGTCCGTCAACGCGGCGTTGAAGGCAAACGCACCCTCGCCCAGCTGCGACACGGCGCTCAGATCGATCGATTCGATCGGAGCCGCTCCGCTCGAGTAGCGAAGATCGACCGCCGTCCAGCTGCCGTTCCGATACAGATACTCGAAGGCAGGGCTGATCGCGTTGTTTTGCAGGCAAAGATCCATCGTCTGCGCGCCCGAGAAGGCATAATTGCCGATCGCAACCGCTTTGGAAAGATCGATCGAACGGAGCATTGCCGCATTGTAGAAGGCATAATCGCCGATGCGCGCGCCCTCGCCCAACGAAACCGACGTGAGCAAGCCGTTGCCCGCAAAGGCATATTCGCCCAAGCGGACGCCGTTGCCGATCGCAAGCTCGACCAGCGAAGACAGGACGCCTGCCCGGAAATTGTAGCGATAATAGTTATACGTCTGACTGCCGCCCTGGGCATCGTTGACCGTATAGGTGTACGCCGTATAGTAACGGCTGAAGTTGCCGAGCGTGCTCTCGTCGGAGAGATCGCAGACGTACATCTGCACCGGACAATAGAAGGCATAGGCGCCGACCGTCACGTTGTTGCCGAGCGCGACGCGCTCCAGCGAACTGCAGAAGGCGAACGCTCCCTCGCCCAAAACGGCGTTGTCCGCAACGTCGACCGACTGAACGTCCGTGTACGCGAAGGCGTACATGCCGACGGACGTCACGCCCGAAAGATCCGGCGTCTCGGTGATCGCGGTGTCGAAGAAGGCATACTCGCCGATCTGCTCGAGCGCGGGCATGGAAACCCAGTGCAAGTTGGTGCAGTCCGCGAAGGCGTACGCACCCACGCTCTTGGCGTTGGGAGCGGTGACGCTGAACAGCCGCGCGTTGCCCGCGAAGGCGCCGGACGCGATCGACTCGGCGTCGATGGTGATGGAGTTGCCCGAACGCGCGGGCGCCACCAGGATGAGTTCGCTGCCTTTATAGACGAGCGAGCCGCCTTCGCCCAGCGAAAGTTCGGTGTTTTGCGAATTGAGCGCGAATGCCTTGACCGCCGTGCCCGCAAAGGCATATTCGCCGATGACGGAGACGTCTTTGCCCAACGTGACGTTGGTCAGAGAGGTGCAGTTGAAGAAGGCATACGACGAGACGACCGCCGCATTGATGTCGATGGAGACGAGCATCGGGCATTCCGCAAAGACGTAGGAACCGATCTTGATGCGGCTTGCCGCCATGCGCACGTCGGTCAGGTAGGCGTTCTTATAGAAAGCGCCCATGCCGAGCGACTGGCAGGATGCGGGCAGTTCGAGATAGCCGAGCGAGGTATCCGCAAAGGCATAATCGCCGATCGCGGCAATGGCCTCCATGGTAACGTCGACGAGCGCGGTATACCGGAACGCCTCTTTGTTGATAAATTGCACGTGTTCGAGGTTGATGGAACGAAGATTGGTACAGCCGTAGAAGGCGCCCATGCCGATGCGGTTGAGCGATGCGGGAAGTACGACTTCTTCCAGCGCCGTGAGTCCCGCGAAGGCGTATTGCTGAATGTCGGTTACGCCCTCGGGAATGACGATCTTCGTGATCGTATCCTCGCCCATAAAGACGGGTTTGGTGTTCAGAGGATCTTCCTCGTTGATGACGTCGCCGTTTGCCAGATCCTTGGGTACGTATTCGTAATTGGAGAAGGCATAGGCGTAGATGGTGGTGATACCTCTGTCGGCGGGGATCTCGACGGTGCCGCCCAAGCCCTTATACGACATCAGGTAGATGCTGTTGGTCGTGAACGGATCTTTGACCGTGATCATGACGCGCTCGGAATAGAGGGTGTTCTTTCCGTCGACGGTGACCGTGACCGTGACGATGGTCGTGCCCTCCTGCTGCGCCACGATCGTGCCGTCCGCCGTGACGGTCGCCACTCTCGAGTTGCCCGAACTGAACGAAACGGCCGTGCGGTCGGGGAAGTAGGAATCCAACGTATAGGCGAGCGTCACGCTCTCCGACGGGAACATCGAAAGGTTGAAGTTTCCGCCGAAATCGTACGAGCCGTCCGTGTAGCCGATCTCCCGCTCGTCGGAAGAGATGCTGTAGTATGCCTTGTTGACTTTATAGCCCGTGAGCTGGAAATTGTTGACTTCGGGGATGGTATAGCCGCCCTGGTAACCCTCGTCGCCTTCCGAAAGCACGCGCACGCGCACCGAATCGGAAACGGGATTGCCCGACGCATCGTAGCCGACGACGGTGATGGTCGTCTCGCCGCTCTTGCGCGCGAGGACCGTGCGGTTGACGACGTCGGCGACGGTCGCGTCCTCCGAACGGAATTCGAGCATCTGGAACCAGCTCTCCGCGGGATATACGCCCAGGATCGTGGAGATGTCGAACGTTTCGTTGGGGCTGAGCACGATCTCATCCTGCGAGAAGGCGAGCGCCAAGAACTCGTCGGGCAGGCGAACCTCGTACATGGAAGCGTTCATGGCGTAGTCGTAGCAGACCGCGATGAACGAGTTGTTGTTTTCTTTGAGCGAAATGGATCCGTCCGGCCCGAAGGAGAACCCGTCGGACTGCTTGATCTGTTCGATGTAGTCGGTCAGCTCGATGGTGACCGTGGACGTCGAATTGAAGGACGAATAGACGGGCGTCATGTATTTTCCGAACGAGGAGAGCATGAACCCGTCCTCCTCCATCGTGACCTGCCCCGCCTGCACCGCCATCGCATAGTGGTTGTCGTAGATGCTCAGATCCGCATAATAGGTGGTCTCGCGCGTCGTGCGATCGTACTCCGTACGGAACGCCACGTCGGTGAGCGTAGGCGCCTCAAAGTCGACGTAGAGCGGGAAGGTGAAGGTGTTGCGCACGTTGTTCTGCTCTTCCTTCGCGCCGTAATCGATGTACGTGGTCACCGTGACCGTGTAGCGCGTGTTATTTTTCAAGTTCTGCTCCAGCGCGCTGAACTCCACGTCGATGGACGATGTGGAAATGGCGCTGCCCGTATTGTGCGATTTGTATTGGTTGTATTCGGTGCGGCTGAAGATCTCCCTTCCCGTCGAATCCTCGACGATGGAAATATCCACTTCCTTTGCGTTCCGCAAAAGTCCCGCCCAGATGTATTCGATGCTGTTGACCGCCGAGGATGCGCCGTCCTGCTGGTTGGAGATCGCAATGTGATCCTTGCTCACCGCGATCTGCGTGGCGGCGGGATCCTGCGTAAAGGCATAGCTGCCCAGCGTGAGGATGTAGTCGTCGTACAGTCCGCCGATCGCGCGCGTCGCATACGCGTCCGCCATCAGCTTGTCCTCGGGATCCAGACCCGCGTTGATCTCGTCGGGGTGCGTGTCGTAGTATTCCTCGTCGAAGATGGGCGCCTGCGTCCAATCGCCGTAGAACGCCAGCATCGGGATGCTCATATCCACGTCCGTGCCGCTCTCCGCATCGAGCGTGATGAATCCTTCCACATACATGCCGTACGCAAAGGAATCGTCCATATACTTCTTGTCCGCATCGGAGAGACGGATCTCCACGGATACGGTCGCCGTGCCGTGGCTGCCGACCGTGACGCTCATTCCGTTGTTGCTGCCGCCGGAAACGCCCGTGATCGTCATCGCGCTGCCGGAGAGCAGATACCCGTCCATCGTGACGGTGGTATCGCCGTGGCTGGTGTACGTGGGGCTGACCCCCTCCGTCATGACGATCGAGCCGAGATTATACGTGACCGTGTTCGAGCTGACGTTGTTGATGTCGAATTTCATCGTATAGACGCCGCTCTTGCTCTTGTCGTCGCCCAGTTCGAGCTTGGTCTTGTCCATCTTGTTCCCGTCCGTGTCGTACGTAGTGATGTACGATGCGGAGGAATACGCCTTGGCGATATTGACCAGCCCCGCGCCCTGTTTGCGGACGGCGTAGGGCAGCCCGTTCTTGTTGTAGACGATGTCCGCCGTGGACATCATCAGCTGGTTGACCAGCGCCGTAACTTCCTTGGGAGCGACGTCGTCGCCGAACACGCCGCTGTAGCGCACGTACTGGCGGATGAGCGCCGCCGCGCCCGCCTGGTTGGGCGCCGCCATCGACGTTCCCGAAAGCCTGTCGTACCCCTGCCCCGGAACGGCCGAATAGATCTCGCCGCCGTGCGCGGTGATCTCCGGCTTGATCTTCAGATCGGAGGTAGGTCCCCACGAGGAGAAGTCGGACATGAACGGGCCGGCCGTCTGTTCGCGGCTGATGCGGATGACGCCGATCTCGTTGGCGGCGAGCAGTTCGCCGTCGTCCTGCGAGATGGAGCACACCGCGCCCATATCCGCGCCGACGGACATGGAAATCGTACCGGATACGTTGTTGTAGATGATGATGCCCGCCGCGCCCTTTTCCTGCAGAGCGACGCGCACTTTGTCTTCAAAGGAGGTCGTGCCGCGCTTTACCAGCACGATCTTGCCCTCGTAGAAGCTGTTATCGTAGGTGTAGTCGGAGGAGCGCCCCACGCCGGGAATGGTGACGTATTCGAAGTCGTGCGACGTCGCGCCGTCGCCGAGCGTGGAGAGAATATCGTCCACGAAGTCCTTTTGTTCCGTGGAAGAGGTGGACGCCTCGTTGAAATAGATGATCTGGTCGTTGTACAGCAGGTAGGGGGTCTTGACGCCGTCTACCGACGCGACGGCGAGCGACGCGTCGTAGGTGCCGGGCGAGCCGACCGTGCCCGAATCGGGGTTGGACGTGAGCCCGTTGTTGCCGTTCTTTTCGGAATTGAAGGTGGCGTTGTAGTCGTTGGACGCCGCCGCGATCAGCGAAATGCCCGCCTCCTTGATGCTGTCGTAAATTTCATTGATGTTTTCGCGGTCCACTTCGCGCGAAAATCCGCACGACGTACCCAGCGACATGTTGATCACGTCTACGCCCAGCACGACGCAGTCCTCCAGCGCCGCGAGGATGGAAGAGGTCTTTGCGCCTTCCGCGTAGTCGGAAAATACCTTCATGATCACGAGCTGCGCGTTGGGCGCAACGCCCGTGATCGTGTCGTCCTTGCCCGCGATGATGCCCGCAACGTGCGTGCCGTGCTCGGAATTGAGCGGGAACACGTCGCTGTCCTTGTCGCCGTAGTCGTAGGCGAAGGGGACCTTGTCGCTCACATATACGTCCTCGCCGGTCAGACCGGTGTTGTAGGTCGATGCGACCGTGCCTCCCACTTTTTCGGACACGTTTTGCAGATTGAACGCCTTGTCGGTACTGGTGAAGTTGCTGACGCTGAACGCCGTATGCGTGTAATCCAACCCCGTATCCAGCACCGCGACGACGACGCCGTCGCCCTGGTACTCCGATTTGGAGCTGTCGAAAATACCCGTTTCGTACACGTCGACTTCGTTGGTGACCGCCTCGGTGACGGCGGCGGGCATGTACTCCTCGCCCACGATCACCGTCGTGCCCTTCAACAGGCGGCTGACCACGTCAAAATCTTTCGCCTGGATCTCGATCTCAAACCCGCTGAAAAGGGTGTTGTACGATTCGCCTGCCGTAAAATCGATGCCCGCGGCGGAAAGTTTTGCCTTGTATTTCGCCGCTTCCACGGCGGAATTGCGCGCCGCGCTGCGCGCCTGCGCCGATGTGGCATATTCATCCAGCGGGCGATCGCTGCCGTCGGCAACGTACGAATCGTAAACCGATCCCTCGCCCATATCGACGATGAGGGAGATTTGCTGATCGTCCGAAATCGTATCGGGCAGTTTATAGACGACGTCGTCGTCAAAATACGCCTCCGCCCCCGTCTGAATGGGCCCGGAAATTTTACTGATCGGCCCGGTCGCGCCTGCCCCCGCGATTTTTGTGTAATCGCCGAACACGGTGCTCGTAAAGATGCTTGCCGCACAAACCAGCGCAAGCAGGCTTACCGCAGATTTTCTTAGTCTATTCATCGTGTATTCCTTCGTTCTGTTAGTTTATCGTCCGTTTCGGATACGACGCGGCGCATTACGCCTGCGCCTCCCCTTCCGAAGCGGGAACTTCCGTTACGGTCGCCGTGCCGTCCGTGATCTGAACGGTGTACGTCGCGCCCGCCGCCGTCTTGACGGTGTACGTCTGCGTCTGCGCGTCGTACGCGCTCTCCGAGATCGGGTAGGTCGTCGTGCCGATCACCAGCATTTTCACCGCGTTGTCCGCAGCCGAAACGTCCACATACGCGCTCGCATCCGCCGTATAATAGGTCGCAACCGTCTCTTGCGTGACCGTGACAGCCTTGTACACGGGCACGCCCTTCTTGGTTTCACCCACTTCGTCGCCCGTCTGCTCGGTGAGTACGACTTTGTAATAGGTCGTCGAAAGGATCTTGCCGGGCGTCTCTTCGTCCTGCGACTCCTCGCGCTCGCGCACGACGACGTACAAATCTTCGCCGATATAGCCTGCCCAGTCGGACGCTAGCCGCTCGCCGTCCTTTAAGATCTGCAAGGAGAAGAGCGATCCCGCCGCATACGCCTCGCTGCCGACGATCCTGCCGACCTCTACGGTCAGTCCGCTCGCGGGATCGGTGATCTCCTGCAAGCGCACGAGCGCAAAGAGCTGATAGCCGTACGCGCCCATATAATTGTTATACGCCGCCACAAACAGCAGCTCGTATTTGTACCCGTCCACACCCGTGAAGGTTGCGGAATAGGCGTTGTTGCCCAGGCTCTCATAGGGAACTTTCTCTACGCGGAACAGCTCGTCGTCCGCATCGTAGATGCCGGAGCCTTCGCCGAACCAGACGTTGAGATAGGGTTCGCCCGCCGTTCCCGCCTCGTCGTAATCGGTGATCAGGGAAATTTCGCCCATGTTGTTCTGAAAAGCATTGGCCGAAGCCTGCCCGTAGAACAGATACACCAGATAGTACAGCGAGAGATAGCTGTTCGACGGAAGCGAATTGATGAGTTGCATGCTCGTGATGCTGTAATCGCTCGATCCGACCGAGCTGCCGCGGTAATCGACGCGGATGTCGAACCGATAAGAGGAGATGCCGCCCGCCGTGGGAAGGGTGATGTACATGTCGTAGCCGTCTTCCGTCTCTTCGCGGGTGACGACGCAGTTATACGCGTCCTCCCCGACGTAGACCGTTCCGTTCACGCTGAACTGCGAACCGCCCGACGGCGTAAAGTACAGCGCGCCCAGAGGTTTCTTGTTTTCCGTGCCGTCCTCATCCACGCTGACCAGGACGGGGTATTTTTCGGCGTTGTCCGCGCCCCGCGCAAAGGAGAGACGGAATCCGTCGTTTTCATAGTAGGTCTTTCCGCCGTATACCAACTGCTCGGAGAAGGAGGCGATGCTGTCGGCATCCACCACGAATCCGTACTCGTTGGCGTTCACGTCGGAAGGATCTTGCAGATAGATGGTGACCTTTCCGTTTTCGACGTTGTAGAAGTAGCGGGTCGAGCCGTTAAAGACGGCAAAGCCGTATTTTGTAAACAGGAGCGATTCCAAATCTGCCGTATAATAGGCGTGTTCCGACAAATCGACGGGAACGATCGTGCCCGCGGCGTTGTTGTAGACGTACAGCGATGCATCGGTGCCCGCCGCGTTCGCATAGTAGAGGAGCGAATCGGTGATGACCGTGTACGTGCCCGCTTCCGCCACGCCTTCCGCGTCGTAGCGCACGACGTTGCCGTAGCCGTCCAGACGCAGTACCGACCAGTCTGTCCCGTTCACATAGGTGCGAACGAACTCTTCGTACCGGCTCACGAACACGTTGATGTAAGAGGAAGAGATCTGATATACGCCCAGCGATCCCACGAGGGTGACCTCCGTGCTCGCGTCCGTATGATAGGTCAGCGAGACGGTGCCGTCCGCGTTCATGGAATACGCGCCGCTCTCATCGATGTAGTCGTACTCGCCTTCCTCCTGCCCCGCCGTGAATACGCTCAGTCCGCCGTAGCCGTCCAGACGCGCCATCACGTTCTGCGTGGTCTGGTTGTCCATCATCAGATAGGTGCCGTATTCCCTGCCGCGAACGCTGAACGTTTCGAGGGAAGAATCCTGATAATCGAAATAGAAATATCCCTGTTCGGTATACAGGACGATGACGTTCGACGTCACTTCATCCGACGTGATAAAGTACATGCCCGTGTATTTGTTGCCTTCCGGATCGGTATAGCTCGCGCCGAAGCCGTAGCCGTCCAGCTGCAGGATGCCCGCCTCTTCCGAAGCGTAGGTGCCGCTGCCGATCTCGGTGTTGTATTTTGCAAAGTAGATGTCCGAAGAGCTGGAGATCTGCACGAAGTCGAACTGCATGCCGTCGGCGGTAAAGGTGTAGACGGTCAACCCGAACGCCGTAGTGCCGCTCTCGACGAACGTGCCCGTATATTGCACGTCGCCGACGGTGTAGACGACGCCGCCCTTTCCGTCGAACTGCAGCGTCTGCTCGCGGTCGATCATACCGTCCGCCGTGACGCCGACTGCCGTATAGGGAGCCGTATCGAGCGCGATGTAGGTAAGCGCTTCGGAATCAAGCTCCACATAGATATATCCCGCCGTCGTGCCGTTGGAACGGACGGCGATCGCATAGAGGTTTTCCTTGCCGCTGACCGCCGAATAGGTGCCGACATAGCGGTTTCCGTTCTGTTCGAGAACGGCAAAGTCGCCCGCGAGCGTCAGTTTTCCGCCCGCGATGTTCGTGCAGACGTACACGGTCGTGTAATCCTCGTCCGCCTCCGTGCCGTCCTCCGTTTCGATCACCGCGGAATGCCAATAGTTGACGTAGTAGACTTTATTGTCGCTCGTGGTCGTCGTATCGACCGCAAAGACGATGCTCTTGACCTTCGAAAGATCGACCACGCTCGTGGAAACATCCGCCTGCGTCGGCTCGCCCACGACGATCAGGCTGTACAGCCCGCTCTGCTCGTCGTATTCGTACGTGCCTTCCGAAACGAAGGCGTATTCGCGCGTTTCCGTGTTGAACCCGTACAGCGACGCCCAGCCCTCTTTCGTGTCGTTGAGGACGATGAGCGGCGCATAGAAGATGCTGCCTTCATCCTGGTACATGTATTCGGCGTAGCCGAGCGGCTTTTGCACGAACGAATAGGTCGTCGTCTGATCGTCGCTCGTACCCGTCGTCGTTGCCGTGATCAAGAAGAGACGCTTCTGACCGTTCGCCGCAAAGCTGACCAGCTCTCCGCCGAACGCGGAGGTCTTTTCCACAGAGAAGTACCCCGTCTCCGTGACGGAACCCTGCGTGTACGTGGCGTTGCACATGCCGTCCAAGACCAGCGTGCCGCCGTCCTCTGCGGTGTAGGTGTTGTCATAGTCGGCGCTGTAGAGCATATACCCCTTCGTGCCGCTGAAATCTACGATGCGCGCCACGCCGACCGCGGTGCCGTACGCGCTCAAGAGGGTGAACTCCGTGCCGTCCTCGTTCATGATGTAACGGTAAGAGACGTCGCTCGTGCCGTTGTTCATCGTCGCGGTGTCGAAGCCGTTGAGCGTGATGCCCAAAACTTCCGGATAATACACCACGTTCCCGTCGGAGATCGCATACCGCAGAAGCGTGCCGAGCGCAACTTCCGCCTCGTTGCGAACCATGAACGCCGGGCGCGACACGTTGTCGACCGTGGTCGTTCCGACGTTGACAACGAGCGTCTGTCCGTTCAGCTCGCCGTCGGAAAAGGTGATGTGATAATATCCGCTCTCGTCCAGATAGTACCGCCCCGACGACATCGTGTTGTATCCCGCCTCGTCGGTCACGGCATATTTCACGCCGTTGTATTCGTCAAAGACCAGACGCGTGTTCTCGATCAGCCCCTCGCCGACAACGTACAGCGTTGCCGTGTAGCCGTTTCGCGTCTCGTTGTAATAGGAGAAGGTGCCGTCCTCGTTGAGCCTGCCCATCACCATCAGATCGCCGAGATTTTCGTCGATGAAGTTGAACTGGCGGCTCGCCGCGTCGTATTCGCCCCTGAAATAAATATCGCCCCTGCACAGATACGCGTACGCCGCGTCCTCCGCAAACAGGAATATGTAGTCGTTGCCGCCGAACATGTCGGTATATCCCTTGCTCCATACCGCATACAGCGCCATGTTCCGCACGGGGATCAGCTGATCCGCCTCCGGCTCGCTCTCGGCATCCTTATTATAGATGATCGAATCGATGTAATTTAACGCGTATTCGACTTCACCGTTCGCGCTCGTCGACCAACCCGACAGGAAGTATCCGCCAAAATTGTAATCGTAGGGAAGATCGACCGCCACGCCGTAGTACGCGTCGACCGTGTAATCCTCTCCCGCAGAGCCGTCCGGATAGTTCGCCACAAAACGGATCGTGTAGCGCTCCCGATCAAAATACAGCTTGAATACGTTGTCCGCTTCCTTCTCCGAAAGCGCCATCGACGTCACTTCGTCCGCATTCTCCGTACGAACAAAGCCGCTCACCGTATTTTCCGGCGTCACCGTCGCGCCTATGTAATCGCTCCCGCTGACCGCGTCCGCCTTTTCGTAGCCGCTCATATCGAGCGTCTGCGTCCACAGCTCGACGGTATAGCCGACTTTGTATTCCGCCTTGAGCGTGATCCCCTCCTGCGGCATTCTCGTGTTGCGGGCAAGCTCCGCTTCCCCGTCAAACCATGCCCCGAAGACAAGACCGCTCTTCGTGGGTACATACGCCTGCATAAAATCATAGATGACCTCTCCGCTCTTGAGATAGAGCGTCGTCCCTTCCGCAAGCGTGCCGCCGTTCAGATCGAGCGTGATCACCCCCAGCTGCTCCCACTTCGCATATACTTTGACGTCTCCCGTCACTACGATCGCCGTTACCGGCTCGCCCGCATAGTCTTCGCTTAAATACCAGCCCTCAAAGCTGTATCCCGTCCATTCGGGTACGGGAAGCGTATACTCTTCGCCCTCTTCGACTTCCACGGCGGCAATGCTCTCTCCGCCCGCCATGTCGAACGACACAGAATATGCTTTCGCGCCGCAGGATACCGCAAACGCACTGACTGCCACGACAATCACCAGCGACAAAATCCATACGATTTTTTTCATGCAATGAATACTCCTTCTTTCACAATGAAACGACTCGCTTCCATAAAGAAAAACGCCATCGTCATTATACATTTTTTCCCTGCCCACTGTCAAACAATTCACAAGGCGAACACGACCCGATCGCCTTTCCCGGAAAAATTCACAAAGCGAACACTTTTCTCACAGGCCAAACCGCGCCCCCTGCCTTCCGCCGGACGGCGCAAAAAGATCTTTCTCCCTGCCCCGCGCGCCCTGCCGCGCGCCGGCTGCGCGTATTATCGCGCCTTGCGTGCTTGTATTGCCTTCCGCCGGACGGCGCAAAAAGGTCTTTCTCCCTGCCGCGCGCCCTGCGGGCGAGATATTTTTTTGCTCTATGCCTGCTGCCAGACGGCGTACAGGACGGTTCCCGGCGCGGCCTGGCCGATCTGATCCGCGGAATACGCGACCTGACCGCCCGCTGAAAGCGCCCAGCCGGCGAAGACGTAGCCGTCGCGCATGGGCGCGGATACGACGTTGCTGGCGTTGACATACGAGAACCCGCCCTGCGGGACGGTGACGGAAACAACGTACGTTCCGTCCTCGGAGAAAGAGCAATTCGTGATGAACGGGCGATACGAAGAGTTCCAATACTCTTCCCATCTGACGGCATCGTTCTGCACGTCGGTATAGATGGTTGCCTGCAAGTCGCCGTAAAAGGCATGCAGACCGATCTGCTCCGTACCGGCGGGCAACAAGATCTGTTGGAGCGAAACGCAGCCGCGGAAAGCCTGTGTGCCGATGGAACGCACGCTTGCGGGCAAGGCGACGCTCTGCAAGCCCAAAATCCCCGCGAACGCGTAATCGCCGATCGTCTCCACGCCGTTGCCGAAGTCGAGCGCTAAAACGCCCTCGCAGCCGCGGAAAGCGCTGTTGCCGATCTCGCGCAGCGAGTCGGGCAACGCGATCTGCTTCAAGCCCGTGCAGTTGGCAAAGGCGTAATCGCCGATCGAGGACAGCTCCTGCCCGAACGTGACCGAAGCGACCTTGGAACACCCGTAAAACGCGCAGTCCTCCACGCGCAGGAGCGTATCGGGCAAGACGATCTCGCTGAGCGAAGCGCAGTTGTAGAAGGCATATCTGCCGATATCCGTCAGCGCCGTGCCGAAATTGATCGAGGGGAGGTTGATGCAGTTATAGAACGCGAAATCGCCGATGCTCTCCAGCCTGCGGCCGGTGAAGCTGATCTCGCTGATCTGCGTGCAGTTGTAAAACGCCGACCTGCCGATCGAGCTGACCAGCGGAGGCAAACTCACGCGGAAGATGGATTCGCAGCCGTAGAAGGTAAAGTCCTCCACACTGCTGAGGCTGGTATTGAGGTTCACGCTGCCCAAGTTTTTGCAGCCGTAGAAGGCGCCCTCGCCCAGATAGCGAGCCGAGGACATGCCGTCCACCTGTTCCAGATTGATGTGACCGTAAAAGGCGAAATCCGCGATACCGCGCACCTCGTTGTTGAGAAGAACGTAGGTCACGGAGGAAAGGTCGGGCAAAAGACTTTCCGCATAATCGCTGTTGCCTGTTGCCAGATAATACATATAGATCATCGACTCATCATATCCCTCGTAGCCGATCACCCAATCGCCCGCATAGACCACGCCGTACTCGTCGGCGTTCTCGTACATCGCCGTGCCGACAAAGGCGAGCATGCCGATGTGCGTGACGGTATCGGGAATAATGGAGCTGATGGAATTGTTCTCCAAAACGAGGCAGTTGTAGAACGCGTACGACTCGATCGATTCGAGCGCGTTGCCCAGATAGATCGTGCGCAGGGTCTTGCATTCCATGAAGGCGCCCGGGCCGATCACGCGCAGGGAAGAGGTGCTCTTTGCCTCGAAGAACCAGAGCGCGTCGCACGTGCTGAAGGTAGAATTGCCGATCAATTCCACCGAGTCGGGCAAAAATACGCGCTGAAGGGTGCTGTTGTAGAAAAAGACGGCGTCTGCGATGCCGACGATGTCGTTGCGCAGCGGCACAAAATTCTCATCGCGGACGTTTTCCGGGGTCGTCTCGTCTCCGACGACGACCAGGTTCGTTTTGCGCTCCTGCACCACGTCGACCAACCAATCGTCGACGTACACGTACGTCTCTCCGCTCTGTTCCGCCGCCAGATAGACGGCGGTACTGTAAAAGGCGTACTGACCGATCCGGGTGATGCTGTCGGGAAGCGTGATGTTCGCCAGTTTTTCGCATTTCTGGAACGCGTCGTTTTGAATGGTCGTGACGCCTTCGGGAATATCGACGCTCTCCAGCGCCGAGCATCCGTAAAACGCCTCTTCGCCGATCGATTGCAAAACACCTGTCTGTGCAAAGTTCAGCGTCTTGAGCGCCGCGTTGTTTGCAAACGCCATATTGCCGATCTCGCGCACGTTTTCGCCGAAGGAGACGCTCTCCAGCGCATTGTCGTTCAAAAACGCCGCCGTTCCGATGGTTTCCACGCAGTCGGGAATGGAAAACTCCGTAAGCGCGGAACAGTTTGCAAAGGCATATTCGCCGATCGCAGTCACATTGGAAAAGGTGATGTCGGTCAATCCGCGACAGAAATTGAAGGCGTTGTTGCTGATATACGTGATGGTGTCGGGCAAGACGACGTCGTTGAGTATGTAGCACGCCTGAAAGGCCGCATCGCCGATCTCGACGACCGATTCCGGGATCGTGACCTTCCGCAGCTTTGCGCAGCCGTAGAAGGCGCTCGCGCCGACGCGCGCGACGTTGTTTCCGATCACGACTTCCTCGACGGAGCTGTTGCGGAACGCCGCATCGCCGATCTCCGTGACCGGCTTGCCGCGATACAGGTCTCCGACCTCGACCACGCCCGAAGCCGTGCCGCTGCCGATCAATCTGTATTCGGTGCCGTTGGCTTGCTGCTCGTAGAGGCAGCCGTTCTCGTAATCCTTGTGAAAATAAATGACGTCCGTCCAGGGAGAATCCGATCTTTCGTCTTCGCCGACCGCTTTGATCCGGATCTCGTAATCCCCTTCCGCCAACGTTGACAACGAGTAGTTGGCGCGGCGCGCCGTTTCTTCCGTGTATTCGCCCGCCGTATCCGTTATGCCGACCAAATACCCGCGCGAACCTTCGACCGCATCCCACGTCATGCGATAGTAATCGTCTATGAGGATATTTGTCGGAACGGGAAGTTCGTCTTTCGCGCAGGCGGTCGCCCCGATGGAGACGAAAACCAATGCCAACGCCAAAAATACAGCCGTTATTGCTCTCTTCATGTTTTTACCTTGCCGTTGCAGAGAAATGCTATTTTTGTCTGGTTGCGCCGACCTCTGCATACGGCGCCTTCCCTTTTTTCAGGTCTTTGATCATTCTCCGTTCCCGAACGATCTCGTGAATCCATTTGAACTTGAACTTTCTCACGGCGATATCCAGCAGGAACAGCAGGATCGACGCGATCAGCAGAACGACGCGAGGATCGTACCGCATTTCGTGCGACATGATGAAATTATCGAAGATGCTGACCGGATTTTCCATATCGGCAATGCTTTCGCCCCGTCCCTTTTCGGCGAGCTGTTCCAAAAACAGCGCCGCGTCGGGGCGCGCAGCTTCCGCTACCAGGTCATATTCCTTGGAAAAGGAGAAATCGAAATAGGTCGAATAACTGTACAGCACTTCGCCCGCGCTGTCGCACACTTCGAGCAGGAGCTGATACGCGCCGCCTCTCTTGACGACGAAGTTGCAGCGGCTGTAGCCGTTGTTCGCGTCGAGCATCTGCGTCACGTAGCAATCCTCCGTTGCGCCCTCGCCGGTGTTCAGCGAAAGGGTGCTGGTCTGCACTTTGTCGCCGTCCCAATCGGTCGCGATCAGTTTGCCGCGAATGGTCTGGCCTTCCTCGATCTGCGTATAGATGCTCAGTTTGTTGATAAAGTTTTCTCTGTCCAGCTCCACGTCGAGCAGGCTCGGTTCGATGTTGGTAACCGGCATCACCGCGCGGACCATGTTCAGAATGAACTGCGCACCGCCCGCGTCGCTCATAAACAAGCCCGACCACTTCCCGCCGTCGAGACTGCACATGAAGCTGCCGACCGACCCCGCGCCGAACTTCCACTGCGCATAGAGCGGGACGTCGAAGTCGCCCGCCAGGATCAGATAATCGGTGCTCTTGACCCTGCTGCCGTAAAATCCGCCGAGCACCGCGGACATCTTTTTATCTTCCAGCGTGACGCCGTCGAACAGGATGGAATTCGTCTGGTACGCGATGGGATTAAAGCCGTTCTCGTACTCGTTCATGTCCTTGATCTCCGGCGCGTTGAGGTCTTCGCGCATCTCCAAAACGAGGTCTTCGCTGTCGGTAACGGCATGCAATCTGCCGCCGCCGGCATCGACCGCTTTCTGCATCTGCACCGCAGCCGTGCTGCCCGGCGTGACGCCGATGCCCACGACGGACAGCGTGATGCCGTCTTTGTTGAGGGTGGAGATGTTTTCCAGATATTGCTCTTCATCGCCCAGCGACGCGCCGCCGTCCGTCACGATGATGATGTGCCGCCGCGCCACGTTTGTCTGCGCGCGGAGCAAGCTGCCCGCACGGTTGATCGCCTCCGAAAAGACCGTGCCGCCGCCCGTCTCGTCGATGGAGCTGATCGCGCTGCGGATGGTATGATCCTGCGTGCGCTGGGTGAGCGGAAGCACGACGTCGTAGAGCGAGTTGAGCGCCATGACGCCGATATAGTCGCGCTCGCTGAGGCTGTCCAGGCAGGCCGATGCACCCGCTCGCGCCCACGCGAGATAGGATTCGCCGTTGTCGAACTCGCTGCCCATCGAACCGGATGCGTCGATGATGATCATGACCGCCACCGGCGGCGTGTAGTTGATGATCTCCACCGGCAGCATCGACTGGTACACCGTGCCGTACATATCGCTGCGGTTGTATGCGTTGTTCTCCCCCGACTCGTCCTCGCCGCCGACCGTGAGCATGCCGCCGCCGTAATCGTAAACGTAGTCGTAGAGCACGTCGATAAAGCCCGTGGGCATGTCCTTGTTCGCAATGTTGTTCAAAATGACTTGATCGTACTCGCAAAGCTGCTGCGCGTCGGTGGGGATCGTCGCCTCTTGATCGTACAGATTCAGCACGCTCACGTCGTACTCCCCCTTCTCTTCCAGCAGCCTCTGGAGCGCTTCCGATTCGCCCGTACCCCGCTCGATAATGAGGATGCGGTCATAATTTTCTACATAATAATAGGAATAATAGACGTTGTTCGCCTCGACGGCGTCGTCTTCGCTGGTGACTTCAAAGCACAGCTCGTGCAGCCCCTCTTCCTGAAAGGCATACTGGAATTCTATCGTGCGCGAACCATTTACCACCGAGTCCTCCTTCGTCTGCACGAGCTCGTCGTTGTCGTACAGGTCGACGGTGAACGAAGTGTAGGAAGTCCCGCCCAAAACACAGCCCAGCGTAAATTGATCTTCCTTTTCCAAATGATAGTCGGGGAATTCTACGCCCGTGATCTGCAGATCCGTCTCGTTCTCCGACAAAAACGAGGAGGCGATGTGCGCCGTATCGACGGCGATCCCGCGCGACGCGAGCGAACTGACGACCTCCAACGCGCTCTCGTCCGTTTCCTTTCCGTCGGTAACCAGCACGATCTTCGCCGTCGAGGACTCGGAAAAAAGATGACTCGTATAGGTGAGCGCCGCCGCGATGTCCGTTCCGCCCTGCTCCGAAGGCAACGACGCCCTTTGATACTGCTCGTATATGCTGTCTACGTCCGTCGTGAGCGGCACCGCGTACACCTGATCGAACCCGAAGGTAACGACGCCGATCTTGAACCCGTCGTACCACATGCCCGTCTCCAGAGCCGCCACCATGAACCGATCGCGCGTATCCTTCGCCTGTTCGCTCGATTCGGAGGCGTCGACCAGAAAGATCAACTCGTTGGTATCGTTGGACACTTCATAGCGAATGTACACGCCCGCCAACACGGACACGCACAGCACGCTGACGACGCAATGCAGGATCAGCGACGTGATGCGGTTGCGCGTGCGCCGGAATTTTTTGTTGCTCTTAAAATACAGCAGCAACGCCACACCGACCAGCGGCACGATCAACAGCAGAAGCCAGGGTTGTGAAAACTGTATGGAAAAACCGTTCATACTCTTTCTCCTTCCCCCCCTTAAAACAATTCGCGTGAATGCAAGAGCCATTCACAGAACAGCAGGGCGACCAACGCCGCTGCCAGATACAAGGTCAGATCTTCGTACGCCTGCCCTTCCTGGATCAGAAAGGGGTCGTGGATCGTATCTTCCACGCTCCAAATATTGCTTTCGTACGCGGGGATCTTGACGTAGATGCGTTCTTCGACCGTCTTGCCGAAATCGGTCGTCTGCGTGAGCGTATAGGTGCCGGGCAGATCGAGCGAAAGGACGGCGGGGAATTGCGTAAACACGATGGACTCGTTGTTCAGGCTGGTGCTGGTGACGGTAAGCTGCTGTCCGCGCGCATTCAGAGAAACCTCCTCATACACGGAAAACGCGTTTCCGATCACCGTTGCGGGGATCCACGTTTCAAACAGATTGAACACGAGCGGAACGAAATATTCCGGTTTGATGCCGATGTTGGAATAGTGCACGCTGAAGGGCATGACCACCACTTTCGACATGCCGTCGTTCTTGACGAGAAGCACGGGCGACGTATCGCAGCTGAGCAGCACCTGGTACGAGGGATCGTACGAAAGCAGCTGCGTAAACCGCGAAACGGTGAGCGCCCCCGCCGATACGTTGGTAAGCAGCGGGCTATCGCTCTCCTGCGTCAGATGAATGCCCTCGTTGTTGGAGGAATAGTCGTTGATGCCGCCCAGCGTCAATCCCGAACCTTCGGGCGCCCGATCCAGATCCCACAGCCACACGATCCCGTCCTGCGGCATGACGGAAGGCATCGTATGCTCAAAGACATACAGATCGAACCCCTCTACCGCAGGGTCGCTGTGCACTTCGGTGATCTGCACGTCCCAAATATTCTTTTTGGTGCTGTAATAGTTGGCGATGGCGCGCAGAACGCCGTCGGCAAAGTTGTTCGGAAGCGGCGAGCAGTATTGCACTTTGATGACTTCCTTCTTTCCGTCGTAAATGGCGAACGCATCGTCCTGCGAGAAGGAATCTTCCCCCTCGATCGTGATGTTGATGCTGCCGTACGAATAAAACCGCTGGTCGTTTTCGATGGGAACATAGACTACGTTCTCCGAATTTGATTCATAATCCTCCATCGGAACGCTGTCCGAACGGAAGATGACCGTCATCGTCTGGTCGCCCTTGCAGGCGACGTTCGCCCGCAACGTGACCGTCTTGCCGACCTCGCCCTCGTTTTCTTCCGCGTTGACGTCCTGTACCTGCACGGTGACCGCCACCTCGCGATCCATGCCGTAGCACGCCACTTCGACAAATACGGAATAATAGTTGTCCTCCACGACGGTGTACGCGTCGAGAATGCCCGCGTTCCACTCGTTGTCCTCCGCGACGTCTACCAGCCGGATCCCGCCGGGAAGATAGGTGTACTCCGTATCGGTATAGAGATACAGTTCGGCGTTCTTGTTTTCGCGGATGATGTTTTCACACTGCCCCATCGCCGCCGCCATGTCCGCCGTACCGTAGGAACAGCTGTTTTCGGAGAGCAGTCTCGCCAGCTCGTCCAAGACCAGATTGCGCGATTCCGCCGTCGCGCGCTGCGCGATGACGGAGGACGTTTCACCCGCCAAAATGACGCTCACGTACCCGTCTTCGTTGAACACCTCTTCGGCGAGCGCGCTCACCCGGTTGACCGCCCGCTCAAAGCGCGTTTCGTCGCCGTCGCCCGCAAGCATACTCGCCGAGGAATCGATCACGGCGATCACTTCGCGCTCGGTGACCATCGCCTGCGTGACCCTTGCAGGATACGCCAACGCCAATCCGCAGACCGTGAGGAACAAAACCTGACAGACAATCAGCAAAATATTGCGCAGTTTATTGATGGGCAGACGTTTCTTTCGCAGTTTTAAGCTGAGCGCCCAGATATATGTACTCGAAACATATTTTTGTTGATAGTTCGCTTTGATGATGTAGATGATGATCAGCACCACGATCGAGAGCAAAGCCAACAATCCGATCGGTAACAATAAAGTCATGACAAAATACCCGTCTTAAAAAACTCGGCGAACAGCACCTTTTCGATGGGGTCCGCGGTGGATACGGAAATGAAATCGACATCCCGCTTCGAACAATAGCTGCGCAATTCCTCGCGTTGGTTCGCCAACGCCTCCGCATACGCGCTTAAACGCGAAGAATTGATGCGGATTTTCATGTTCCTCGGATCTTCCGCCGCTTCCGACTCCGAATCGATCAGATGCACCCTGCCGCTGAAGACAGGGTCGATCTCTTCGGGCGTAAGCACTTGCAGCAGCATGATCTGTCTTCGCTTGTACAGCAGATAATCGACCGCCTTTTTCCAATCGGAATCGGTGAAGAAGTCGGAAATGATCACCGACAAACCGCTGCGCGTGCCGGTATTGGGGCAACTTGTAACGCACGCTTCAATGTCGGTTTCGCCATCGAAACCGACATTGTCAAGACTGCTCATCGCCCTATAAAACGCTTGTTTTCCCACGATCGTGCCGAACGGGTTTTCCGCATGCTTTCCCTGCATCAGATACAGAGACACCTTGTCCATGTTATGAACCGCAAGAAAACCTAACGCCGCGGCAACCGCCACGGCATAGGCCCCCTTGTTCGGGTTGAATTTCCCCATCGATCCGGAACAATCTAAAAAAATCTGTACCTGCATCTGGCGTTCGTCGGTAAAGAGCTTGAGAAAGTATTTCTCGAACCGACTGTACAGGTTCCAGTCGATGCGGCGGATATCGTCGCCGAGCTGGTATTCCCTGTAGTCGGCAAACTCGACCGTCTGCCCGTAGGTCGAAACTAGATGCTTTCCGCCAAAATAGCCCGTTAAACTTGATTTTAAGTTAAAGGCCAACGCTTCTAATCGGCTGAAAAACCGATCGTTTAAGTATGATTTATTCATTGAATTGCCGTATCCTGTGCGACGCGTTAATTTTTACCCTGGTATTTCTTGCTGACCTCCTGCACGATCTGCCGAATGATCTCATCCGGCGATACGCGCTCGGCGATCGCTTCGAAATTGAGCTTGATCCTGTGCCGCAAAACAGGATAGGCGAGTTCGTTGATATCCGCATAGGCGACGTTGAGCCGACCCTTGATCAGCGCCATGACCTTCGCCGCCGAAATGAGCGCCTGCCCGGCACGCGGGCTTGCCCCCATCCGTATGTACTTGATCGCCGCCTCGGAGGCGCATTCGCCGTCCGGATGCGTAGCGGAAAGCAGGATCATCGTGTATTTCAGCACGTCGCTCGCTACGGGGATCTGGTTGGCAGTCTCGCGCATCTGCATGAGTTCTTCCTTCGTGCAGGCGCATTCGGCGACTTCCTCCATCGTCTTCTGCGTCATATCGACAATTTGGATCAATTCTTCGATACTGGGGTTGGGAACGTTTACTTTGAACATAAAGCGGTCCATCTGCGCTTCCGGCAACGGATAGGTGCCGTCCTGCTCGATGGGGTTCTGCGTCGCCAACACGAAAAACGGCTCTTCCAGTTTGCGCGATACGCCCATGACCGTGACCGTGTGTTCCTGCATCGCTTCCAGCAGCGCCGATTGCGTCTTCGGCGTGGCGCGGTTGATCTCGTCGGCGAGCACGATATTGCTGAATACCGGCCCCGGCTGGAACTTGAATTCCGAATTTCCCTTATCGTTCTTGACGATAATGTTCGTACCCGTAACGTCCGCAGGCATCAGATCGGGCGTAAACTGAATACGCGAAAACGGAAGATTGAATACCCTGCCCAACGAACGCACCAGACGCGTCTTACCGACGCCCGGCACCCCTTCCAACAGAATGTTGCCGCCCGCGATCATCGCGATCACCGCGTCCTGCACGACCTCCTGCTGTCCCACGACGTCCCTGGAGATCTGCTCAAAAATGCGATTGCATTGTTTGCAAAATTGCTCTATGCTCTGTTCTGTAACCATTGCCTTTCCCTTGTTCCTTAATTTGAGTTTATCGTTTGATAATATCCATGTAATCTTCAATGATGCCGATCAGATCGTCCGAATAGCCGTCGGAAGAGGAAATGGTTTCCGTCGCCTCGTCCACCGCATTTTCATACGTCGATCCGCCGTAATCGGTCTTACCGTCGTTCACCTGGAACGCGGGATTCGCGCTTCCGCCTGCGCCTTCGCCCTCTCCGCTGCCATCTTCTTCCGGATCGCTTTCATCCGGTGAGGGGAATCCGCCGCCCGCGCCATCTCCCGAGTCGTCCATCGCAGGCGGCAGAGGGAATCGATTTGCCCAATCCGTTTCCGGTTCAAAATCCGTGCCGTCGATCGGCAAAAACACCGCCGTCAGCACCGTGTCCGCCTCCACATTCTCGTCCAGACGGAAAGGATCTTTCCCACCGTCCGACCAGCCTGCAAAATAATATTCCGCATCCTCATCCTTGCCGGCAACCGCCCAAACAGCCTTTGCCGCTTCGCCTTCCGTGACCGTCTGCGAATACACCGTGCTGCCGTCCTCGCCTTCCTGCGCCTCGACGCCCACGATCTTCCCTGCGCCCTCGACGAGATAGGAGATGGTGTAGACAGCCTTGACACCCTCGTCGCCGCGCACCAGATCCGCTCCGCTCGGCAGGATGTCCGCCGCCGTCAATCCGGATACCGTTACCATATTCGCCGCAACGACGGAAACCGCGGCGAGCACAATGCCCGCACTCAACGAAAGCACCTTCAGCGCGATCTTTTTATCGCCGCGCGGCCCGAACGCGCGCACAGCCGAAACGGCATTCGCGCGCTGTGCGCATGCCAATACTTCCTGATTCCCTTTGAGTTCCAGCAGTGTGATCATCCGTTCGTCCAATCCGAGCTCCGCATCCATGCGCTTGGCGATCGCGCGTTCCGTAGGGCGAAACCGCGTATAGAGAATGGCAGCCGACACGCCCAACACGACGACAAACACGATTGCCGACACCCAAACCTGCTTGAAGTCGATAGCCCAGAACACCAAAGAGCTCACGGCTACCGCAACCAGCGCGACGGTCAACCCGTACAAAACCGACTTGAGGACTGCCTCCTTCACGAGGCGAGAGCGATACTTTTTCAAAAGTTCGTCCACAATTGTTCCTCCTTCCTGTAATTTCTGCCGAATCGCTTTTTGCCCGACATCACCCGCACGGTCGCGAGCGTTTGCCGCGCTTCATAATTATACAAAATCCCTTTCGCTGCAAACCGACGATCCGCACGTTCAAATCCCCTTATCTTTGTGCGATTTTCACTCTATGCGGGGTCGGGCAGTCTCGAACCGTTCCGTGCGCGCCGTCCCCTGCATAATTTTTCATTTTTTGCCTTTTTTCAGGATTTTTGAAAATATACGCTATTCAGCACATTACATTATACTCTATTTTTTCTTCCTTGTAAAGCGATAAAGCTCATAATAAAGAAAACCGACCTGAAAAAACAGGTCGGTTTTCCGAATTTTGTTGAACAGGACGAGCCTGTCGAACGTTTATACTGTTGCATTGCTCCGCATATTTATGCGGTTTGCCCGAATCTTAATCGAATACGGGGATGATCTCGATCGTCGCCAGACACCCGATCATCATGCTGACGTTCCAGCTCGTGGAAGCGTCGAGCGCGCGGATGTAGAAGACGATCTTCTGGTTTGCCGTCCAGCCGCTGAACGGGTTGACGCTGATCGTCGAGACGCTGAGCGGAACGACGAGTTCTTTGACAGACACGCAGCCCGTAAAGGCATTCAAGCCGATCTCGACGAGCGATTCCTCCGGCAAGGAGATGCTCGCGAGCGACGAACAGCCGTTGAAGGCACTTACACCGATCTCGGTGACGCCCTCTTCCAGGACGACCTCCTCGAGCGACGTGCAGTTCTGGAATGTATAATTCGAAAGAAGTGCGACCGAACCGGGAACGGTGACCTTCTTCAATCCGGAAGCTCTAAACGCATAGGTGCCGATCGATTCGAGATCGTTCGAGAACATGACGCCCGTGATCGAAGTTGCGTTATCGAATACATAGGTGCCGATCGAAGTGATCGAAGACAGATCCGCAATACCTTCCGAAACTCTGTAATAGATCATGTCGCCCGCTTCGTTGCGATGATAGCTGAAGATGTTACGGAGCGACGTGCTGTTCGAGAACATATAGTTGCCCAACGAAGTCATGTCTTCGGGGATATACACCTCTTTGAGCGACGCGCAATCCGCAAACACATACGTGCCGACCGACGTAAGGGTCGAAGGAAGGACGATCGACTCAATTCCGGCATACCGGAACGCACTGTTGCCGATGTTCTCGATGCCTTCGGGGAGAACGACCTCTTTGAGGTAATCCGCTTCGTAGAACAGATACGAGGGGATCCTCGTCACGTTTTCGCCCAGTATTACCTTTTCCAGCGACGTGCAGCCGTTGAACGGTCTGCTCGAAGAGGAAAAGGATTTGCTTTCGGTAAACGAAAGGATGGTTACTTCCTTGAGGCTCGTGCAATTTTGAAACAGATAGTTGCCGAACGTTTCGAGGTTTTCCGGCAAAACGATGGACGTGAGCGACGTGCAATTCGCAAACTCATAGTTGCCCAATTCTTTGAGCGTGGAGGGCAGCGTAACGCTGACCAGCGACGAACAGGAGTTGAACGTATAGCCGGAATTGCCCAGCTCTTCTACGCCTTCGGGAACGACGGCTTCCACCAACGACGAGCAGTTCCGGAAAATCTGTCTGCCGAAAATCCGCACGGTAGAAGGAATGTCGATCGTCTGTAGGTTCGTAGCGTCCATGAACAGATAGTCGCCGAACTCTTCCACGCCTTCCGGCAGGGTGACCGACTTGCCTGCGTATTTATTGAACGCGCGGGCGGGAAGCACTTTGCTCTGACCGAGCGTCACAACGACGTCTCCCGTAAATCCTGAGAACGAATAGCTGCTGATCTGGTCGGTCGAAAGGGTGATTTGGGCGATATTGACGCCGCCGAGCGCATAGCCGCCGACCTTGCCGACTTCCTGCGGCAACGTGAGCGATGCGCCATCCGCAACGTAACCTTTCGGGATGCTCACAATCGTGCCGCTTGTCGAAAGCAATACGCCGTCCATCGAGAAATATTTTGTATTGCCGCTCGCAACGAGTACCTTACTGCCGCCAAACGCATTGTTGCCGATGCCGGTGACCGTCGAAGGAAGGGTGACGCTCTCAAGACTCGTATTCACGAAGACGTTGTCTCCGATGCTCGTAAGCCCTTCGGGCAGTTCCAAAGCGGCAAGTCCCGCCGCGCCGCCAAACGCATTGTCGCCGATTTCGGTAAGCGAAGAGGGCAAGATCACGTTCGTCATGCCGCTGCAGTTCCGGAACACGTCCAGCCCGATTTCGGCAAGCGCCGTAGGCAACAGCACTTCGCCGTCGTTGCCGACCGTCGTCTTATCCGCCGCGTTGTACAGCTGAATCGTTTTGAGCGACGAGCAACCGCTGAAGAACGCCTCGGGCAAGAAGGTGATGCCGCTGTTCAAGACGACCTTTTCCAGCGCCGTGCAATTTTCAAACATATACGTCGAATAGTTGGTTGCGCCCGTACCGTAGAGAGTCGACGACGTGAGATACTGCGCCTCTTTCAAAGACTCGCATCCGCGGAACAGATAGCGCCCGACTTTCGCCAGCCCTTCGGGAACGACGACCTTTTCAATGGCGGAGTATGCAAAGGCGCTATCGCCGATCAACGACAGGCTGTTCGGCAGCGTAACCGCGCCCTCTTCGCCGACGATCGTGCCGTCCGCCGTGCTGTACTGTATGGTTTTGAGCGCCGTGCAGTTCATAAAGGTCTCTTCGCCGATCATCTGCAACGCATCGTGCAGGATCACCTTTTCCAACTTCGTACTGTCCATAAAGACCGAAGAGGAGCTGGTGTTCGAGGTCACGGCGGAAGAAAGTTTGATCAGCGCGCGCGGGATCGAGATCTCGCGGATCGCCGTATTCTGGATTGTGTTATATCCGATGTAGGAGAGCGCTTGCGGCAATGTCGCCACGCCGTCCTCGTTTTGCGTGATCTCCTCCGTATCCGGATCGTAGATATCGATCGTCGAGAGCGACGAGCAATTGCGGAAGAAATAATTTCCGAAGGAGGCTACGTCGTTGTTGAGCACGACCCTCTCGAGGGAGGTGCAGCCGTCAAACACATAGGTCGAATAGTTGGTTGCCGACGTGGTGTATCTGGATGCCGAAGTGAGATAATGCGCTTCGATAAGATAGGTGCAATCCTGGAATGCGTACTGCCCCATCATTTCGACGCTCGAAGGGATCGTCGCCTTGGTGATGCGGTTGCCCGCCTCGCCCTCGTCGAACGAGCTGCCCGTGCCTCTGCCGCTGCCGAACGCATAGTTGCCCAAAATGGTAAGGCTTTCGGGGAGAGTCACTTCTCCTTCGTTGCCGACCAACTGACCCTGTTCATTGATATACTGAACGGTATAGAGATTGCTGCAATTCGTAAACGAATACCCGCCGATTATTTGCAGAGCATCGTGCAGAATGACTTTTTCCAGCTGTTTGCAGTTGCGGAAGACATAGGAAGAACTGGAAGCCGTTACTCTGCTCGACGTGCTGTAGTAGAGTTTCGTAACGCCGCGCGGAATGGTGATCTCGCGGATCGCCGTTTCCTGGAACGCATAGTTTCCGAGCGTAGTGAGCGCCGAAGGAAGGCTCACAACCCCCTCCGCGTTCTGCGTGATCGTGCCGCCGACAAGATCTCTCACGTCGACCGTGGTCAGCGACGTACAGCCGTTAAACGCATTGTTTCCGATGGAAGTAAGCGCATCGCTCAACGTGACGTGCCGCAACGACGTGTTGTTCTGGAATACATAGGTTCCGAGCGAGTTGGAGTTCGATACATCGACCTCGGTAATAGACGAACATCCGCTAAACGCGTAGTTGCCGATTTCATTTACGGAGGACAAATCGACGGAAGCGAGCATCGCACAGTTCTGGAAGGCATATGCGCCGACCTTCGTCACGCCGTTCAGATCGATGGTCGCAAGCGACGGCGCGTCATAGAACATATATTCCGGGATCTCGATGATGCCGCCCAGATCTACCGTCTCAACGCCGCTGTCTTGGAAAGACTTGTTCGCGCTGGTCAGCTTTTTGATCTCTTCGGGGAACACGACGTTTTTGAGCGACGTGCATCCGTCGAACATATATTGCGAGAGCCAGGTAAGCTGCGCGCTGAACGTAACGTTCTTAAGGGAGATACAATCCTGGAACATATAGTTGGCGGTAAATCCGCTCGAGCTTACGATCGCGGGAATGTTGACCGTTTCCAGCGAGGAGCAGTTCTGGAACGCATAGTTGCCGACCGATTTCAAGGTAGAAGGCAGATGCGCTTCTTTCAGCGACGACGTGTTCTTGAACGCGTTCGCGCCCATTTTTGTAAGTCCTTCGGGGAGCGAGATGCTCTTGAGCGAATAGCAATTTTGGAACGCGTAGGCGCCGATCTCGGTGAGCAGGCTTCCTTCCTCAAACTCGATCGTTTCCAACGAACGGCAGGAATCGAAGGCGTTTGCGCCGATGATCGTGACGGAAGCGGGGATAAACAGCCGCTTGATGCCGTTCTGACCGGCAAACGCGCTCTCGCCGATGGCGGTAAGACCGTTGGGAAGCACAAACTCGCCGCCGTTTTGCCCGATCGGGCCGAATACGAGAACGATGGTCGTTCCGTCTACGTTCAACAGCAACGGCTGCGCATCGTCGACCTTGTAATTCGCGTTGCCGTCTGCAACCGTGATGGTCTCGATGGTCGAGCACCCCGTAAGCGCGCTGCCCAAATCCACGACGCTCGTGGAAAGGTGAACGGTGGTAAGCAGTGCGCAGGACGAGAAGAGATGGTCGCCCAACTCGATATTCGAGCTGCTTTCCGGGAAGGCGATCTGCGTGATGCACGATTCCGAGAAGGCGTAATCCCCGATCGTTTCAAGATTGCTCTTGCCCGATCCGCCCTGCTCCGTCGCCGTAAGGAATTCGATCGATGCGAGCGATTTGCATTCTCCGAACGCGTACATGCCGAGCGTTACGATGCTTGCGGGGATCTGAACCTTCGTAAGCGCCGTGTTGCGGAACGCATTGTCCTCGATCGTAGTCAGCGACGTGGCGTTTTCCAGATTGACAGAGCTCAATTGGCTGTTGCTGCCAAAGGCATACTCGCCGATGGTTTCCAACAGGCTTCCCTCTGCGATCACGACCGATTCGAGCACGGTGTTCTGCGAGAACGCTCTTTCGCCGATCGTCTTGAGCCCGACGGGAATGTAGATCTTGGTCAGCAATTTATTTTGCTGGAAGGCATATTCGCCGATCGACTGCAAATTGGCAGGCAAAGCCAATTCGGTAAAGAGAGCGCCGGCGAAGGCATATTCTTCGATGACAAGCGGCGCCGTACCTTCCTTGAAAACGACGCTTTCCAGCGTGGTCGAAGAGAAGGCGCGCAAGCCGATGCGCTCGACCGTGGAAGGGACGACTGCGCTCACAAGTCCCTTTACCGAGGAGGTATAATGGGAGGTATCCGCCCGATAGAAAGCATAGTTTCCGATCTGCGTGGTGCGTTCGGGAAGTTCGATATGCGCAAGGTTTGTACAGCCCGCAAACGCGCCGTAGTAATAGGTTGTCGAGTCGCTGCCCGTTCCGAAGCTTTTCGACGAACCGTCTGCCAAGACAAGCGATCCGGTTCCGCCCTGCTCGAAGACGACCTCTTCCAGCTCGGTGCAGCTGTAGAACGCGCCCTCGCCGATATACGTGACCGTCCTGGGAATGAAGATCGAGCGGATCGATGCGTTGCTGAACATCATATCGGGGATCTCGGTCAGCCCGGAAGGAAGCAGTACCTCTTCGAGTGCTTCCGTACCGGAGAATACTTTCGCTTCGACCGTAAGAGGCGTCGAAGCGTCTCTGTCCGCAAACGCGACCTTGACGATCTCGGAGTTATAATAGAACGCTCTGCTCTTGATCTCCTTGACCGTAGCGGGAACGGTGACAACGCCCTGCGTTCCGGCATTCTTCCTAGGAGAGAAATACAGGATCTCTGCCGCGCCCGTCTCGGCATTCTTGCCGTACAGGACGCCGTCGATCACCGTGTAGTTGGCATTTCCTTCCGCCACGTTTATCGTTTTAAGCAAGACGCAATAGTTGAATACGTCGATGCCCGTGCCGCCCTCTTCCGCAACCGTTGCCGCCGCATCGATCCCTATTTCGTACGAATAATCGTAGTTCGTAGAATAGGTGGCAAGCGATTCGAGCGATGCCGGCAAATTGATTTGCGTCATCGCGTTGCAGCCGTCAAACGCCGCATGTCCGATGGAGACGACGCCCTCGGGAAGAACGATGTTTTCCAGGTCAGAACAGTTTGTGAACGCTTCGTCGCCGATCGTGATCTCCTCTTTGCCTTCGGGAAGCGTTACGCTGACTGCGCCGCTGTGGTAGAACGCCTTTGCGCCGATGGTGAGCGTTCCGCCCGCCGTATCGCCCGCCGTAAAGACGATCGTTGCCAACATTTCACAATTCTCGAACGCGGAAGCGTCGATGAGCGTGATCTTGGGACCGAACGTAATGGAGGTAAGGCCCAGATTGCCATAGAATACGTTTGCGCCGATCTCTTCTACCGTGTCGGGAAGGACGTACGCGCCCGTTCTGCCGTTCGGATAGTAGACGATACGCGTCTGGTCTTTGTTGAACAAGACGCCGTCTACCGCGTAATAGTGCGGGTTAGCCGGATCCACTTCCACGTTCATGAGGTTGGAAGAACCGAACACGCCGTTGATATCGAACACGACGACGTTGGGGCCGAGCACGAGCGTACGCACGTACGTGGCACCGCTCGTCGAGGCAAAGGCGCCGTTGCTGTATTCGATCTCTTCGATGGTCGTGTTGACCGTGACCGACGTGAGCCCGACGATGTTGCCGAACGCGTACTGCTTGAGAACCTTCAGGTTTTCGGGCAGCGACAGCGTGGTGAGCATCGAACAGCCGTAGAAGGCCGATTCGTTGATGGTCAGCGCGGGGTCGGAAGAGATGCCTCTGAAGTCCGCGGTGCGCAAAGACGTGCAGCCGTAGAATGCCTCCGTGCCGATGGAAACAACGTTTCCGGGAATGACGACCTCGCGAAGATTCGTGCAGCGATAGAACGCGCGGTCGCCGATGCTCGTCACGTTTGCGGGAATGGTATACGATCCCGATCTCCCGATCGGGCAATAGTACAGTGTTGCGCCGTTGTCGGTGAAGATGACGCCGTCCACCGACGTAAAGGTGCTCGTACCTTCGCCGCCCTCTTCGATGTGGACGCGCTCAAGCTCGTCGCAATACGTAAAGATATTGGGATCGAAGCTCGCCAGACGGGCGGGAAGCGTGATCTCCTCGATATTGGAGAAGTAGAACGCCTCTTCGCCGATCACGAGCGGCTGCGCCGTTTCGCCCTCGGGTACGGGCAGGAAGTTCACCTGCACGAGCTTGCTGCTGTAGAACGCGCGCTCGCCGATGCCGGTAACGGTAGCGGGAACGTTGACGATCGTGATGTTCGTGCCGTAGAACGCCCGCAAAGGAATATCCGTCACGACGTCGGGAACGGTGTACTCGCCCGACTTTGCGATGGGGATATACGCCAACTCGATGCCGCCGTACGGGTTGTCATAGATGAGAACGCCGTCGATGGACGAATAGAATTTCTGATAGTTTCCGCTGATCGACGAGGAAGCATCGTAAATCACGATGTTCTGGAGCGAGCTGCACCCGAAGAACGCCGAACCGGTGCTGGTTGCGCCGCCGTCGCCGGTAAAGATGGAAACGATGCTGTCCGGAATGCGGATCTCTTCCAGCTTGCCGCACTGCGCAAAGCAGCTTCCCTCGATTCTGGCAACCGCCAAACCGTTGTACATGGCAGGCACGGTAACTTTCTTGAGATAGTTGATACCGGGGCCCTGCGAAATGGAGT
>CALVYJ010000154.1 GCA_944372075.1 uncultured Clostridia bacterium | reverse complement strand
AAACTTCCTTGTCCTTCGGCTTGATCACAAGCAAAACTACGATCGCGATCAGACATACGACGCCGATGCTCAAGAATACTACGGACAAAATGTTGTTCTGCAACCAGTACGTAGCGCCCGGAATTACGTCCGCTTCCGCCGTAACGTTGATGATCTTATACGCCGTAGGCAATGCGTCCGTCTGCGTCTTGCCGCTTTGATCGTCTACCGTGACCTGCACCTTGTAGAATCCCATTTCCTGCGGGACAAAACTCAACGAGCTCCCCGGATTCCACTGGTAAGCGTTATCGTTTTCTTCGTCTTCCAGCTCCGAATCGTATTCATTGATCTTGACCCACGTTCCCAGAGTATTCGTGCCGTCTGCCTGCTCCGCCGCTTTGACTTCGGCTACGCTCAACTCGGCATTGCCGTCGTTCGCAACAAAACGATACAGACCGTATTCCGTCTTATATCCCGACAGCGCTATGATCTCAAAACTTCCGACCGAATACGTAACGTCGACATATCCGACTTCCTCTTCTTCCGGCTCCTCAATGTATGCACCGTCATACGTGACGCTGAAACGGAAGGTCACAAGGTTTTTCGCATCCCATACGTTGGACGAGGTTATTTCATCCTCGTAATATTCCGTTCCCCGCTCAAACGATCCGACCATCCCGTTGCCAGCATTGTTTGTAGGTACAACGCGGAACGCATAATCGCCTTCCGTATTGACAGGGATCCGCAAGTCGTCGTAATCGCCCGTAACCGTCTGCGTGTCGCTGCCGTTCGTCTTATAATAAATGGTAAACGACATATCCGTATAGCCGCACGTTGCATCCGAAATGTATGCCTTCAACGAAGGTACATAATAGTATGCGCCCGAACCGACTTGTATGCTCTTGCCGTCTTTTACGCTCGCCGCGCTGACCGCGTCGCCGTATTCCGCAACGCCCGCCGTTTCCTTCCATGCGTTCGAAGCTTCATCAAACTCCATGAATCCGACCGTCGGCCTGGAATCTACCGACGAAGGATTTACCATGGTAAGCGTGTCGCTCGAGCCGTACCACTCGATAAAATAATATCCGGTGTTGCTGTTCCCGTCCGTAAGTTCAAACGCGACGCTGAAGTTTCCGCCCTGCACGTTTCCGCCAAAGTCATCCTCGAAGAACCGCTTGCTCGTATCCAGATCGTTGTATCCGACAAGCTCTCCCTCTTCGTTGAACTCCGCCGTGATCTCCTTGTCGTCCTCATCCTTGGCGGGAATGCCTTCGACCAAATAATACCGCTTCGTCGTGATCGACGAGGAACATACGTCCATCGTAACATAGTCGAAATTCAGCTCTTCGCCCAGCACGAATTGCTTGATCTCGCTGTTGATCACCAATACCGGCGCCACGTCGTCTTTGATCTTGTCGTCGCTATCCAGCGCAAAACTCTGCCCGTTCATCGACTTAATGTTGAACGTGAGCGGGTTCTCCGACTCAAACTTGAACGTGAGCGGCGTGATCGGCGTATCCGCCGAGGAAGACGCGTATTGCGCATAATACTTCCCGATGTTCGTAAACGTGCCCGCTTCCGTTCCGTTGATCGTCACCGTGAAGTTCCCCGTCCCGACCTGATCGTCCGTCTCCGTCAACGCAATCGTGATGTCTTCGGTTGCAACGACGCTCTGCGCGCTCGCTTCCTCTCCGTTGACCGTCGCCTTGACGTTCGAACCGTCCGGCGTGAATACCACTTCGTTGACCGTCTTGCCCTCTTTGCTCATACTCATCTGCGTCGTCTCCAACGCTACCGTAAAGGATTCAAATCGGGTGTTCTCCAACGAGATCGTAAGCGTAAAATACTGCGCCTGCTTGGCTCCGCCTACCGTCTTTTCTTCATCCGCAAACGTAAACCACTTCAACGCCAAATTCTTGCGGAACGTGACGGTGTCGTCCGCTCCGTCTAAATTGTAGCTCAGATAATCTCCGTCTACTCGCCCTGCGGTGCCGCTGGTCGTAAATATCGAGCTGTTCGAAATCGTAGCCTCTGCCCCTGCTCTCATTACGGACATGAGCGAAATCCACATCGCCGTCATGCACAGCGCGAAAGCAACCAATAATGCAAGTATGCTGACCTTTTGTTTATTCATTCCCTTTGCTCCCAACACAAATTGAACGGGCGCAGCGCTTCGCACTACTCCCTAAAATGCTTGTACCCGTCTATTTTACCTTATAAAGGGGTTTTTGTCAAACGCATTTTTTCCCTTTCAATAAATTTTTACCCTTTTCTTGCCGCTCTTTTTACTTTTTTACAATTCAATCACAATTCCAGCGCCTTTTCTACGTCAAAATGCTTCCAGGGCACCTGATCGGTCGGCGGTTCCGCCATAAACCGAAGCCGCTCTTTCGTGATCGGATGCGTAAACGAGAGCGAATATGCCCACAGCGCCAATCCGCCCTTCTTCGCACTTTCTCCGCCGTAGCGCATATCCCCGTATACCGGCGTGCCGATCCCGGACATCTGTACGCGGATTTGATGCGTTCTGCCCGTGTGCAGCTTGACGCGCACAAACGAACAACCGCCCTTCTCCTCCAATACCTCGTAATCCAACGACGCCAGCTTCGCTCCGTCCGTCGTCTGCGGACAGATATACACCATATTGTTGACTTG
>CALVYJ010000153.1 GCA_944372075.1 uncultured Clostridia bacterium | reverse complement strand
TTCCATTCCGTCCCGTATCTTCGCACGCCAAACTATTTTTTTTATTTTCTTTTTCTCCTTAATCATTTATCATGATTTACAATAAATTAAAGTTTTATTAAAAACTCACAACTTCCCTCAAGCAACCTAACGACATTCGAATCAGCCAAAGTTGAATGCAGGTTGCATAACAACCCCGTTTAATTTTTGCACAACCCATATTCAGCGGCAAGTTTTTCAAAAGCCGGCAACGCTCTTTGAATCGTCTTTTCCGACACACAATACGCGATTCGAACATAGCCGCAACATCCGAAATCATCACCCGGAACAAGCAATAAATTAAATTTTTTCGCGCGTTCGCAAAAAGCGCAGGCATCTGCTTCCGGCGATTTCATAAACAGATAAAAAGCTCCATCCGGTTGTACACACGTAAAACCTAATTCGCGCAAAGCGTGCAACAGTAAATTTCTATTTTTTTCATAGACACAAATATCGGAAGACAATCCCTGACATTTAGCTACCATTTTCTGAAAAATAGACGGCGCACAAACATATCCGTGCGCTCTTCCGGCCCCGCAGATTGCCAAATACAATTCTTTTGCATGTTCTGCTTGCGGATTGACAAAAATATAACCGATACGCTCTCCCGGCAAAGATAACGACTTCGAATATGAATAACAAACAATGGTATTTTTATAATACGCCGTTAAATACGGAACTTTTATTCCACCATATACCAATTCACGATACGGCTCATCCGTAATTAAATAAATTGTTCTGCCAAACAAATCGGATTTTTCCTTTAACAATGCCGCCAAGCGAGAAATCGTTTTTTCATTATAAACGACACCGCTCGGGTTATTCGGAGAATTGATTAAAACCGCAGCGGTATTTGCATGGATAGCTTTTTCCAACAAACTAAAATCGATCTGAAAGTTTTCCGGATCCGATGCAATCGGTACAAGTTTTGCGCCCGCTGATTCAGCGAATACTTTATATTCCGTAAAATACGGTGCAAACGTCACGACCTCTTCACCGACGTTGCATACCGCCGACAAAGAAATAACCAAAGAAGCCGCCGCTCCGCATGTCATATATATATAATCCGGATCGCACTCGACATGATGCGTTTTTATAATATAATCACTGATGGCCTGCCGCACCGCCTTATCCCCTTGCGCTGAAGTATAACCATGCAATGCCGTAGGATCTTCTGTTCTTAAAAGCTCTGATAGCGTTTCCTCCACTTTTTGCGGCGGCTTTACGCTCGGATTTCCCAGACTGAAATCAAATACATTTTCTGCACCGATTTCCTGTGCTCGCATCTTGCCAAACTCAAAAATTTCACGGATTACGGAACGTTTAGACCCTAAATCCAGCATGCGTTTATTCATAGCAGACCTCACAACTTTTCTATTAGTATACCACATATCGTACCTGCATTCAAGTTTGTAAAACCAACAATTAAAAAAACAATAAAATATTTTTGAATTTTGAACCGATTATACCAGCGCTTGACAAATTTGACAAAAAAAACTATACTTTTCTTAATAAAATTCAGGAGGCAGTCCGTTGAAAGATAAAATTTTATTATTATTAAAAGAAAACAAAACGGAAGAATTAAAAGAATTACTCAACGGCACCTCTTTGGAAGAACTGGCCCAAGTACTAAACACCCTTGAAGGCGAACAATTAACAAACGTATTTGATTTATTGGATAAAGAAATTGCCGCAGATGTATTCGTCCTATTAAATCGCGAAACACAAAAGCGCGTATTAAAAGATTTCAGTGACGTAAAGTTGCAGTCCGTAACAGATGAAATCATAGATGACGATGTAGAAGATCTTCTTGAAAGCATGCCCACAGATGTCGTACACGAAGTTTTATTAAAGGCGACACCTGAAAATCGTAACGATAAAATTGTTGAAATCGTAGATTATCTTGAAGAAAAAAAATTTGCGCAATTAAAACCTTTGCTTGCCGAGTTGGAACCGGTGGATCTAGCGAAAATTTTTGCCGAACTGGACGAATCGGTTCTGCCCATCGTTTTTCGACTGCTTCCCAAAGAATTAGCAGCTGAAACTTTTGTTGAAATGAACAGCGCACAGCAACAGTTGCTGATTCGCTCCTTTTCCGACCGTGAATTGAAATTGATTCTTGACGACTTATTTGTCGATGATACCGTCGATATTATCGAAGAAATGCCGGCAAACGTCGTCCGAAGAATTTTACAACAAGCAGATAACGAAACGCGAAAAGAAATCAATGAAATCCTAAAATATCCGAAAGACAGCGCCGGCAGCATTATGACCACCGAATGCATCTCGTTGCGAGCGCATATGACCGTTCGGGAATGCTTTGATAAAATTCGAAAACAAGCAATTGACAAAGAAACGATTTATACCTGTTATGTCACAGATGATCGTAAAACATTATTGGGGACAGTAACCGTCAAAGATTTGTTCTTACACGCATACGAAGAAAAAATTTCTTCATTCATGGAAACAAATTGCATCTTTGTCAATACACAACAAGATAAAGAAGATGTCGCAAATCTTTTATCAAAGTACGATTTGCTTTCCGTACCAGTCGTTGATCAGGAAAACCGATTGGTCGGCATTGTCACTGTTGATGATGCATTGGATGTCATAACAGAAGAAGCAACGGAAGATATTTCTTTCTTGAATTCCGTTACGCCTTCCGATAAACCGTATTTAGAGACAAATATATTCAGAATTTATCTGCATCGTATTCCCTGGTTGTTAATTTTAATGGTGAGCGCAACTTTTACCGGTCTTATCCTGAACCGTTACGAAGCTATGCTCTCAACATTATTGGTTGCTTGCGTTCCCATGGTAATGGGTACAGGCGGAAACGCCGGAAGTCAAGCATCTGTCACTGTAATTCGCGGAATGGCGTTGAATGAAATTCGCCCACGTGATATCGGAAAAGTCATTTGGAAAGAGCTGCGCGTTTCAATTCTCGTTGCAATTTCTGTCGGATTAGTTTGCTTTGCAAAGCTACAAATCGTGGATCGTTTGCTCTTCAACTATAATTATACGCTTTTATATTCCGCCGCAGTAGGGACCGCCATTGCTCTCGCCGTTGTTGTCGCTAAAATCGTCGGATGTTGCGTACCAATTTTTGCAAAAGCAATTCACATTGACCCTGCCGTTTTTGCAAATCCTTTCATAACAACCATAACCGACGTACTGTCTCTCTTATTATTCTGCGGCGTCACTTTAGGTATTTTCAGATTAGGCGTATAAAATACATGCCGAACTTACAACTTTTTGTACACAACCCGCATAAATTTTCGAAACGTTAAATCCAAATTTTTATCGTTGCCGCCAACATTGATCTCATCAAAATTTAAATATTATAAATAATCATCCACGTGCATAGCACGTGGTTTTTATTTTTCGGGCATAGCCCTTGTTCACTGGCGTAACGCAAATGCGTTTTTTAGTTGGCCTGCC
>CALVYJ010000152.1 GCA_944372075.1 uncultured Clostridia bacterium | reverse complement strand
CATTTGCGTTACGCCAGTGAACAAGGGCTATGCCCGAAAAATAAAAACCACGTGCTTTGCACGTGGATGATTATTATATAATTTATATAAAAAATCGCACGGTTTAATCAGGTTTTATGCTGTATGGCGCATTATGATAATGAATGAACGAGATAAATCTATGACAGCGGAAAGAATGAGAAAGACAGGAAAGGTTTGTATTCACGAAACGAAATGCCGTGGAATATATTAGTAATGGGATTCTCACGGAGGAAAAGGTATGATTGATTGGCTTATCACGCAACCGGCTTGGTTGCAAGCATTGTTCGGTACAATATTTACATGGTTTATGACCGCGCTGGGCGCGGCATTTGTATTTATTTCATCAAAATTAAATGCTCGAGCAATGAATATTATGCAGGGTTCTGCTGCGGGAATAATGATTGCCGCTAGCTTTTTTTCTCTGTTATTGCCGGCGATGGAACGATTGGAAAGCGAAGGCATCGGCTTAAGGGTTGGGGGTGTGTTAACGATCGGGTTTTTATTGGGCGGCGCGTTTATTTTGCTGACGGATGTGTGGATGTCCAAAATCGGATTGTTTTCGGATCAAAGCAAACGAAGTGGTGTGTTGTCGTGTTTTGCAATTACATTGCACAATATACCGGAAGGATTTGCCGTGGGGGTTGCGTTTGGTTCAATGACTGGCGAATATAGTTCTTGCATTGCGGCCATCATGTTGGCGGTCGGCATCGGTATTCAAAATTTCCCGGAGGGGTTATGTGTGTCCGTTCCTCTTCGAAGGCAGGGATTTTCTGTAGGAAAAGCATTCTTTTTCGGTCAATTTTCAGGTTTTGTTGAGGTAATTGCCGGGGTTTTGGGTGCAATCGCTGTCGGGTTGATATCGACGTTGTTGCCTTGGGCGTTAGCGTTCTCGGCGGGCGCCATGATAGCCGTCTCATGCGCCGAACTGATTCCCGCATGTGTGGCGGACGGCAAACGCTTGGCGGTATGCGGCGTATCCGGCGGGTTTGCGCTGATGATGTTATTGGATGTATTGTTGGGATAATATTGAGTTTGTATGTATAGTATTTAGCAAATTGGAAATACTTGAATGCATGGAAAAGAATGTAAAATTGACGACTTCAAACGATGATTTTTCGGATACAAACAATCAAAGGGAGCGGTTAGAAAAATTAAAGAAGACGTTTATTGTTGTAGGAGCGTCCTCGGGTATCGGTTTTGAAACTGCATTGCGTTTACTGGGAAAGGGGTTCTCCGTAGTAAATATATCCAGGACGCCATGCTCCTTAAAACAGGTCAAAAATTATAAAGCGGACGTTGCTGCAGGAGAGTCTTTGGAAAACGTAATCAATCAAATTCATGAAGAATTTGATTGGATTTATGGATTGGTATATTGTGCCGGATTTTCGATGGCGGCACCGATTGAATATGCGTCTGAATTAGACTATCGATATTTATTTGAGGTAAATTATTTTGGAGCTTTGCGGGCAATTAAGAGCTGTATACCGATATTAAAAAAGCGCGGCGGAAGAATTGTTATTGTCAGTTCAATGGGCGGTTTATTTCCGATTGCTTTTGACAGTTTTTACAGTAGTTCGAAAGCTGCGGTGGATATGCTGGTGAAAAGCGCGGCGATTGAGCTGGAGCCATACAATATTAAAGTTAGTACCTTACAGCCGGGCGGCACTTCGACAGGGTTTACATTCAAGCGAAAAATTTATGATGATGAAGAAACAGGGGATTACTCAAATAAAATTAAAAGAGCGACGGCTGCGCTGGCGGAATTAGAACAGAGAGGGATGAGTGCGGGAGAAGTTGCTCGTGAAATAGTTGAAACGCTATGCGAGAAAAGGCCCCCTCTTGTTAAGCAGTGTGGAGGATGGAATAAATTTTATGCTGCTGCCGGGAAAATATTGCCCGAAAAAACGACGCATTTTATCAATCGAAAAATCTATAAGCAATGATTCGCATCAACAACGGGGCGGGCGCAATTTTGGCGCTCGCCCCGTTGTTATGACTTCAAAAAAAGCCTCTTTTGAGTGCGCGGATTCTTAAAATATACGGGATAGTTTTTAAGACTTTTTTTCAAATATGATTGCATAAATGTATAAAATATTGTATAATTTATATATGGATATTGGTATTTATTGCAATCGCGCTGCAAAAAAATTTGTGTTGATTGAAAAAGAATTGTTGGCGCGATTAAAAGAAAGAGGAATTATTCCTAAAATTTACGATAAAGTTGAACAGATAGATAGACCGGATGCGCTTGTCGTTCTTGGAGGGGATGGTACTATTTTGAAGGTTGCTATCGAGGCTGGCAGGCGAGGCGTAAATATTTTGGGTATCAATGCAGGGAATTTGGGTTTCTTGACGGAGTTTGAAGGCGAGCAAGTTGAGGAAGCCGTTAAGCTGCTTGAGTCGGAATATGAAATTGAAAATCGCAGTGTATTGGAAGTAACTGTGCATAAAGAAAAGTATTACGCATTGAATGAAGCGGTGTTTCAGCGAAGTTATAATCCGTCCGTCGATGATAATGTTGTCGCGGTGAATGTTTCGATCGAAGGAAAAAAGGTCGATACATTTGTGGGGGATGGCGTTATTGTTAGTACGCCGACGGGATCAACGGCGTATTCGTTGTCTGCCGGCGGATCAATTCTTACTCCGGATATTTCGGCTTTTATATTGACGCCGGTATGTGCGCATTCTTTGCATAACCGACCGATTGTTTTTTCCGATGCAAGTAAACTTGAAATTGAATTGTGTGAAGAGGGACCGGGATTGGCTTTATATTGTGACGGAAAATATGAGAGTTTATTGCACAGAACAGAAAAGGCATATATTTGCAAGGCGAATTTTAATGTTGGGTTTATTAAGGGTAAAAACAGTAATTTTTTTGATAAGTTGTTGTTTAAGTTAAATAAGTGGAGTAAATAGTGCGAGGTGAAACGATGAGAAGCGGCAGACAAGCGGCGATATTGGAAATTATTTCGGGAAAAGAAATTGAAACTCAAGAGGAATTATGTGCTGAATTAAACAAAAGAAATTATAGCGTAACGCAAGCGACGATTTCTCGAGATATTAAGGAGCTGCGTCTTTTCAAGGTTGCCGGGGTTGAAAAAAAATATCGCTACGCTTATATTGATGACGGCAACAATAAGATATCTCCTAAAATGCATAATTTATTTCGTGAATGTGTATTATCGATGAGGCCGGCAATGAATCAGGTTATCATTAAAACATTACGGGGTAACGGTAGCAATGCCGGCATGATTGTCGATAAATTAAATTTACCTGAAATTGTTGGTTCTATTGCGGGTGATGATACTTTGTTGATTGTGGCAACAAGTGAGGAAGATGCAAAAGTCGTCGTACAAAAGTTGAATGAATTTTTGAAATAGTAGTATGTTAAATAAGTTAATCATCAAAAACGTAGCGCTGATTGAATATGCCGAGATCGAATTCGGAAAAGGTTTGAATGTTCTGTCTGGGGAAACAGGCGCAGGTAAATCTGTGATTTTAGATAGTATAAATTTTGTACTGGGTGCGAAGGCAGATAAAACGATGATTCGAAACGGCGAATCATCTTGTAGTGTTTGCGCGACTTTTATACCAGAAAACAATGACGCTGTTTTTGAGATATTAAAAGAATTGGATATAGATGCAGACGATGAAATTATTATTTTACGAAAATACTCGCTGGATGGAAAAGGAAGCATCAAGGTTAACGGCTTGCCGGTGAATACATCTATGCTACGCAAAATCACCTCAAATCTCGTTGATGTGCACGGACAAAGTGAGCATTTTTATTTGTTGAGTGAAGCCAATCAACTTGCTCTATTGGATAAAGTTGCGGGTGAAAGTGTAACAAATAAAAAGAGAGAGCTGCTGACATTGTTGATGAATAAAAAAGAAATTGTAAATCGACTTGCTGCTTTGGGTGGAGATGATGCATCGAGAGATAGACGAATCGACTTATTACAATATCAAATCAACGAAATAAAGCAGGCAAATTTGCAGGATGGTGAGGAGGAACGGCTTGCGGCAAAAAAAATTTTGTTCGCCAATATTGAAAAAATTGTTCGTTGCTTATCTGATGCAATAGATTATTTGCATTCGGATGGTGCGGCTATTGATGCTTTGATAAGCGCAAGGCGTTTGTTAACGGAAATATCTAATCTGAATCCGGAATATGCCGCTTTAGAGAGCAGATTGGAAAGTCTTACTGTGGAAGCAGAGGATGTGTCTTCTTGTCTGAGCGCTTTACTTGAGTCTTTAAGTTATAATGAATTTGAAGCCAATGAAGTTGAACGGAGATTGGACGAAATTAAAAGTTTGAAGCGGAAATACGGTAATACTGTTTTTCAGGTTTTGGATTATTTACAAAAAATCGAGGACGAGTATTCCCTTCTATCGCATTGTGAAGAGGAGTTTTCTAAATTATCAGCAAGTTTAGAGAGTACTATGTCTGACATATTTCACACATGTGAAGAGATTACTTCGCTTCGGGAGAATGC
>CALVYJ010000151.1 GCA_944372075.1 uncultured Clostridia bacterium | reverse complement strand
AAAACGCGATTGCCGACGGAAAAATCGCAACCGCCGAGATTGACTCGATCGGGATTGCCAATCAAAGAGAAACGGTTTTGGTGTGGGATAAATTTACGGGGAAGCCGGTTTATAATGCGATCGTTTGGCAATGCAGGAGAACGGCAAAATTATGCGACGAATGGTCGAAAACTTACTCTGATTTAGTGTACAGGCATACCGGATTGCATATTGACGCGTATTTTTCAGCATCGAAGATCAAATGGATTTTAGATAACGTACCGTTTGCGCGAAAGCGTGCGGAGCGGGGCGAATTGCTTTTTGGCACCGTAGAGACGTATTTGATTTGGAATTTAACGGGCGGAAAAGTCCACGCGACGGATTATTCGAACGCGTCGCGAACGATGCTTTATAATATCCATACGTTGCGTTGGGATGATGAACTGTGTTCTTTGTTTTCAATTCCCAAAATAATGTTGCCGGAAGTAAAGCCGTCGGGAGCATCCTACGGTGTTACGGATTGCGCTTTAATGGGTGAATCCATTCCGATATGTGCGGCGGTGGGGGATCAACAGGCTGCGCTTTTCGGACAACTTTGTTTGCGACCTGGCGAAGTAAAGAACACCTACGGAACGGGATGTTTTTTGCTGATGAATACAGGCAAAGAGGCGATAGAATCAAAGAATGGTTTAATTACGACTTTAACGGCAACGTTGGACAAGCCGGACTATGCATTGGAGGGCAGTGTATTTGTTGCCGGAGCGGTTGTGCAGTGGCTTCGTGACGGATTGGGTTTGATCACTTCTGCGGCGGAAACGGAAGCGTTGGCGATGTCTGTGGAGGATACGGGCGGAGTCAGCTTCGTGCCTGCTTTTGTCGGGCTGGGGGCGCCGCATTGGAATTCGACGTGCCGTGGCATGATAAGCGGAATTACGAGGGGGACGACGCGAGCGCACATTGTTCGCGCGGCGTTGGAAGCGATAGCTTTTCAGACGTTCGATGTGGTGCATGCGATGGAGCAAGACGTGCGACGTACGATCGATCGGCTATGCGTGGACGGCGGAGCGAGCGCGAATCGTTTTTTGATGCAGTTTCAGGCGGATATTTTGGACGTTGAGGTGGAAAGACCGGCAGTGGTTGAAACGACGGCGTTGGGTGCCGCTTATTTAGCGGGGTTATACAGCGGATTTTATCCGGATGTTGAAGCATTGAAGGGGCATAAGGCGGACGCGACGATATTTTCGCCGCAGATGAGCGAGGCGATGCGAACGGAAAAACAAAAGATGTGGGAACAGGCGTTGAGCCGTGATATGTATAAGATCAAATAACGGAGGGTTCGGAGGTCAACAATGAGCAAGGCGGATGAAATTTTTATTCGGAATTGTAGAGATATTTTAGAAAATGGGGTGTGGGATACCGATAGGGAAGTCCGTCCCAGGTGGGAAGACGGCACGCCCGCACATACGATAAAAAAATTCGGGCAGATTTCGCGGTATGATTTGCGTGAAGAATTTCCGATTTTAACAATTCGAAGAACATACTTAAAATCGGCAATCGATGAGATTCTTTGGATATGGCAAAAGAAAAGCAATAACATTCACGATTTGTCTTCGCATATTTGGGATAGTTGGGCGGATGAAACTGGTTCAATCGGCAAGGCGTACGGGTATCAGTTGGGTAAAAAATATGTATTCCCGGAAGGGGAATTCGATCAGGTGGATAAGGTGCTGTATGATTTGAAAAACAATCCGGCAAGTCGACGGATCATTGCGCATATGTACAATGTTGCGGATTTGAAAGAGATGCATTTGTATCCGTGTGCGTATTCGATGACGTTTAATGTGTCGGGGAATACGTTGAACGGTATCTTAAACCAGAGAAGTCAAGATATGTTGGCGGCAAGCAATTGGAATGTCGTTCAGTATAGCATATTGCTAATGATGTTTGCTCAAGTCAGCGGTTTGGAGGCAGGGGAGCTGGTTCATGTTGTGGCGGATGCGCATATCTATGATCGGCATGTTCCGATCGTTGAAAAAATATTAAATAATCCGCAATATCAGGCTCCCAAGCTGAACGTCGATACGTCCATTCATAATTTTTATGATTTTACGAAAGATAGTTTTTGGTTGGAAAACTATTTGTTCAATGAAATGACGGATAAGATACCGGTTGCAATTTGATTGCATGGCATGATTGCCAATTATACATAGTACTACGTGTAATATAAATAAAGAAAGGAAGAGTTGAATGAAAGCCATTGTTGTTGTAGATAAAAACTGGGGCATCGGGAAAAAAAATGATTTATTGTTTTCTTTGCCGGCAGATATGAAGCATTTTCGCGAAACAACTGCGGGAAAAGTTGTGGTTATGGGCAGTAATACGTTGTTGTCGTTTCCGGGAGGAAAACCTCTCAAAAATCGAACCAACATTGTTTTATGGCCGGATGGAGACGACCGCGATGATTGTAAAATCGTACACACTTTGCCGGATTTGTTCTCGGAAATTTCAAAGTATTCGGATGAAGATGTGTATGTGATCGGAGGAGCAATGCTGTATAAAACCTTGTTGCCGTATTGTCAGGAAGTGATCGTCACAAAGGTAGATGCCGATGGCGGTGCGGAGGTGTTTTATGAAAATTTGGATCAGTTGAAAGATTGGTCGTGTGATTTTGTCGGTGAGTCGATAGAGACCAATGGTTATTGGATTCGCTTTTGCCTATATAAGAATTTGAACGTCAAGCGGTTTACTGAATAAGATAAGATGGCGGTAGGGGCGTTTGACGGTTTGCGGAGTTAATAATTGAAGTGAATGCGAAGAAGTTGATTGAGAGGGTTCTATCAACTTTTTTCGAGAGCCGGACACGGATTTGCTTGCAATTTTCGGGGCAAGCGTATAAAATAGAGAAATATAAAATGTTTTATGAGGTGTTAACAATGGAAAAGATTGACGGCGTAATTAAAAATACGTGTGTAGAGTATAAAGAGTTTTCCGCGCATGTCAATGAAGAAATCGTTTTTAAGGGAATGATACATCGTATTCGTGAAATGACCGGATTTGCGTTTGTAATTATTCGAACGGCGCGGGACGTTGTGCAATGCGTTTATTCGCCGGATTTTTCCGATTACCGCATGGATGAAACGGTGGTTGAGGGATGTGCCGTCAAAATCAAAGGTAAGGTTGTAAAAGACGAGACCAGGGAAGGCCGTTACGAGTTACAGATTCACGATATTGAAGTATTATCGACGCCGGCAGAGGCGATGCCGATTGTTATAAATAAAAAGCAATTGGATAATATACCTCTTGATTTGAATTTGAATTTGCGGCCGGTCACGTTAAGAAACCCGAAAGAACGCGCCGTATTCAAAATTCAAGAAGGGATTGCCCGAGGCTTTCGTGAATTTTTATTTTCGCAAAAATTTACGGAAATTCGAACGCCCAAAATCAATGCGCAGGGAGCAGAAGGCGGAGCAAACATTTTTAAGTTGGATTATTTTGGGAAATCGGTGTTTTTGGCGCAAAGTCCGCAATTCTATAAGCAAATGCTTGTACCGATTTATGAAAGAGTTTTTGAAGTCGGGCCGGTATTTCGTGCGGAGCATCACGATACTTCGCGGCATCTGAATGAATACGTAAGTATGGATTTCGAAATGGGCTTTATTGAGAGCTTTTATGATATTATGAATATGGAGACCGGAGTGTTGAAGTATATCATGGAGCTCTTAAAGCGGGAGTATTCCGAAGAAATATCTTTGTTGAATGTTGTGTTGCCCGAGATAGACGAGATCCCTATGATTAAGTTTATGGACGCCAAGGAGATCATAACGAAAAAGTTCAAAAAACAGATTACGGATTATCGCGATTTTGAACCGGAAGAAGAGCAGCTGTTGGGGAAATGGGCGAAACAGCAATTTAATTCCGACTTTTTATTTGTAACGCATTATCCTTCGGAAAAGCGTCCGTTCTATGCAATGGACGATCCGCAAGATCCTGCTTATACGTTGAGTTTTGATTTATTGTTCCGCGGCATTGAAATTACGACGGGTGGGCAACGTATTCATGACTACGCCATGCAAGTGAATAAAATGAAGGCCAGGGGAATGAATCCGGACGATTTTGAGAGTTATTTAATGGCTCATAAATACGGAATGCCGCCGCACGGCGGGCTTGGATTGGGGCTGGAGCGCATTACGATGCATTTGTTGGGCTTTAAGAATGTAAGATATGCGTCTATGTTCCCGCGCGACATCAATCGCGTTACCCCGTAAGAAATCGGCGCGTTTTTGATATATCAGAAAAATTTTGAATATTAAGTGAGTTTTGCGGAAACAAATCCGTACAAAGAAAGGCGGTCTCGCGCAATCAATTTGCGCGAGATCGCCTTTCTTTGTGTAACGGCAAGATATGGTGCGAAACAAGAGAGTGCCGTCAAAGAATATTTATTGGTTGAAAGATATTGGAGAATTCGCGTTAAAATAGAGAAAACGCTACACAGATCTTTGTGCAGCGTGTAGGGTTTATGCGTCCTGATTTGCGTCGGTATGATCCGATTTTATGATCACGATCACTGCGGTTTGGGCAAATCTTTTTACGGATTCAATGGCGTTTTCGCAGCGAGCGCGCGTCGCATACGGTTCTCCGGCGCATAATAACTGTTTAGATCCGCTCAAGAGCTTAAAGAAAAATTGATTTTTCTTGTTTTGAGCAATGACGAAGTTGCCTTTCAAAATATTGTTTTTGTGCGTTTGAATTCCGCTTTTGGTTCCGGAAATCGTAGTATAGTCGATGCTTGTCAACAATTTTTCTCCGTTGCTGGCACGAAGCTCAAAATGATAAGTATTGTTTTCGCTATCTTCGATGATTGCCCATTTTCCGCTGTATGACACCTTTTTATCTTCGGCTTCATCGGCAGATTGCTTGGGCTTGTCGTTGGCGTTTTGAGCGGATTGAGTGGGCGAGGACGGTTTGGGATCGCTTTGGGAAGAAACGGAAGGAGCGGTACCGGACGATGCGGTTTGCTCTTGCGGTTCGCGGATGCCGGAATTGTTTTGCGAAACATCGGCCTGGTTGGTTGCGGTTTGCGCGGAAATGGTTTCCGCGGTCTGCGAGTCCGACGGTTTCAAGGCTTGTGAAGATGAATTTTCTTTGTTCGCAGGCAACGGATCTGCCTCATTTTTTGAAACATGCGAGGCCGAACTTTTGCGAATTGCTTTTATGATGACGATAAGAATGACAATTACCAAAACAATGACAAGAGCAGCTAAAATTATAAAGAGAATAGGGTTTTGTTGAAAATAATCGGCAATTTTATTCATAGATATCACCTCAAAAAATATTCTACCTATATGGTAATACAATTCTGATAAAATGTCAAGTAGCGTTGAAAAATTACATTCTAATTGACAAAACTTTGGAAATACGTTAGAATGTAAAAATAAGTTAAGAGGAAGCGTATGAGGGATTTTAATGTACTGATTGTAGGCGGCGGTGCGTCGGGGATGTATTGTGCGTTACAGCTTGCGGAATACGGAGTAAAAAATGTTGCCATTGTAGAGAAGAATGAGCGGCTGGGGAGAAAGTTGTCTGCGACGGGAAACGGGCAAGGCAACGTTTCGAATACAGATATCTCTGCATCTCATTATTTTTCGAGTACGGGCAGCGCCGAGGCGGTGCTGAAGCAATATGATCAAAACTGTCTTATACAGTATTTGACAAAAATAGGCGGTTTATTTAGCGCCGATGAAAAAGGCAGAATTTATCCTGTTTCCCGACAGGCGTCATCGGTTACGGATATTCTGCGATTCGCCATTCAAAAGCGAGGAGTGCGCGTCTTCACGGGCGAAAATGTAGTGGGTGTGAACATAGGGGGAGGAGCAAAAAAATTCCTTGTCACAACGGAAACTGATCAATATAACGCAGACGTCTTGGTTTTGGCTTGCGGAGGAATGGCGTCGCCGCATTTTGGTGCGGACGGAGCCGGTTATGAATTTGCCAAGCGGTTAGGTTTAGCTGTAACAAAATTGGACGCTTCGCTCGTTCGATTAAAGACGGATATGGCATATATTCGAGGGCTAAAGGGCATTCGGCTGGATTGTGATGTTTGTTTGCGGCGTTACGAAGGCGAGGATAAAATCGATGTATGCAGGCGGCGGGGCGACGTTTTATTTACGGAAAGCGGGGTAAGCGGAGATGTGATTTTTTGGCTTTCCGCTTTTGCGAAAAGCAACGATCTGTTGGCGATCGATTTCCTGCCGGATTTTCCGTCGGAAAAGATTATTGACTTTTTGCAACTAAAGATAACAAATTACCCGGAAATGATGATGGAAGATATAATGCGATGTGTGGTGAACAGTGCGGTCGGCCGTTCCGTTTTGAAGAGTTGTTCGATTGATTTTACGGCGCGAGCCAAACAAACGAAGGAGCGGGTTTGGGATATTGCGGACAGATTAAAAATTTTTGTTCTGCAAGTTACGGGTAAAGACGGATTTGCAAATGCGCAGGTTACCAAGGGCGGCGTCAGTATGAAAGAACTGGATTTCGCTTTGATGAGCAAAAAAGTGAAAGGCTTATATGTGGTAGGCGAACTTGTCGATATAGACGGAGAATGCGGCGGCTATAATTTGCAGTGGGCTTTTTCCAGCGGTGCAGTGGCGGCGAAAGGGATTGCCGCGAGGTGTGCGAATGTTGATTGAAGTTAAGTTAAGACCGGATGAAGATGAAGCGGCGTTAAAGGCGCATATACAAAAGAGGGCGCGGGGCTATAAGTGGTTTGAGATTCAAAAAAAATCTCTGGATGCAAGAAATAAAAACGAAATCCGGTGGGTTTATACGATTCGCGTGGAAAAAGAACCTCCCGAAAAAGAGGTGGCGGAACGCCGCCATACGACAAAAAAACCGGAAAAGGTAGTCGTG
>CALVYJ010000150.1 GCA_944372075.1 uncultured Clostridia bacterium | reverse complement strand
AAAAATAAGAAATGAGTCGCCGCATTGACTACAAATGCGGCGACTCATTTCTTATTTTATATAGGGCTTAACTCATTGAGATAATTTATTCGATTAGCTTAGTTCGTTTCGTTAGCAACTTGCTTGCATAATAAAAAGCACTCAGTATCTATTCAAAGCGAAAAATTTCCATAATTTTCAGTATTGACAAAATTTACAATACGGTGTATGTTTAAACTTAATCGGTAACTTTTTGTAGAAAGATTGCATGTCAATAAAATTATACTTTATTTATATTTGAGCGATAGGTGCTAGGTGTTTGGTTGGTCATTTTTTTGAACGTTGTATAAAAATTTTTACAGTCGTGATATCCGACTTTAGAAGCAATTTCTTCGACAGGAATGTTGGTTTCTTTCAAAAGACGTATTGCTTCATTGATGCGTAGTTCATTGATAAATTGTGTCAACGTTTTGCCGAAGCATTCTTTGAAAATGGTTGAAAAATACGCCGGATTATAAAAGGAGCGTTGCGCCAATTCTTTTAAAGAGATTTTTTGGTTATAATTTTGCTCCAAATAAGTCAGGATTTCCGGTGCGATTTTTTCGGTACTCTCTTGATATATATGTTCATCCGTTTTTTGTAATTCGCGGAATATTTTGGTTAACAATATTTCGATATAATTGCGAACGATATCTAAATAACCGCGCTGTTTTTCATTGAATTCTTTTTCGGCTGCGTCAAGAATGTTTTCAATTTCGAAAAATCTTTTTTTGCTGAATTGCACCAAAGGCTGAAGTTGTTCAAGGTCGGAGAATTTGCGAAAAGCTGTCAAATAGAGTATATCTGAAAAATTAAAGTAGTCGATTAATGTTTCGCCAAAAAATTGGGGCTTTATTAAACAGTTTGTTATCCCTATATAGCCGTTCTCAGGGCGAAAGGAGTGGCGGTCTTCCATGTTTAGAATCAAAAGATCTCCGTGTTTGACAAAGAATGTATTTTCGTTCACAGTTTGCCATCCGCAACCTTTGTATACATAGGCGATTTCTAAGAATTCATGCACATGTACAGGTTCTGGCTCAGTATGTAGGTGCTTATAGATACGAATATTTTCGTTTTCATTAATTGTTCCAACGGGTATACTTCTCATATTCATAGTATAACACAAACCGTTTGATTTTGCAAGATGAAGAAGAAAATGGATTCTAAAAATTTACCAAAGCCGAATAGCACCTTCCAAAAATCTGCTATTGAAAAAAGCAAACTCTTGGTGTTAAAATTATTTTGCAAGGATAAAATTGCCTAATTTTAAAGTACTATACAAATTTTATTATTGTATCAAAATGGAGAGGACGGAATGAAAATCGACTATCGTACGTATCTAAATAAGGTTCATGGCGGATGGATAGGAAAGTGTGCAGGAGGATTAATCGGTGCAAAGCAGGAAAACAACAAATCCTTGATGAATTATACCTTTGACAATGTGTTTCCCGATATGATTCCCCCGAATGATGATTTTGACCTTCAGATCTTGTACCTGACAGAGTTGATTGAAAAGTTGGGCTTCAATTTCGGCGTGCAGGAAATCGGCAAAGCGTTTGCCGAGTGGAACCAATGCTGGGCGAACGAATACAGGGTAGCTATTAAAAATATTAATGTCGGCGTCTATCCCCCTTTCTCGGGCGAATTTTCCAACGAATTTTTCAAAAACTCGATGGGGTGTCCGATTCGCAGCGAGTTGTGGGCTTTTATTGCTCCCGGTAATCCGGAATTTGCAGAAAAGCTGGTGAGGCTGGATGGCTCCGTCGATCATACAACGGAGAGCATTTATGCGGAAATATTTCTCGCAACCGTCGAATGCATGGCATTTTTTGAAGACGATCTCAACCGCCTGTTCGATATAGGACTTACGAGGATTCCGGAAGACTGTCGCATTGCAGAATGCATTCGGTTTATTCGCGCACAGGTTCAAGAAACGGATGATTATCGTATTATTCGTCAGCGCTTAATTCGTCGGTTCGGCTCGTCCGATGCTTCGTATTCGGTTGTCAATATAGGAATAATTGTGCTTGCCTTGCTGCATGGTAAAGATTTCAACGATGTAATGCTTACGGCGGTGAACTGCGGATATGATACCGATTGCACTTCTGCTACGGCTGGGGCAATTCTCGGAATTTTGCAAGGAAAGAGCAATTTGCCGAAGGAATGGCTGGAAAAGGTCGGAGACGTATTTGTTATCGGCACTGTAAACGTACAGCGCAAGGAAAATACCCTTACTGCATTGACGAAGGATACTTTTGCAGCCTGCTATGCGGCTGCGCGCGACGGATTGATTGATTTGGAATTTGAAAATGTTCCGAAAGATTTCCGATGCTCAATTCCCTCGTATCGGCCATCAATTGAAGTTATGGTAGCGTATGATGGGGAACCTTCGGTCAGCGCAAATAGACATGCTTCCGTTATTGTGACGCTCTGCAATCAAACCGATGCTGCAGTAAAAGGAAGACTCAAACTCGAACCGCCTGCCCAGCTATCGCTGGACAGCTCCGATTTAGCTGTAGAGCTTGCACCGCACGGTACGAGCAAAGTGCAATTTACGGTATCCGTGCGGGAGGGAACCGAACGGTTGCCTGTTAAAAATGTTATAATGGCGCGTTTGCAGGCTGGCGAACTCGGAAAGGAGTTTGAAATCGGGCTATATGGGGCTTCCAAGTATAAACTGATTGGGCCGTTCTTCGACAATTACGACACGGAAAAATACGAACATGATATTTACGGCGAATGCATGCAGCGCGACTTGAACGGAAATCTGGATATATTTCCCATGTTCAACGGCTTTGTAAGCGTGCGAAACGAATATTTGGATATCAATAAGACAGATGAATGCGAAGGGATATATTTTTACAGCGGTTGCGATATCCTTCCCGTCGAAAAAAATGTTACATATCAGGGCCCGTGTTGTGTCTATCTTGTGCGCGACGTTTACAGCGCCGAAGAGCAGACGGTTCATATGTTTTGCGGGAATTCCGCGCCTTACCGCGTGTGGCTGAATGGAGAATTGGTGTCTTTCAACGACGAATATTTGCATTGGATGCCGTTAAACAATGTTGCGGAAGTGCGTTTGCGGAAGGGAAAAAACCGCTTAGTGTTCAAACTGATTCGAAAAAACGGTGTGTTTTGTTTTTCCACTTCTTTTTCGAAATTGATGTATGGAAACGGTGTTTTAGTCGAACTCGATAACGAAGTTTAATTCAAAAATCTTTAGAAGGAGGAAGAGATGATCAATAAATTTTTTAAATTTCTATGCACCGGATTGCTCTGTGCTGCGATTGTATGCAGCCAAATTCCTTTTGTTTTTGCGGAAGAAAGCTCTGCCGAAACGGGAAATTGGGATACATATTCGGACACATGGGCATTGACGGATGCTCTTGGCAGAACCGCCGCCGACGCCAGTACAGCCGGAGGGGTGCGTGGAAACAAAAAAGTGGGTATGTTTTATTTTGTGTGGCACAACGAATTGATGGAAATAGCCTCTTCTGTCGATGCGGATGCGCCTAGGAACATTACGCAGATTATTGAAAACAACGAGGATTGGCTGACCAATGCGGGACTATGGGGCCCGGAAAGCACGATGCACTATTGGGGTGAGCCGCTGTACGGGTATTATAATCTGCTGTATGATGACTATGTTGTCCGCGCGCATGCTACGCAGCTGTATGATGCTGGCGTCGATTATATTGTTTTGGATATGACCAACTTTTACGGTTCCGGCTACTATAACGAATCGGCGGACAACTGGACGACCATCAAGAATATCTGTGATGTATATTTGCAGATGCTGAAGGAAGGGAACAACGTACCACAGATTACGATGCTGACCACATGGAATCCCGTCAGCAACGGACAGGCGATTACGTATATCTACGAAAAAATTTATTCAAATCCCGAATACAGCGATTTGTGGTTCCGTCTCGATGGAAAGCCGCTTATTCTCGGCAATCCCGACTACATTTCCGACCCGGAAATTCGCGACTTTTTCTCTTATCGCACTGTTAACTCTGCTTATACAAACTCGACGGATTCTTGGCAGTGGCTTGCAACGTATCCGCAGGGCATCGGCGCGTCGGAGAGCAGTGTAAAGGAAATAATGGCGGTCGGTGTGGCGCAGAACTGGACGGACGATTTGGCCTTTATGTCGATGGTTGACGATTACGGTCGGTTCATCGCGCGCGGCAGAAGCTGGACTAGTACGAACCACAAGATGCTTACCGACCCAACAAGTGAGGAGTATAAATCGGAATACGGTTTCAATTTTCAGGAGCAATTTAACCGTGCGTTGAACCTTGACCCCGATATGTTGCTCGTCACCGGTTGGAACGAGTGGATAGCTGCGCGTTTCCTACAGAATTTGGGCTGGGCTGGCACGGGTAACGATTTGCCGAATATGGCGAATTTTGCAGACGGATTTACTACAGAATTTTCGCGTGATATTGAAATGACGCGCGAAGGTAATCTTGGCGACAATTTCTATAATCAGCTTGCTGAAAATATTCGCTTGTTCAAGGGCGTACGCAGTACGCCGAGTTATCGGCAGGAAGCCTCAATCAGCGTCGACGGTGATTTTGATGATTGGGACAATGTGACAGCGTACTTCCGCGATACCCTGAACGACCAGGCGAACCGCGACGCGCAGGGCATGGGAAGCAACCATTACGTCAACAAGACGGGGCGCAACGATTTCAAACAGATTAAAGTTGCGCGCGACGATGAAGACTTATACTTCTACGTGGAGACTACAAACACTATCTCCGACCCCGTTTCCAATTTCTGGATGACATCCTTCTTTAACACGGGTAGCGATAAGAATTGGGAAGGTTATGATTACGCACTGTCGCGCAGTGGAACGACGGCGACGGAAATGGTGCTGGAACGCAGCACCGGCGGCTATAATTGGGAAAGGATCAAGACGATCCCGTATAAAGTAAACGGAAACAAATTAGAGTTTGCAATCGCTTTCTCCGATCTCGGATTGGACGCAAGCAATCCAGAGTTCCAGTTCAAGTTCTTTGATATGCTGGAAACGAGCGATTCTTCGCAATTGACAGTACCCTTTGTCGAGGGGGATTTGCTGGAGTTTTATCTGTCGGGCGATGCGGCTCCCAATGCGCGTTTCAACTATCAATATAAGGAATATTCCGTATCGGATTCAACTCCCGGTTATGTGAACATGTACGATGAAAACGCATCGCGCGACGCTGTAACCATCGGAGACGGAGAATCGGCGGCGGTACGATTCACGGCGGAACATGATTTTGTCGGCGTCGATTTAATGCCGTATGCAGTATTCAGTACGCCTTCAAGCTTCCATTTGGCACTCTATCAGTACGATTCGACGAAGAACTATGCCGACAATATCGCGGCAGGGCCGATTTACGAGCGCACAGCGGAGAATGTATACGACCGCACGGCGCTGTATTTGGGGGCGAAGCGTTTCCCTGCCGGGGATTATCTGTTCGTGATTTCTGACGTACAGTGCGATAACCCGGAAAATATCTTGGGCTTATATTATCATGAAGTGCCGGAAGGCGAAACGAGCGATACGACGACTTATCTGAACGGTCTGCGTATCAGCGGCACGGAATTGGAACTGCGCATTTATTATTCCGCTGTTGCCAAAGCGGGAGGCACGGCTACAATCGGCACGACGGAAACGGTTATCGACTTGGGTGAAACAAAGACGATTGCCGGTGTGGCTCTTACGCCGCAGTTGGAGAACGGCATGCCCGTCGGCTATCCGACCGCTTTCGAGATTTTAGTCAGCAACGACGGGACGAATTATACGGCTGTCGCAAAGCAGGCTTACGATAAAGTCGGAGCCGCGCTTGTGGAGCAGTATTATGAATTTAACTATCTTACCAACGCGCGCTACGTCAAAATCCAGTATTTGGGCGATGCAACGGCGAATTTGGCCGCAGCGGACGCGCTCGTCTATGCTGACGCCGACTCTTCGAGCGATACAACGGGCGGCGGCTGCAGCAGTATGATGCTTGGCGGCGTCTGGGCAGCTATCGGAGGCGCAGTATTGATTGTGGCCGCGGTGGTTATCTTGATACAAAAAGGAGACAAAAAGAATGTTTAAACGCGTAGCTATGGTTTTTCTTGCGATTGTAATGGCGCTTTCAATCGGTATTGGCGGCGTCGCGTGCAATCGCGGCGGACTTGTCGACGAATCGCTCGACGAGGAAGGCAACATCAATATGAATAAGCCGCTCGTCATCCGTTTCGCCGCGCCGGAAGGGCAGTTCGGTGATGAAATTGAAATGTTTGCGAAGGGCTTCAAAGAGCTGTATCCGAACGTTACGATCAAATATGAACCGATTGCCGGCAGCTGGACGGAAAAATTGGCCGGCCAGTTTGCGGCGGGGAACGCACCCGACGTGTTCTGGACGGATGAAGTGCAGTCGTATGCGTCCAACGGTCTGTTGGAAGACCTCAACCCGTATTTTGAAAAGTACGGCGTAGATAAATCTGATTATTACGAATCCATGTTCGCTTTGGGCGAACATGAGGGCGGTTTATACTTGATGCCCCGCGAATACAACAAGGTCGTCGTTTACATCAACACGCAGATTTTCGACACGGTATTCGGAAGCATGTCGCGCGACGAGCTTCCCTTCACCCCGCGCGAGGGCACGAACTACCCCGCCAACGGCTGGACGTGGGACGAATTTGTTGAGACGGCACAGATGATTGCGCAGAAGCAGGGCGGCAATTTTGTCCGCCGCGGCGCGGAAATCAGCTTCAGCTGGGGTTCTAGCGGCCCGATTATATTCACCTCGCTCGGAGGTACTATCCGTAGCGATTCGAACGGTCAGGAGGGAATTGATTTTAACAATTCGACCAATCAGGCAATTTTGCAGGAAATCGTAGATTTGGTCGATTCTGGTGCATTCAATAACGAGATTCTGCCCGACGTAGGCGACTTTTTCAGCGGTCGTATTGGCATGATGTTTAATTCCCGCCCGGCGACGAGTACCATGGAAGAGGCGGACGCTCTTTCCGGTCAATGGGACGTTGTGTCTTTCCCGACACTGCCGGACGGCGCCATTCCGACCGGTGCTTCTGGGTATGTGCTCAATGCACAGAGTAAGGTAAAAGAGCTGGCTGCAACTCTTCTGTTCTATATTATCAGCGAAGAGGGACAAAAACTCTTTATGGAAACAGGCAATTGCATTCCGATTTTGCGTAGCCTTGCGGAGGATGAAAACGCGTTGTGGCGTCAGTATCCCGAGCGCGAAATCAATCAGGATGCTTTCTTATATGGCGATGATGAAGACTCTGTGCTTCCGTATAAATATGAATTTGATAATCTGAATGCAGTTAAAAATTTTGAATCTGTTTGGAAAGGTTATGTGACTCCCGCGCTTTTGAACGGAGATATGACAGTAGCGGAGGCCATGGAATATTCGCAGAGCCAATTGGAAACAATTTTCAGTAACACCTAATATGGGGGCAGGGAAAGCCGATATGGCCT
>CALVYJ010000149.1 GCA_944372075.1 uncultured Clostridia bacterium | reverse complement strand
GATATTACTTCGAAGCCGCCCGCAACGATAGAATGGGAATAAGATGCTTGGCATCTGGTCGAGCATCGACGAATATTTAGCGATATATGCTATGATAGATTTCACAAAGGAGGAAATTGGAGATGGCAAATAACAAGCGTCCGGAAGATATGGCGCGGATTGATTGTATGGATTTGGCAAAGAAATTTATTGACGAACAAGTGGAATCGGTGCGTGCGCAGGTCCAGGACAAGAAAGTGCTGTTGGCGTTGTCCGGCGGGGTCGATTCATCTGTTGTCGCCGCATTGCTGATAAAGGCGATCGGCAAAAGTTTGGTATGCGTACACGTCAATCACGGGTTGTTGCGTAAGGGCGAACCGGAACAAGTTGTCGATGTGTTTCGGAATCAAATGGATGCAAATTTGGTCTATGTCGATGCGGTAGATCGTTTTTTGAGTAAACTGGAGGGCGTCGCAGATCCGGAGACGAAGCGGAAAATCATCGGAGCGGAATTTATCCGTGTGTTTGAAGAGGAGGCTCGCAAACAAATCGGAATTGAATTTTTGGCGCAGGGAACAATCTATCCGGATATCTTGGAAAGCGGTCCGGTGAAGGCGCATCATAATGTCGGCGGCTTGCCGGAAGACTTGAAGTTTGAGTTGGTAGAACCCTTGAAATTTTTATTCAAAGACGAGGTTCGCGTTGTAGGCTCGGCGCTCGGCTTGCCCGATTCCATGGTTTACAGGCAGCCGTTCCCCGGTCCCGGTCTGGGCGTTCGCTGTTTGGGAGCCATCACGCGCGAGCGGTTAGAGGCGGTTCGCGAATCCGATGCCATTTTGCGGGAAGAATTTGCAAAGAACGGCCTGGAAGGGAAAGTTTGGCAATATTTTACGATCGTGCCGGATTTTAAGTCTGTAGGCGTGAAAAACGGTTTGCGTACGTTTGAGTATCCGGTTATTCTTCGCGCAGTCAATACAAAAGACGCTATGACGGCTACAGTCGAAGATGTACCGTTCCCTTTGTTGCAACATATAACCGACAGAATTTGCAAAGAAGTTAAAAATGTAAATCGAGTTTTATTTGATTTAACGCCGAAGCCTTGCGGCACAATCGAGTGGGAATAAAACATATTATTTCCGATGCAAATATTTGTGCGTAAAATTAGTATATATATACATAAAAGAGAAACACTTTTGTGAAATTTTCGCAAAGGTGTTTCTTTTTTTAGAAATATATGCTATACTAAAGTGATGTCTTAAAAAAGCGGGCAGAAGGATAAGGGTGTGATCGATGGCTGAAATGTCAGAAAAGGAAATGCGTGAATTTATAAAGAGCCGCAAACAACCGAATAAACAATATTATCTCGATTTATTGGATGAAGACAAGCAGATGAAATATGAAAGTTTGCGCGTGAGCGTCGTAATGTCTTTATTGAAGATCTGCTATATCAATCGATATAAATTAAAGATCAAGGAAGCGATGCAGGAGATCGAGGGACTGCGCAGCGAAGAATTTTCGGCGGAAAATTACAGAAAGATCATAGGATTGAATGCGCAAATTAAGGAATGGCGAGCGGCGATTGAAGGGTACAAGGGATTTTTTATTGAGCCATATTTTGCGCGCATGGACGTATACGATGATAAAGAGGGATACAACAGTTATTATATCGGAAAAAAGGGAGAAATCAATTTAGAGATTGTAGATTGGCGAGCTCCGCTGGCGAGGAAATATTATCAAAAAAGTCAAATCGTATTTTCAATCAACGAATACAATTACAAACTGATTTTGCGGCGTGCGATACGAACGGAGAACGGGCGGTTTATCGATTATAAAAATGAATATTTGAGCCTGCGCGATTATTTGAGCAAAGAAGAGATTGCGGGGCGCGATGAAGAGATAATTTTTGATCCGTACCTGAAAGAAATTTTGCGATCGAGGAAAGAGCAATCGGAGATTTCGGATATCATTGAAACGATACAAGAGAAGCAATATGAAATCATTACGCGACCGGAGCGAGAGAGCTTTGTTTTACAGGGATGTGCCGGTAGCGGAAAGACCATGATTTTATTGCATCGACTGAGTTTTTTGATGTACAATAATGAGACGTTAAAGCCTACCGATGTGTTGGTATTGACGCCGAGTGATTCTTTTAACGCGTTTATTGATGAATTGTCGCAGGTATTGGAGCTTGAGAAGGTAAAGACGCAGCGGATCGACGAATACTTTCAATTGATATTGAAGAATGAAGGGATCGACATATCCGATAAAATCAATTTTTCGGCGAGAGTTCCGGAAAAGTATCTGGCATATATATATTCGGAAAAATTTTATACCGACTTACAGACGCGCTTGACCAAGATTTACGACGGCATTATCGGTATGTTTTTAAGTCCGGAATGCAGCGAATATATCGAAGAGGCATCCGTTCAATGCAAAACGCAGATGGAGGCGTTTAATCGGATCAAGAATGCCAGTCTTCGAGTGCGGCGGGCGGTGTTAGGGGAAATAAAGGAAAGGCCGAGCGGCGGATTGTATTATACAAAACCGTTTCGAGAATTGATGAATGAAGTTACGGCGGTCGAAGAGTTTTTTTGCGTCGATCTGAAGAGCGATAAGATCAAGAATATCAGTTATTTTTACGGAAGATTGCTCTCTTTTTATCGTGCAGGCGCCTATATACTGCATTCCTACGCAAATGTGACGGAAGGAGCGAAAAAAGATCTGACGGCGCTGTATGAAGCGGTTACAAAAGAGATTTCGGATTTGCGCAGATATAAGATCAATCGCGGCGGCGTCGAGGTGGAAACGTATGCGGAACGCATACAAAAGCGCGGCGAATTGTTGCAGGAGATCGAAAAGATTACGGAAAGCGTACATTGCATAGAAAAAGGTTTTTCGCTGTTCTGCGAATTGTTCATGACGTTGAAGGGCAATGAATATTTCGTACAGATCGGCAAATGCGGCACGCATATAGAGCTGGCCAGATTGTTCTATAAAGAAACGGTGCGCAAAGTAAAAAACAAATTTGGCATAGGGAAAGGCTTGCATCGAAGCGATCCGTATGTTTTGTGTTTGATCTTTGCTCTGTTGGGGAGACGATTGCAGCCGCATTACGGCTTGGTATTTATCGATGAAGGGCAGGATATTTCCGAAAACGAATATAAGTTGTTGCGATTTTTCAATGAGGGAGCGGCGTTTAACATTTATGGCGATTTGGCGCAAAATATAACGCGTTTTCGCGGGTTGCAGAGCTGGGACTGTGTTGAACCGCAACAGATGTACACATTGAACCAGAACTATCGGAATACGAATCAGATCGTTGATTTTGTTGCGAGTGAATTAGCGGTATCGATGCAGCCGATCGGTTTTGACGGGCCGGATGTTCAGGTGATTGAGCCGCGGCAAGTCGCTGGTTTTTTCCGAGATAAAAAGGGCTTGAAGGCGATCATTGTTTCGGAAAAGGAGTTGGAGAAATACAGCAGGAAAAGTTATAATATTCCGGGGATTACCAATAAAATATCCAAAAAGAAAATCAATTTAATGACCGTGTATGAGTCGAAGGGGCTTGAGTTTACTTGCGTGGCGGTAGCGGACGAGGGCATGAACAAAAACGAAAAGTACATTGCCTATACGCGAGCGTTAAAAGAGTTGGCAATTATTCGGGTACAAGCGGAAAAGAAACGGTGAGAAGGCATGATAAGGAATTTTTTAGTGGATGCAGACGAAACGATTTTAGATTTTGTTCGGTCATCGCGGGAAAGCTTTGTAAAGACGTTAAAAAGTTTCGGGATTGAGCAGGCGGAATCTTTCTACGGCAGATTCAAAGAAATCAACGATTCGCTGTGGAGGGAATACGAAAAAGGTACAATCACAAAGTCGGACTTGGTCGTTGAACGTTTTTCACGATTATTTAAGCAATTAAAAATCGATAAAGATGCTCGATGCGTAAACGAGCGATATTTTGCTACGTTGTGCGATACGGGTTATTTGCTGCCCGGAGCGCGTACGTTTTTAGATCGGTTAAGGATGCGCGGTAAGGTGTTTCTTATTACGAACGGGACTCCTGCGGCGCAATACGGACGCTTGAAATCGGTAGGGCTGGAACATTTTTTTGACGGAGTGTTTATATCCGATGAAATCGGATATGCAAAGCCGGACGAACAATTTTTTACGTATGTGTTGAATCGTTTGCAGGTGAGCAAATGTGCGTGTATCGTAATCGGAGATTCTTTAACGTCGGATATGAAAGGCGCAAACAATGCGGGGATAAGCAGCATTTGGTATAACCCGCAGGGAAAGAAAGCGGAAGGTGCGGAGCCGGATTTTGTTGCGCAAAATTATGATCAGGTTTTAGAGAGGATCGATGATTTGCAGCGAAAAGGATCATAAACGGAAAGATTCTGAAGATGAAAAAGCGGGCGTACAAGGTTTGTGCGGCCGCTTTTTACGTATGAAAGGAGGGGAATCAGGCAATAATCTGATTCTATATATTTGGAGTCAACACTTGCTAAAACGGAGCAATTATAGTATAATAAAAACGGACAAGCAATAGCAAGTCGTCAAACGAAAAGATGGTTTGCAGAAAACAGGATCGGAGGGAATATGGCAGGAAAAAAATCGGTAAAAGCGTTGTTACGAGAGAGCATAACGTTGAGTGTACGCGCACAGCAATTTTACGGTTATGCGGATTATTTTAATCGCGTGCCGCTGTTTACGTCCTTACAAATAGCAAATTCAGGTTCAGAAGCCGCCGAAGAAATCGATGTGACCATTGAAAATGCGGACGGTTTTTTGCTGCCGTTTTCCAAACATTTAGACAGCATACCGTTTGAGAGTTCGGTGGAAATTTCAGCCTCAAATATAGTATCTCCGCTCTATCTTACAGAATTATCGCAATTAAATACGGTAACGATCAAGATTCGGGTGTTGCGAGGGAAAGACGTTTTGGCGGAAGAGACGGCTGAAGTTACGACGTTGCCTTTTGATTATTGGAGCGGCAGAGGCGGGAATGCCGAGCTGCTGTCCTGTTTTGTGCGCCCGAAGGTAGCGGAATGTTTGCGGGTCTTGTCGGATGCTGCCTTACAATTACAGAAATGGGGAGTATCCTGTGAATGGCATGGCTATCAAGAGGGCGACAAGAATAAGATCTTACAAATCGCAGCGGCAATTTTTGCGGCGATCAAGCGCCAGTCGATCGAGAAATCTGCGGCGGAATACGATTACGATTCTCCGGTGCCGGTCGGTGATATAACTGTAATTTTGAAGAATAAGGTCTGCACGTCTTTTGAGTTGGCGCTGTTTATGGCGTCGTGTTTTGAGTGTGCCGGCCTGCATCCGATCCTTGCGGTGGGCGAAAAAAGCGTGGGCTGCGGGGTGTGGCTGTATGATAATTGTTTTTCAGACAGTGTAAGCGACGATGTGATTTTACTGCAAAAATATTTGTCGGACGGTATCAACAATGTCAGCATGTTTGATATTGAGGACGTGTTTGCAGGAAAGAACGTCAATTATACGGCAGCGGAAAAGCATTTTTCTCAAAAACTGGAGAACAATTATTACGATACGGTTTTGGACATAAAGCGAAGCCGTTTGGCGAGAATATTGCCTCTGCCGTTAAAGGTTCGCGGCATAAAGGGATATGAGCTGCTGGGGGAAAACGAAACGGATATCGATGCGGCGCCGGAATCGTTGTCGGGAACGCGCAAACTCAGTTTTGACGGAAAGGTTACGCGGAACAAGCAATGGGAGCGTCGTTTATTAGATCTTTCCTTAAAAAATTCACTGTTGAATTTTCGTCCGGAAAAGAATACTTTGCATATTTTGTCGTCGGACGTCAATGAAACGTATGAAAATTTAGCTACGGGCAACGAGTTTTTTCTTTTAGAGAAGACCACAGACGTTCGCGGGGTGCTTTTAGGAACGGAATATTTCCCCGCGGCGGGGAATTTGGCTCCGTTGGCAGAATTGTTGCGCGTTGAATTAAAAAATAATCGCCTGCGCACATATTCGGAACGGGAAGAAGTTTCGGATGTTTTGCGGTTTCTGATTAAAAAGGCAAAAACAGCGGAAGAAGAAACGGGCGCCAATGTATTGTTTTTAGCGTTCGGTTTTTTGAAATGGTTTGAAGCTCAAAACAGCGAAGCGCATTATGCGCCTTTGGTGTTATGTCCGGTTCGCATTACGCGTAGTAAAGGCGGAAAGGGATATTCGGTGTCTTTTGCAGAAGAAAACTTGCAATTCAACAGTACTTTGCTGGAATTTTTGTTGCGGGAATTCAAGATCGATATTCGCGGATTGGATACGATTGCTTCCGGCATTCGCATCTCGGAAATACTGGCGATGGTTCGCATGGAAATTTTGAATATGAAAGGCTGGGAGGTGTTGGATGAAGTATACCTTGCCAACTTTTCGTTCGCTCGTTTTGCCATGTGGAATGATCTGCGAACGAAAAGTTGGCAAGG
>CALVYJ010000148.1 GCA_944372075.1 uncultured Clostridia bacterium | reverse complement strand
CGCGGAAAATCGTAAGAGCCAAGTGGGGACAGGCGATCGCAGTGAACGTATCCGTACGTATAATTTCCCTCAAAACAGGGTTACAGATCATCGCATCGGCCTTACGCTGTATTCGCTTGAGAGTTTTATGATGGGCGATATCGGAGAAATGTTGGAAGGTTTGGCAATTGCCGACAGAGAGGCACAATTATCATCGGCAGAGGAGTTGTCTTAAATATAAAATCATGTTTCGTCGAGCAATTTTGAGAGTGCTGTCGATACCCAATTAACCATATGAAAAATTTTTTACGAGGTATAAACGTATGAACACAACCAAAAGGATTTCAGCTATTGCACCGTCACTGACTTTGGCAATTACCGCAAAAGCAAAAGCAATGAAAGCGGAAGGTAAGTCTGTAATTGGTTTTGGAGCGGGAGAACCTGACTTCAATACGCCGCAGCACATCATAGATGCAGCGAAAGATGCCTTGGATAAAGGGTATACCAAATATACGCCGTCATCCGGATTGCCGCAGCTTCGGGCTAAAATCGCGGAAAAATTCAAAACGGAACAGAACTTGGACTATGAACCCTCTCAAATTATTGTTTCTTCCGGGGCAAAGCATTCGATTTTTAATGCAATGTTTGCTTTGGTTGAAGACGGCGACGAAGTCATTATACCTTCTCCGTATTGGCTGACGTATCCGGAGGTTGTGAAGGTTTGCGGCGGAGTAAGTGTGTTCATTGAAGGGCATAAGGAAAATCATTTCAAAATTACTCCGGACGATTTGAAAAAAGCGATCACGTCTAAAACGAAAGTGTTGATTTTCAATTCACCGTCCAATCCTACCGGAGCTGTCTATACGGAAGAAGAAATTCGTGCTTTGGGAGCCGTTGCGGAAGAGGCAGGGATCTGGGTTATATCGGATGAAATCTATTGTAAGCTAATTTACGATGGAGTGAAACATTTTTCTATCGCGCAGGTCAGCGAAAAGATGAAAGAAAAAACGATCGTGATCAACGGCGTTTCGAAAACTTACGCAATGACCGGTTGGCGAATCGGCTGGCTGGCTGCCCCGAAAGAGGTAGCAAAAGCGATCGATTCGTTTCAAAGTCATGCCACGTCTAATCCTACCAGTATTGCGCAATATGCAACGTTGGCGGCATTAAACGGCAGTGAAGAAGAATTGACCAATATGCGTGAAATATTCAACGATCGTCGTAAATTTATGATCGATCGCATACATCGCATCGAGCATTTGGATTGTATTGTTCCTGACGGCGCTTTTTATATTATGCTTATCGTAGATAAACTTTACGGAAAGCGCTACAACGGAAGAAAAATTACCGGTTCTTTGGATATTGCCGATATGCTGTTGGAGAAAGGTGTTGCTGTTGTGCCCGGCATTGCGTTTGGCGATGACGAATGCGTGCGTCTTTCTTATGCTATTTCGATGGAAGATATTGAACAAGGTTTAGACCGCATTGAAGAGTTTGTCAAGGAGGTCTTCTGATGGTATATTTTGACCGCAATAAAAATCTGTTAGAGGAAGATAAATACCATTACGAGTTGCAAGACGTGAAGGATCCGGAATTGTTTCGCGATCTGTATCCATACGATGAGATTCCGAAAGTCGTATTTAACTATAGACATGTGCCGATGAATATGCCGGACGAGATATGGATAACGGATACAACCTTTCGGGACGGACAGCAATCCACGTCGCCCTTTACGGTCGGACAAATTGTAAATATTTACAAACTCATGTCGCGGTTGGGTGGTCCGAAGGGCATTATTCGTCAAAGTGAATTTTTCTTGTACAGTGAAAAAGACCGTGCAGCGCTAAAGGAATGTCAAGATTTGGGCCTTAAATTTCCGGAAATAACGACATGGATCCGCGCGAATGAAAAGGATTTTGAGCTGGTCAAAGATGCCGGTGTGCAAGAAACGGGTATTTTGGTGAGTTGTTCGGACTATCATATTTTCAAAAAAATGAACTTGACCCGCGCGCAGGCTTTGGATAAGTATTTAGGGATCGTTAAAAGTGCATTGTCGCTGGGGATTCGTCCTCGTTGCCATTTTGAAGATATTACGCGCGCGGACTTTTATGGATTTGTTGTTCCGTTTGCCAACGAATTGACAAAACTTTCTCGTGAAAGCGGAATTCCGATAAAGATCCGTATGTGCGATACGATGGGGTTCGGGGTTACATATCCGGGGACATCGTTGCCGCGCAGTGTCCAAGGGATCGTATACGGCTTGCATCACCATGCAGACGTGCCGAGTGCAATGCTCGAATGGCATGGCCATAACGATTTTTATAAAGTGGTTGTAAATGCCGCCACGGCATGGCTTTATGGCGCAAGCGGCGTAAATTGCTCCTTGCTGGGGATCGGGGAAAGGACGGGCAATTGTCCGTTGGAAGCGATGGCGGTAGAATATGCGTCTTTGCGCGGAACCACGGACGGTATGGATTTTACGGCGATTACGGAAATAGCCCACTATTTCGAGGATGAATTGGGATATATTATTCCTCCGATGACGCCGTTCGTCGGCAGAGCATTCAATGCAACGCGTGCAGGTATCCATGCAGACGGAATGTTGAAAGATCCGGAAATTTATAATATTTTTGACACGGCAAAAATTCTGGGCAGACCTGCGCGCGTTTCAATCAATAACGCCAGCGGTCTTGCGGGAATCGCATACTGGATAAACGATTATTATGATTTACCGGAAGAGCATAGAATCGATAAGAGATCTGAACTGGTTTATAAAATGAAAGAGCAGATCGACAACGAATATGCGGAAGGCCGAAACAGCATTATGGGTGATGATGAGTTGGATAATATGATCCGGTTGATCGATCATGATTTGCATCGTAAATTTATAGCGTTAGGCAGAAGCAAATAATGCTCTGCATTAAATAAATTAAAAAGTTTTCATGATTTTTTCGAAAAGGTATTGAAAGTAATAAAAAAACGTTGTAAAATAGATGTAGCAAAAAGAATTTTGACGGAGGTTAAAATGATCAAAATTATTTACGGGCCTAAAGGGACAGGCAAAACAAAAATCATAATCGATGAAGCGAACGGCAAAGTTGCGGCAGCAAAAGGGCATTTGATTTTTGTTACCAACACCAAACGTTATATGTATGACCTTCACAGAGATATACGTTTTATCGACACAGCCGACTATATGATTGCCGGCGAAGAAGCGCTTTGCGGTTTTATTAAGGGCGTGGTTGCGGCGAACAATGACAACGAATATTTGTTTATCGACGGCGCAGCACGGATAGCGGGCAAAGAAATTAAAGACATGGCGGCGTTTTATTATATGCTCGATAAATTGGCAGAGTCAAACAATCTTACCATTTATGTGACGTGTAGCAGCGCAAAAGAAGATTTGCCGGAATTCGTGCAAAAATATCTTTAAGAGTGCAAGAGTAGTAAACAAAAATCAGATCTGATTTAGGACTCGTCCTTTCGATAACCGGGAGGGCGAGTTTCCGAATGTGCGCGTCGAGTATTGCGCAAAAAAGTTATAGGGAAATATTATGAATTTTATCAGCACACGCGGGGGAGAATGTGTAAGCGGAGCGCAGGCAATCGCGCAAGGTATTGCCAAGGACGGAGGCTTGTTTGTTCCGGAGAAATTTCCTGCCGTTTCGGTTTCGGAATTGGAGGAGATGCTCTCCATGAATTATGCAGAGCGAGCCGCAACGGTATTGCACAAATATTTAGATGAATATGATTTTGATGGATTAAAAGCCGCATGTGAAAAAGCTTACGCACAATTTGAAGGGGACGATGCTGCGCCGCTGGTTAAAATTGATGCCGGGTTATACATGCTGGAATTGTTTCATGGTCCGACGTGTGCGTTTAAGGATATGGCGCTTACGTTGTTGCCGTATCTTTTGCGTACCGGATGTAATTTATGCGGAATTCAAGAGCAGGTACTTATTCTTGTTGCAACGAGTGGAGATACCGGTAAAGCTGCGCTTGAGGGGTTCAAAGATGCGGACGGCGTAAAAATCATGGTATTTTATCCGAATGACGGCGTAAGTAAGATGCAGAAGCTGCAAATGTCGACGCAGGAAGGGGCAAATGTCAGCGTTGTAGCTGTTCGAAGTAATTTCGATGTCTGCCAGTCGGCGGTTAAACAGATTTTTACCAGTGAAACTTGTCAAGAAGAATTAAAGAGAAAAGGGTACATTCTTTCATCTGCCAATTCGATCAATTTCGGACGGCTGGCTCCACAGATAGCTTATTATTTTTCTGCATATTTGGATTTGGTTTCTTCTAAACAAATTGAAATGGGAGATAAAGTCAATTTTTCTGTCCCGACAGGAAATTTTGGCAATATTTTGGCGGCATACTATGCAAAACGTATGGGATTGCCGGTAGGGAAATTGATTTGTGCTTCCAATAAAAATAATATTCTTACTGATTTTATTCGCACGGGGATTTATGATAAGCGTCGCGAGTTTTATAAAACTATGTCTCCGTCAATGGATATTTTGATATCCAGCAACTTGGAGCGTTTGCTCTTTGAATTGGCGGATCGAAATCCGGTGCGTGTGCGCATTCGCATGGAAAAACTGGCGCAAGAAGGCGTCTATAATCTGTATGACGAGGAAATTGAAGCAGTTAAAGAATTATTGTGGGCAGACTTTTGCGGAGAGGATGAAACGGTAGAAACAATCTATGAGTTCTTTGAGGAGTACCAATATCCGATGGATACTCATACGGCATGTGCAATGTATGCGGCAAGCAACTACATTGCACAACATGAAAATGATGCGGCGCCGATGATCGTTGTGTCTACGGCAAGTCCTTATAAATTTCCGCAAGACGTCATGTATTCTATCACCGGAAACGATATTAAAGACTCTTTTAAGGCGATCAAACATTTGAATATTGCTACGGCAATGAAAGTACCGGCGTGTTTATCGAAATTACGCGACAAACCCGTGCGATTTACGTTGGTTGTCGACAAAGATAAACTTTATAATGAAGTTTTGAAATTTGTGGATCAAAAATAATAGGATTCGCCGCAGAAATATTTCTGCGGCGAATCCTTACAAATGTATGATTC
>CALVYJ010000147.1 GCA_944372075.1 uncultured Clostridia bacterium | reverse complement strand
TTGATAAGATTCGTGACGTTCGGGATTATTTGGACAAACGAGGGAGAAGCGAGGTTATGATCGAAGTCGATGGCAACGTTAGTTTTGAGAATGCGGAAAAGATGCGTGCCCGCGGAGCGGAAATTTTTGTTGCCGGAACGTCTAGCATTTTTAATGAGTCCATACCGTTTTTTGAGTCTGTAGCGAAGTTGCGTGTGGCGATTCGTTGAATTTACGTGTAAAAAAGAAAAAACGCGGGAAGGTTGACAATACGCGCACTTTATGGTATGATGGTCAAAAATGGGAGGAATAGGATGTTTGGGGAAGAGCGCCACATGCAAATTATGGAAATACTCAGACAGTCGAAGACTGCATCGGTAGAATATTTGTCTCGTACACTATTTGCGAGCGAAGCGACCATTCGCCGCGACCTCGGCAAATTGGAGGAACAAGGCTTTCTTAAACGCAGATTCGGCGGCGCAGTGTTATTGGAAGGATTTGATCAAGAAATTCCGTTTTTATATCGGGAAACGGAGAACAAACCCCTTAAGGAAAGTATTGCTGCAAAAGCATGTGAATTTGTGAGTGAAAATGACAGCGTAATTCTCGACTCATCCAGTACCGTCCTGCAGATGGTTAAATTCCTAAAAAATCGTTCACGCCTTACCATTATTACCAACGGTCTGAAAACGACGCAGCTGCTCAGTGAAAGCGGACGAAGTAAAGTATATTGTACGGGCGGAATCTTGCGAGAAAGTTCACTTTCATTTGTTGGGTCGCGCGCGGAAAAGTTTGTAGAAGATTTTCAAGTCAAAACGCTGTTTTTTTCCTGTCGAGGGGTGTCTAAAGAGGGGCATCTTACCGATGGAAACGAGAGTGAAGCGGAACTGCGGCGCGTCATGATGAAGCATGCCACTACGCGTATCCTTCTTTGCGACAGTACAAAGTTTGACCAAACTGCGCTTATGCGCATTTGTGACTTTGATGCGATAGATTATATTATAACAGATAAGGTTTTGGATGACGATTGGTGCAAATTGCTTGCCGGGTATAATGTAAAAGTGGTATATGGTGAGTAACATTATATTGCATTGGCTTCGATAAGCAGATTCCGGAATTTTTTGCTTTGTAACGGAAATGTATCTTTTATCGAATCATGAAAACCACCAGGTTTCTGGTGGTTTTGATTTACAAAAATTGAAATGTAGTGGGGAGAATTTTATGAAAACGGAAGTTTTGCTTTCGCATTTTCGCGAAACGGACAGAGAATATTCGCCTGTGCCTTTTTGGTTTTGGAATGACGATCTAAAGGAAGACCACTTGCTTTATCAGTTGAATGAGATGAAAGACAAAGGGATAGACGAATTTATTATTCATTCACGCCGAGGCAGGACGATAGAGTATTTATCTGAAACGTGGTTTGAGCGGGTAGGGACGGTGCTTGAAGCGGCATCTGCAAAGGGAATGCGCGTATGGATCTACGATGAAGATAATTGGCCGAGCGGGTATGCCGGGGAGCGCGTGTTGCATGAGAATAAATCTTATTGCGCCAAAAATCTTAATCGGTATAAATTCAGTGAAGTTTTGCCGGAGGGTTCCAGCGAGATTGCTCGGGATGATCAGTATCGTTATGTCGTATGTGATACCCTTTGGCATCCGGCTTACTCGAACGGTTTTTATACGGACATGCTCAATGCTGATGCTACAGATAGTTTTATTCGGCATACACACGCTGAATATCTAAAACGATTTTCTCCCTATTTTCAGAACGGCACGATTCGCGGTTTTTTCGTGGATGAGCCTGGCTTTTACAACAATTTCAATTTTTATGAATATCGTGATGATGCGGGAAGCATCGTTTGGACGGGGGATTTACCGCGATATTTTAAGGAAAAAAAAGGATACGATCTTTGTGCCAATTTGGAGATGCTTTGGAAAAAAGGGAAAGACGGTTTACGTGTGCGCATGGACTATTGGGACGTAGTGACAAAGATGTATTGTGAAAATTTTTTCGGTAAGCTATCTGATTTTTGTCACAAGGCGGGCGTTCTGTTGATCGGACATGTACACAGCGAAGAATTTCTTCCATATCATGTCAGTACGCAGGGCGATTTAATGCGCGCAATGAAAATGTTAGATTATGCGGGGATAGATCGAATCGATCTTACAGAAAAGAAGGCGACAGAAAAATATGCCTCATCCGCGGCGCATCAATTTTGTCAAAGCCGTACGATGAGTGAAACATTTGCGACATCCGGTCTTGATCTGAATTTGCGGCGTATTCGTCAATGGACCAATTATCAATATGTTCGCGGTATCAACATGTTGGTTCTGCATGCATTTTTCTCTTCCGTGGATGGGGACAGAAAATTCGAAAGTCCGCCCAGTCTTTTTTATCAAAATTATTACTGGAAATATTTTTCAAGATATACCGAATATTGTAAGCGACTGTCTCGTATTTTGTCGGAGGGCGAATATGCCGGCTGCGCGGCTCTATATTATCCGATTGCTACAGTGGTAGAAAAAATGTGTCCTGACGATTTTTCAACGGCGCTTGTCTACGATCGTTTTGTCCTCGATGTAGCTGAAAAGTTGCTTGAAAATCAGCTTGATTATGATTTTCTTACAGACGCTTCCATTGCAAAAGCCGAGACAGATACGGGGGATCTCGTAATTAACGGCGTAAAATATCGTTTTCTTATCCTGCCCGATATTACAGAAATGCCCATAGCTACGTTGCGTGCCGTTGCTTCTTTTGCAAAGGCTGGAGGCGGCGTAGTGTTTCTTGGTAAGTGTAATTTCGGCTGTTCGGACGGAGATGAAAATGAGATTGTCCGCCTGCAAAAAGATATTTCGAATTCGAAACGGTTTCTTCATATCAATGAATTTACCATGAATGAGCGCTATTCTTATCAGTTTGATGGGACACATTTTGCCGACTATGCCGAAAAGTATGGATATCGTGACGTAAAGATCGCTGGCGGAGATAGTACTTTGCGCTATTTGAAACGCGAATACGGAGACAACGTCGTTTATTTCTTTGTCAATGAAAGCGAGGATAAGAAAGAGAGGGAAGTCATTGTACGCGAAGCGGGAGCTGTTTGCGGACTGAATGCTGAAACCGGAGAAGCGTATTTTGTTGAAAGTAAGAAATATAATGGGGGAACGAAAGTAAAACTTTGTTTTGAGCCGCGCGAGGGAATTTTGCTTTTTGTTGAGAAAGGAAAGCAAGAGACGTCGGTTAAGGTGCGTCCGAATGGTTTGACTTCCTATACAATGGAGGCTGTTATACGTAATTTTTCCGTTGAGGGAAACGGTTGGTCGGCAAACGGCGAAGCGGAATATTGGGCCGATTATGGTCAGCCGTATTATTCGGGAAGCGCGGTGTATCGTGCAAAGATCGAGTTGCATCCCGATTTTGATAGAAAATATTTCTTAACATTGCAAGCCTTGCGGGATACGGCAGAGATCTATTGGAACGGAAATCTAGTCAATACCTTGATTTGGGAGCCATATCGTGCAGATATTACATCTTATGTCGTTGACGGCGAAAATGAACTTAAGATGGTGGTTTCCAATACGACGGGAAACGCAATGTATCATGTAGCTTTTGATTCGGGTGTTCACGGAAAAATCGCTGTTTGGTCAGCTAAAAAAGGGTGAAATCAGTCCGTTCTCGTTTTGTGAAGGAACAATATTATATCGATATAAATGAGTCGGCAATTAAAGTCGACTCATTTTTTATGCGAATTTGACTTCATATATGCGCTGCCCATATAGGAAAGAATCTGTCGCTGTGTGCTTCTGTGCTTAAATTTGGTCGTTTCTTGATGGATTTTGTTTTTGACATAGGCAAGATGTGCCGTTCTGCAATATGTCGGCAATAAATTTTGATATAACTCGATCAAAATATTGCAAATTCGTGCATTTTTTTTGATTTCTTAATCTTCAAAACCTATATTGACAGGCATACGATTCGGTGTTATAATAAAGAAAAAGTACGCGGGTAACTCTCATAAAAAACATCTAAAGAGATGGGTTTTACAATTTGGGGAGGGATGCGATTTGCTTCAGGGTGCAGAAGTTTGCTGCAAGCGTACGCGTAGAGGCGAGCATATTTATATCGGTTTGTAGGGCAGTTATATACTTTTACGAAGGTTGTTTTATGTAAAGTACGCGGGTACTTTATGTAAATTTGATTGTTCTTGGTTGAGGAGATAGAAAATGGTTACGAGGTTTACGAGGAAAGATGTAGCAGAACTTGCGGGAGTAAGCACAGCGACCGTTTCATATGTCTTTAACAAAAAGAGATATGTTTCGCAGGAATTGACGAATAAGGTGTTGTTTGCAGCGAAGCGGTTGAATTATTATCCAGATATGATTGCGAGTTCTCTCACGACAAAAAAGACGCACAATATCGGAGTTTTGGTCAATGATCTGTCGAACCCTTTACAAAACGCCGTAATTAGCGGCATACAGCGAGCGGCGATAAAAAAAGGATACTTTGTAAATATTTGTGCGGGTGAAAGCAATTTTGACGTATATATTGACAATTTTATTTCTAGGCATTTAGACGGGGTGTATATTGCAGTACAAGCTACAGAAATTCAGCGTGAAGACATATTGAAGCTATTGGATTATAATATTAAACTTGTTCTTAATAAAACAATGAACATTAACGATCCGCGAGTGAATCAAATTCATCTTGATCTTACTGCTGGGATGATGATGATCATTGAATATCTTGCGAAACAAGGTCACAAGGACATTGCCTATTTAAGTTGTTATGATGAAAGCGTTTTATCAGATGAACGTCTGCCGGCATTCAAAGCCGCAATGCGGAAATATTTAGGTTGCAATGATCCTGTGATTGTTTATGGGAAAGTTCCATATGAGTCTACGATTGAGTCAGGGAAAATACTGGTAGAGCAGTTGTTGGATACCGGAAAGACGTGCAGTGCTTTGGTATGCAGCAATGATCTGATGGCGTTTGGGGCGATGAAAGTTTTGCATGACAGTGGATATCGGATACCGGAAGATATTTCGGTCGTAGGGATTGACAATATCGAGTTGTGTAAAAGTTCAATTCCGTCTCTTACGACGCTTGATCAGAAGAGTGAAGAGCTTGGTATGGCGATTTTTGACCTTTTATACAATGATATTGTCAACGGAGAGATCGCACAAAAATGTATTTGGCCGCAATTAGTTATCAGGGATTCTACGGCGCCTTACGGTAAAGGTTAAAGTTTCGTTTTTAATTTTAAGGATAAGGAGAGGTTATGAAGAGAATTTTCTGTTTAATTCTTTCGCTGTTGATGATTTGCGGGATATTTTGCGGTTGTTCCCAGAAGAAACCGGATGATGATAATCAATCTTCAGACGATGAACAGAAAGAGGATGAGATCACTTTTGATCCTGGTGAACCGGATTATTCGTTTGAGACGGTTGATGCGAGTGAAGAATTATACGGTTCTGATTATCGTGAAAAATACTTAAATCAATATTTTTTCAACGATAGAAACGACGATGTTGTTTATACAGTAAATTACATGACGGATATTTTCGGGTTACGAAATCCGGTTACAAATCCCGATTATGGTATTGTTACGAATGGGCAGAGGACGGTCTATGCAATTTCCAATACATTTGGAAACGAGCCCACGTGGTTTGAATGGAATATCAAAAAGATCATGTGGATGGGTTTGTCTGCCGGTAAAGATGCGCAGGCGCTTGCGAAACAAAAAATTGCGGATTTTGCCCAAAACGAGAATGGCTATATATGGTCGTGGGGCGATCGTCCGTTTTGGCCGGATGGAGCCAGTTCTTTGCATTATGACGGAACGCTGCGTTATATCAATGCTGTATATTTGATCTGTGCATGGGAAGCGAATACATCATTTTTGGAAATGGAAGACGATACTTCACAGGAAATCAATTTGGCGAATCTTGATAATGGTAATCCTGTTGATGAATATTTTAAGACAGATGAAGCGCTCACGTATTATGCCGATCATTCCAGAGGGAGGACTGTATGGGAAAAGACGCAAAAGTGCATGGACTATCTAGAAAATGTACTGGGCGGATCGACCGGTCTGTTAAAAATTGACAATGGCAGAAATACAGGCAGATACGAGAGTTGTTCATCCACCTATTGGGATAATTATCCTACAGGATATTATGATGCATATGTCAATCTGATATTTCCCATGGCGTTGGAAAGTTATGCCGGTTTATGGGAAATGAAGGGTGACTTTGCTAAAGCGGAGGAATATCGGGACAAAGCTGACGCTGCGAGGGATGCGTATGACAAAAAATTTTGGAATGAAAAGACCGGCAGATATGTGAGTACAATTGACGCTGATGGTCAAATCCGAGATTTTGGTTTGACATTCCTAAATACGGAAGCTTTATATGCCGGAATCGGAAATGAAACGCGCGCTGCGTATATTTATTCCTGGATGAACGGAACGCGGATCGTTGAAGGAGACAGGGCACAGGGCGACGATATTTATTCAACGAAGATTGCTCCGGTCGTCAATACGGTTGCCATTGAAGATAAACCTATTTCGGATGAAAATGAAGTAAGGCACTACTGGTGGAATGGTATTAAGGACGGAATAAATCCTCTTACAAACAGTAAGTGGGGGGAGCACCAAACGAATGGGTCTACTATTTTTTATACTTCCTACTATGACTTAATGTCGAGAATTCGCTACATCAGTGCAGAGAGCGCCATGAACAGGCTTTCCGCGATCGCTTCCGAATACGAAGTGGATCAACTTATGCGGGATCCGGTCAACAAATATGGCTCGGAATGGAAAATCGGCATCATCGGCGAATTTCCAGAAAGCGGATTGGTTCCTACTGTATTTGTATATGGCTTTTTGGGTTTGACGGCGAAGGCGGATCGGTTGAGTGTTTCTCCCTCTGTTCCGGATGACTATACTATAATTTCCTGTGAATCCATTCGGTATGGCGGAAATGTTTATTCTCTTTCAGTAAAAAAAGAAGATAAAATTACGCTGGGCTTTGATGGAGGGGTAGACATAAAGTTTGAGGTCTCTGATTTTGCCGGCAGAGAAGGATATACTGCTAAAATTTATTCTTCTGACGGTACGCTGATGAAAAGCGTATCTGGCGTAGAGCAAGAAAGCGGAACCTTCCTGTTCGATCTATCCGATTCGGGAGCTGAAGCGGGAAGTGTAATTATTTCATAAAGAGGAGGACGCAATCAAAAGAGTGCTAAAGGCAGCTATATGCTGGTTATTTGTTTTAATTCTGGTATGTTCTTCGGCAGCTTGTCAAGGGGGAGAGGTGAAGACGGATATTTTGCCGGAAGATTATACGCCGCGCGTGGGCGGTATTTCGTTTGATGACGGTACGCTTCCGAATATAACTGGGTTATACACGGTTGATACGGATCGCGATATTTTATGGGGATTCAACAATATGTATCACCCGACTATTGTAAAGGTTAACGATAAAAAATATCCGTACAGAATGTACTTCTTTGGTTGGGCGTTTTCGGAAACGAATGTAGGGTGGCCTGGGTGCGATGCTATCTTTTTGGCAAGAGGCAAAAATCTTGATCATTGGGAAGTCTATTCAAGAAGCAAAGAGACGCGTGAAAATTATTGGGACGTTCCGGATGAAGAAAACAAGTATACGACAAAGGAATGGATGCCCATTGTGACCGCGTCGGATAATTGGTATGACAACTGGCATAATGGCGATCCTTCTGTAGTTTATAAAGATGGTAAATATTATATGGCGTATTCGGCATACGGGCTGGATAAAGATGGATATCTTTCCAACACCAATGGCGATACGGACGGAGATATCTCCTGTATT
>CALVYJ010000146.1 GCA_944372075.1 uncultured Clostridia bacterium | reverse complement strand
GAGGGCGTGAGCCCGGCAGGTATTAAGCCCTTTTAGGGCTTGTGCAAGCCACCCGTTTTACGGGTGGTCTTGACTTTCTATGGCATACTCCAGAACGTCTACTATGTTTCCGTGATATGCGATCGACAAACTTTCCCCGTCCGAACAAGCTTTTTGAGCCCAAGCAAACGCCTGCTTCACCTCCGACGTTACACAGCGAACCCAACCTTGCGAAAGACGCGTTTCAATTCGACTCTTATCTACTTCCGCAATGATCCCGACGCCATGCGCAATTTCGATAGCTTTCGGCTGCGCGCCGCTCATTCCGCCTAAACCGCTTGTTACAAAAAGTTTCCCCGTTAAATCTCCGTCATTCGGTATCCCCAATACTTTCCGTCCCGCATTTAGAATGGTATTGAATGTTCCGTGCACAATCCCTTGCGGCCCGATATACATCCAGCCCCCCGCAGTCATCTGCCCGTAATTCGTAACGCCCATCGCTGCCGCACGAGTCCAATCCTCATTATTATCGAACATGCCCACCATCAAACCGTTCGTGATGATGACTCGCGGAGCCTCCTTTCTCGAAGCAAATGCCCCCATCGGATGCCCGCTCATGACCACAAGCGTCTGCTCTTGCGTCAATTCCTCCAAATAATTCTTCAACAACCGATACTGCATCCAATTTTGACATACCTGACCGGTCTCTCCATACGTTACCAGTTCGTATGGATATAACGCCACGGCATGATCCAAATTGTTATCGATCATCACTTGAAAAGCCTTTCCCTCCAGGCATTTCCCCTTATATTCGGTGATAGGCTTACCGTAAATACGCGTTTTCGGCATAAACCGGTAGCCGTAGATTCTGCCCCTCTCTTCCAATTCTCCGGCAAATTCCGGCGCAAGTTCGTCCTGCCATTCTTCCGGAATATAGCGAAGAGCATTCTTTAAGGCGAGACGCTTTTGCGCGGGACTAAGCCGTGCCGTTCGTTTTGGCGCCCTTCGAACATCGCTTTCAAATCGCGGATACGGCGGCAACTCCCCGTCTTCCGATAATATTTCTTTCAAATCTTTTTCCATCTTCTGCACCCGATCAAAACTCTATTTTGCCTGCCTGTTTTTCCACGCGCTCCAACAAACTGCCATCGATGATCCTCTCTTCGCATAAATTGATATCACCATATAAGGGTCTGTCTTCCTTCAAATGCGGAACAACTTCTCTGACACATTCATAGGCGGCCTTCGTGCCGATCCCCATCCCTTTATCTCCCCGCAGATCGATCGCTTGACATGCGCACATCAATTCAATGGCCAATACGCGCCGAACATTTTCCAATATTTCACGAGCTTTTCTTGCCGCTATCGTTCCCATCGAAACGTGATCCTCTTGATTTGCGCTGGAAGGAATAGAATCTACGCTTGCCGGATGTGCCAGCACCTTATTTTCGGATACAAGCGCCGCTGCCGTATATTGAACAATCATGTACCCGCTATTTACACCGCCACACTCTACCAGAAAGGAAGGCAATCCCGACAGAGCCGAATTTACCATACGTTCAATGCGCCGCTCGGCAATATCGGCGATCTCCGCCAACGCAATTCCGAGAAAATCAAAACTTAACGCCATCGGCTGACCATGAAAATTCCCGCCGGATATCGCTTCGTTGGTTTCAGAAAATACAATCGGATTGTCCGTTACGGAATTCATTTCAATTTCAACACGTTCCCGTACATAATTCACCGCGTCTTTGCTGGCTCCGTGCACCTGCGGCATGCATCGCAGGGAATAAGCATCTTGCACTCGCTTCTCCCCTTGCCTTGTTACATTCTTGCTGCCTTTTAACAAATCCATGACAATCCTAGCCGTGTCGCATTGCCCTTTATGCGGACGTATGGCATGCATCCTTTCATCCAAAGCATCCACTATCCCGTTTTGCGCCTCAAAACTCATTGCAGCCGCCACATCCGCTACTTTAAGCAACCGGATAGCATCAAAAATCGTCAACGCTCCGACCGCAGTCATAAATTGCGTCCCGTTGATCAGTGCCAACCCCTCTTTTTGCGTCAAGTCCTGCGTCGCTATGCCTGCCGCCTGCATAGCGTCCTTCCCGCACAACACTTCACCGTTGTATTTCGCTTGTCCGAGTCCAAGAATCGGTAAAACCATATGCGCTAAAGGAACCAAATCGCCGCTCGCCCCCAGCGAACCTTTCTCGGGAACAATGGGCGTAACGCCTGCATTCAACATATCCACCAACGTTTGTACCGTTTCCAAACGTATCCCGGAATATCCTTTTGCAAAATTGTTTACTCGCAGCAACATGGCCGTTCGTACGATTTCATCTTCAAAAAAATCTCCCGCGCCTACGGCATGGGAGACAATCAGATTTTTTTGAAGACTGTTTGTGAATTCTTTTTCGATAAATGTTTCACTAAACATTCCAAATCCCGTCGTGACTCCGTACACAATTTTGGAATCCTCAACAAGCCGATCAATTACTTGCCGTGATTGTATAATATTCTTTTTTGCGCGCGCGGATAATAAAACCTTTGCACCTTGCCTCGCTACATTTACAATCTGCTGCAATGTAATTTCACTGCCCGTTATAACGACTTCGTTCACAAACTCCTCCTTCCCACCGTTTTAACGGCGGTTATTGAAATTCTATCGTACAATATTCTCTGCTAATCGACCCTCTCTTTTTAGATATTTTTTTTATTATAACACGAGAATTAACTCTTGTAAATACTTATTCGAATTTCTACAAAAAAAAATCGATTTTTATACAATTTTAACGATAATTATACAACACTTTGTATCAAACACATGTTCGAAATGGTATAGCAATAATTCCACTCAAAATATCGGCCATATTTTTTCAATACATAGAAATTCTATAAAATACATAGTACTCTTTGTGACAAAAATAAATAATAGTCGGATAACTTATAATCCCCTATTACTCGCAAATCTACTTTTTTATATTTTAATAAAAAGGATGAGTCCGATTACTTAAACCAAACTCATCCAAAACGATTTCTTACCTATTGATGATTACAAGAAATAAACCTCTCCACCTTATTACAAGGACGACGGCAAATGAATTTCAAAAATTCCTTCGCCGCATGTAAATTGTTTTTTTGAAGAAACACCCGATTTCTTTTCATAAAAAAGCAACCGGACACAAACATTCGAAGCATTGCATAATTTAACGCTAATCTCTCCCGCACATATATCCGCTTCCAGCGTAACTAACCGATCGTTAATCGGCATTGCGCAATCAATATGATGAAGCACACGCAAATCCGGCATAATGGTAAGAATATTTTTTTCTGCATCGTACTCCATTCCCGCCACATAACGAAACATCAACGTGAGCGGCCCACCTGACCATGCGTGATTTTTTGTTCCGAGAATATCAAAATCTTCCCAAAGCGTAGTGTTTTCGTTTTGTACGAGCTTCATATATCTCTGCCGCATGCGATAAAAAGCTTCCTGCGGATATTCCATTTCAAACAGCGCTTTTAATACATAATATTCCATATACGGCGTCGCATTAAAAACACTCATCAATATATTTTTGATGTTTTCATACCGATCCGGATCGGCAAGTCCTGCTACGACTGCCATAGCGTTGGCACGATCGTCGGGAACAACTTGCAATCGATCTTTATCCTTAAAATGATCGTTATTGTCGAACACTCTGCCGCTCGCATAATAATTACCTGTATCAAAGCGCGCGAAATGTTTTTTGATCAACTCTGTACGTTCGCGAAGCCAATTATCATGTTTATGTATTCCCGTTTTTTCCGCACAAAATGCGGCAAAACGCAATGCTGAATAATACCATTCATATTCAAGGACAACCGAATCTTTATTTAAGAGATGATCTACCCACCAATCACCTGCCTTACGCGGCACAATGCCAAGCTCATTCGTCTCCCAAAGTTTCAAATACGCTACCATCGGTTCAAATACGAACTTAAGAATTTCCACGTCGGCAGTTTGTCTGAAATATTCGCGAACCATTCCCGTCATGCTTAAAGCATTCAGAGACTGCGTGGGAAGCTCAATTGACCCGCTACCGGGAATATTTCCGCGCAAGCTATCGCCTGTGCGCAAGTTGACAAAGTCGCGGATTGATTTTTCTACCAAAAACATGGCGCGTTTATCCAATACATAGGATACTTGCGGAACCTGTACACTAACATCTCCAATCCATTGTCCACGCTCGCGATCAGGACAGTCCATGAAGTTATCACGCATACACACGCGTAGAGTGCGTATACATTTTCCAACAAGACGATTTACAAACGCATCTTCACAGAAAAAATGGCCAAGAATTGCGCAGCCATAATTGCTTTCGCGGTATCCTAATCGAATAATTTTCACGGAGTTAGGAATCGAATAAAAGACCTTTTCACCGACGATCCAATTCAACGCTTCAAACTCATTGCTTCCGGCCTTACAAATATATTCTACTCTGTGACCGCGGTATGAACTATTCTCATCACCCGGACCGCCATTGACATAATATCGATCAGAACGTATGTCTATTTTTTCTCCGCCTTTCGCAATAACTTTGAAGTATGGTGTAAACTGCATTGCATATGGCAAATTACAAACCGCTTCTCCGTTCCCCTTGACAACGCTCGGATATTCTTGTACCGGTGAAAACTCAATCGGAGAAGTGTATCGCTTTATGCATTTTCCCCAAGGCGCATCACCATATCTTCCGTATTCCTGCACATTCTCATAATTGCTTATATCAAATTCAGCATTCCAATAACGGATATCTTCTTTGCGTGCATCGTAACCGATATTATATCCGCCATACAAATAAGAAGGTTGCTCCCCTTCTGTTGCTTGCGAAGCAGGATCGCGCAAACATTTCCAACTTTTATCGGAATAAAACCCAAGTTTTGGGCATTCAAACAAAAGCCCGGCCTTGCCGCTATCAACATTGTTTCTTCCCTCGTTCCCCCAGTACCAACATTTCAGCACAATGCGGTTTTTACCTGTTTTCAAAAACCGAGTAACATCCGTTTCGTCCGCATAACCACAGCCGGGCAAAGATTCACGATTTAATCCACCCTCAAACACGGCTATTTCGCCATTGATATACAGATAATATTTCGAATCGACAGCTATTTTTACTTCAACCTTTTCATCCAGTTTGTTTACGTTGAAATCCCGAACGAAAATCACCCAATCATTTTTGCGATCATTTTCTTTCGCCCAAATCCATTTTGCATTCAAAAATTCAGAAAACGCTCTCATGCCTTCCACCCTCCCGTATTATGAAACAGTAACAGCATAACGATAAGATTGCGGTGTGTTTCCGATGGGATTCCATTTAACGGGAACAACCACTTCCACGCCGCCTTCGGCCGTAAACACGTCGCTGTAAACCGCGTCGACCGTTCCTGACAGCCTAAATTTCAAGACAAGCGCACCCGCCTGATTTGGAGCGGCAAGTGCAATCGGCGTCAATACTCCATCCCCGACAGAAAATTCCGGCGATGCTTCATCGACCACACCGCTCGCATGCCCAATTTTTAATACCATTCCGGTATAATTGAGTGCCGCGTTCATTTTTACACCAGCGCCCGGCATCAAATGCTCGGGAGCGCTCACCATTACAAATTGCCACGGATCTTCTACCGTAATCACAAAAGTCGCACAAGCTTCTTCATAGCGATACGTATCTTTACAATAAAAAACCGTAATCAGTTGCTCGGAAATTTCAACACCATGCTCCCCCGATACAGGACGCGTCGCTTTATAACAATCAAGCATATCCCGCGTCATTTCCACAATGGGATCTTTGTCTCCGCTTAAGCGAGTAGCACAAACCGTCGCGCCGCTCACATCAATGTCATCGAGATATCGATAGGCGGTCTTAGCAACCGGCTGTATAATTTCAAGCGCGACGGCCGGATTACGCACTGTATAGACAATCTCGCCGACTGTAACGCCGTTTGCACCTGTAAGTACCACTCGTTCTTCCGTCCTGTCTTGTTCGGAAGCTTTTACCGATGCCACAGTTTTATTTGCATAACCAGAGGGAATAAGCGTATCTGTTTTTTCTCCGTCTTCGTATTGTCTCTCCAGTCTGCCGCCCGTAAAATCGAACGAATCCCCCCAAAAACAAATCGTTTTATCAGGCAAAACTTTGAGCGTTTCCCCTTTAACGCCACTGTCATTCACAGAAAGTTGCATTTCTGCCCGTAATCCGTCGTACTCAACTATATAAGCAAACTCTCCCGCTTGCAGAGGCGCCGATTGTTCAACCAGCATATCCGCAGTAATCTCCATGGCCTCTTTTGTACCATCTTGTAAAACAAGTGTCAACCTACCTTCGGGACATAAAGCTTCTCCCGGAGAATATATGGTTTGAACAACATTGTCAATAATAAGACTTCTGCCATCCTCTCTATTCAAATCATCTTCCGGTGAACTGCAAGCAACAACCCCGGCAAGGAAAAAAAACATAAGCGCACAAAACAATAGTTTTTTCATTTTTAATGCCCTCAATACGTTACATTTTTAGAGATCTGATAATCGAGGAACCGTGCTTTATATCGAATAGCAAAATAGCGGTAGTCATATGTATCCCCATTGTAATATCTATTTCCCAATCGATCAAACAAAGGATCTGCCCTGTTGCCTTTTTGGGATGCATAAAACAAATATAATATGCCGTCTTCATAATAAAGTGTCGGAACATGGCATGCTTGACAATCTTCATCCGGCACAATAAATCCCGTTACCGTCCAATTTATTCCGTCCGAACTCTGCGCTTCCACAAGTTGGCGCATCGTCCAAGGTCCGGAACTTAACCTGTCATTTTCTGCGCCGTGCAGCGTTGCATTCGGATCGGCATAGGCATAATAAACGCCATTTATCTTTTTGACACATGGATTCGCAAATTCTGTAATTGCAGGCTGATCATCCTTTTGAATGACAGTCCAGTCATCCGGATTCATAGGATCACCGCGGTTTTCTGCATACCCCATGGACATATTGTTACCGCCGCTGGCGCTGTCCCACCGTGAAATATAGTCAAACCACATTTTCCAAATGCCTTCTTCTTCATCATAAATCCAAGATGGACGATGATACAATCCGAAAAATTGATTGGTCGTAAACGGATACGGCTTTTGAGGATTCCCTGTCACCGGCTCATTTTTACCGATTTCCTCTTCCCAAATCAAAAGAGGCGCTTCCGATTTTTTCCAATGAATAAAATCCGTACTGGTGGCACCCATAATGCATGAAATATCACCATCGTCTCCGCCAAGCTGCATATCTAAATCCGTACCGTACGCCGAATAAGCAAGATAGAACACACCGTCTTTATAGACGAGCGACGGATCTCCGTTATGCCAATTATCATACCATTTTGTAGGATCAGCCGTAACGACAGGAACCCATACCGCAGGGTTCATTTGATCCGTATATGTAGGGGCGCCTACCTTATTTTTCCCCGCATAAAATTCCCATGTATCCAAATTTTTGCCACGAGCCATAAAAATTGCGTCGCAACCCTGCCAGCCTGGGTTCGTATCCGCAGTTCCCCACCCGAAAAACAGAGCTCGATACGGATAATCGGTATCCTCTGTCTTAACGATCTCCATGTGATACATATTGTTAAAATTATCGATTGTATTTACATACTCGCCATCCGCCTGATTATCGACATACAAATCGGTAATATTCGGGAGCCTCGACGAAAAATCAATCGTACCGATTTTTTCCTCTTCCGTTCGGCCATCAATCAATACAGATGGACTCTGCTCCTCGGCAAAAACTACGGGCTCGCCCGCCTTTACGAACGAGCCTAAACACAGCGACAAGATAAGTACCGCGATCCAAATGACAGACATTATCGTCGCATTGATTTTATTCATCCATCCCCTCCGGTTTCTGATACGGTCCTGCAAAATTTTTGTCGTTTTCATACTGATAATCTATGGAACGGATCATATAGCGCAGCCTATCATATTTGTAATCATAAACCCCTTCTGTCTCGTTGACGTCACCATAGCCGATCTGCGTAGCATAGAAAAGAAAGAGCACTCCTTGTTCGTAATAAATGCACGGCACATGATCTGCAAATGTATCCTCATCGGGAAGAATATATCCCGTTACCGTCCAGTTAATTCCATCGTCGCTCTGCGCTTCTACCAACTGCCGTTTCGTCCAACCGTCTATATTCAACCGATCATTTGAGGCTCCGTAATAGGTTGCATCCGGATCGCCGTAACAAAAATATTTTCCGTTGATGTATTTGACATCCGGATTGCACATATGCGGCAAACAAGGATTATCGCCTGCACGAATTACTTCCCAATCGTCAGGGTTCATAAAATCTCCATGATTTTCCGCATACCCCATCGCCATTAAATCTTCGTTAATGTAATCAAACCACATTTTCCAACATTTAGCGGTTTCATCATAGAGAATCGAAGGTCTATGATACAGTCCGTAAAACGGAGTACTCGTAAACCCGCTTCCGTCCGAGGTTACAGGTTCCTTTTTGCCGATTTCATCTTCCCATATTGCGATCGGATAGGATGTCTTTTCAAAATTGATCCCGTCGGTGCTGACAGCCCCCATAATA
>CALVYJ010000145.1 GCA_944372075.1 uncultured Clostridia bacterium | reverse complement strand
GGCGCTTATGGGGGATACGTCGGATAACATTCCGGGCGTTTCCGGAATCGGTGAAAAAACGGCTTTATCTTTAATATCGAAGTATGAAAATTTGGAAACGATCTATGATCATTTGGACGAAATAGGCGGGGCAGTAAAAACAAAATTGGAAAACGGGAAAGAGTCTGCATTTCTTTCACGCTCATTGGCGACGATCGATCGAAACGTGCCTCTCGATTTATCTTTCGACGAAGGGCATATAAGGATACCGTTTTCAGTTGAAGTACGCGATCAGTTTTTGAATTTGGAATTTGTATCTCTCTTAAAACTCCCGATTTTTGAGGAAGTTACGGATGCTCAAAATTTGATTTCGTCAAAGAAAGCGGTCTCCAAAAACGTAATGAAAGATGTGGATTTATTCTTTAAGATATTCGATTTTTCTGAATTTTCTGCTATTTATTACAACAGTGAGCTGCATGTATACGCCGATAAAACAGAATATATCCTGATACCGGCAAGGACATTGTTGGATGACGGGATTGCCCCCAAAGCGTTTCAGGATGTTTTGAAATTTCTTTTTTCGCGAAAAGAGGGAAAAGCCATCCTATACGGAAAAAAAGTTTTTCGGCATATGCTGCGGAAGGAGGGCGTCGATCTAAATATTCCGTCGGAAGATGTTTCAATTATGAAATATCTGGTAGATTTTTCTGGAAAAGATACGGATGATTTCGGTGCTGTGCTGAAAAGTTACGCAATGGACGAAACGATTCCGGCGGCTGAAGTATTCTCTCTATATGAATATTTTGCAAAGCGCTTGCAAGCCGAGCGGATGGAGTCGTTGTATCGCGACGTAGAATTGCCTCTGGCGGATGTTTTATATGACATGGAGGTGCAGGGAGTTAAAATTGATTTGGCAGCCTCGGCGCAATTTGAAGGGCGTTATCGCGAGGAGATTGCAAAGCGCACTGCTGAAATTTACGAGCAGGCCGGCGAAGTATTCAATATAAATTCGCCGGCACAATTAGGAAAAATATTGTTTGAAAAACTGCATCTTCCTGCTCCTAAAAAAGGGAAGAGCGGGAGTTATTCGACAAGTGCGGAAGTCCTTGAAAAATTATCCGACTCATATAAAATAGTTCAGGATGTTCTGGCGTGTAGACATTTTCAAAAATTGTTGTCTACCTATATTGACGGGTTCAAACCTCTGATTGACGCGAAGACCGGTCTGGTGCATACGACATACAATCAAGTTTTAACGACGACCGGTCGTCTTTCGAGTACAAATCCGAATTTGCAAAATATTCCCATTCGAGATGAAGAAGGCAGGGAATTACGAAAATTATTTGTGGCTCGGTCACCGGATAGGGTTTTGGTAGATGCAGATTACTCGCAAATCGAATTGCGGCTGTTAGCGCATTTTTCCGGCTGTAAAGAGTTGGTTGAGGCATATCAAAACAATAAAGATATTCATACTTTGACTGCATCACAAGTATTTTCCGTATCGGAAGCAGACGTGACTCCGGCGCAGCGTAGGGCTGCCAAGGCGGTTAATTTTGGAATTATTTACGGAATCAGTGAATTTGGGTTGGCATCTAATTTGCATATCTCGAACAGGCAGGCGGGAGAATATATCCGAAAATATTTTGAAACATATACCGATGTGAAAGAGTATATGGATAAAAATGTAGAGCTTGCTCGAAAAAACGGTTATATTACTACCTTGCTCGGTCGCAAACGGGTCATTCCGGAAATTAAATCGTCGAATTTTAATTTGCGGACTTTTGGTGAACGGGCTGCCATGAATATGCCTTTACAAGGCAGCAGTGCGGATATTATTAAAATTGCAATGCGAAACGTTTATGAGCGCATTCAAAAAGAAGGGTTGCGCTCCCGATTGATTTTACAAGTTCATGACGAATTGGTGATCGATGCTTTTTCAGATGAATGTGAACAAATCTGCGACCTGCTTAAATATGAAATGGAACATGCGGTTCAATTAAACGTTCCGTTGATCGTTGAAGTGCGTTCGGGAAGGAGTTGGTACGATGCCAAATAAATTGTTGGTTGCCGTTACGGGAGGGATCGGCAGCGGGAAAAGTACGGTTTTACAGATGTTTGCAAAACTTGGTTATCCTGTATTTTCCGCCGATGCCATTGCAAAAAATATTTATGACGATGCAGACGTTCTGGCAATGACTAAAAAATATTTTTCGGATTGTATCCTCTCGAATAAAATCGATCGGCAGAAGTTGGCGCATTGCGTATTTACCGATCCGCAAAAATTACAAATATTGAATTCCATTACGCATCCCAAAATAATGCAGATTCTCAAAAATCAAATGAATGCGTGTGATTCGCCGCTTGTTTTTGCAGAAGTACCGCTTTTATTTGAAGCTGGGTTGCAGACAGAATTTGATAGGGTAGTAATTGTGTTGCGCAACATGCAGGAGCGGATCCGCTCCGCTGCCCTGCGAGATGGTGTATCGGACCAAGACATAAAAATGCGGATTAAAAATCAATTTGATTATGAAAAAAATGCAATTTCGGGGCATACTGTACTATATAATGATAAGGACTATAATTCTTTGTTTTTGCAGGTGAAACAAGTTGCAAATGATTTTCTTTCCCAAACAACGAATACTTAAATTATTGGGTTGCAGTATTCTGATAGGGATTTTTCTTGCGTTGCTTATTGTTCCGTATATTTGTTTCCCTCGCCGGTATAGCAATGTCGTTGAGCAATATTCTGCGAAGTACGGCGTTGAATCGGCGTTAGTATTTGCCGTAATACGAGCGGAGAGCAATTTTGATGAGACCGCAGTAAGCCGATCGGGCGCAGTGGGTTTAATGCAAATTATGCCGGCTACCGCATTGTTTATTTCACAAATGCTGGGAGAATCGTTTAATTTGAACGATCCGGATGACAATATCCATATGGGAGTATGGTATTTGCATTATCTACAATCGAAATTCAACCGCCTGGATATTATTTTGGCAGCGTATAATGCCGGGGAGGGTACGGTGAAAATTTGGATGCGCGACGGCTGTTTTGATGCCAACGGCAAGTCTTTTGCAATACCTTATCCGGAGACCGAGCATTATGTAAAAAAGGTTAAAATTTTTTATAATTGTTATAAAATGCTCTTTTGATTGCTTGACAATTTTCAATGTATACTGTAAAATATTTTGTGCTTGTGAGGATGGCGGAATTGGCAGACGCGTACGTTTGAGGGGCGTATGGAGAAATCCGTGTGGGTTCAAGTCCCATTCTTCACACCAGAAAGGCGGTGTACTTCATTCGAGGTACGCCGCTTTTAAGTATTTGAGATCAGGATAGTATTTGGTAGGAGAGTTATGCTTGAAAGACGAGACAAATGGCTTTATATAGTAAGACGGCCGATCGTGTGTGCCATAACAAATTTTTTACATGGCCCGATCTATCCGGCGATATATTCTTTGCTTGTTTTAATGAGTTCATTCCTGGGACTAGAGATTTTTATCTTTAGTTTGACGGCTTGTATTTTTATTTTTATTTGTCTGTTTTCGGAAGATACAATACCGATCATACCGTTGGCAGTTCTTGTCGTCTACGCGATGAGTTGGAGGCATACGTCTCAACCGCCGTATTATTCATCGTTTCTATATGAAAGGTCTACACTTTGGTTGCTCGGTTGTTTGGCAACATTATCTGTTTTTGCGATGATCTTTCGCATTTTCGTCGCGGGGGCTACGAATTTTTCTTTTCGCCGTTCGATCCTGTTCAGCGGATTGCTATTGCTTGGACTTTCGTTCGTTTTTAACGGCGTTTTATCGGCGCAGTTTGTAGCAAAAGATACAGTTTTAGGATGCGTCATAGCTTTTTCTTTTGTGGCAATATACTTTTTCCTCGGAAAAACAAATGATAAAATAGAAGCTAAAACGGATTATGCTCAATGGATCGGCTACGTATTCTTTTTAGCCACCCTCGTGATCGAAATACAAGTGGCTAAATTATTGCTCTTCGGCCACAATATTTCTGGTGAACATATTTCTGTATTTACTCAAACGGGGTCGATCAACAAAGACTTAATGATTGCCGGCTGGGGCATGAGCAACAATGTCGGCGGGATGCTGGCAATATTTCTTCCGGCAACATTGTTTCTTGCATATAGACTGAAAAACGGTTGGATATTTTATGTTCTGTCTTTTTTGCAAGTCGCGTTCATCTGTTGTACGTTAAGTCGCAGCTCCATACTGTTTGCGGGGCTGTTATTGCTAGGCGCTGCTGTTTTGTTTATGATAATACCCAGCCGAAATCGAAAATTCTTCAGAATATTCAACGGCTTTATATTTTTCTGTGCAGTGATTGGCGCTTTTGTTCTTTTCGATGTAATCCGTGAAATTTTTTCAGTTGTTTTTGATCGTGGCTTTGGCGATTCCAATCGTTTTGAGATTTGGCGCAATGGAGTTTTGAATTTCTTTTCCGCCCCGTGGTTCGGCGTCGGCTTTTTTGCTTCGTTCCATGTTGATGTCAATATTGAAAACTGGCTATTTCCGGATATGTATCACAATATTGTTATACAAATTTTGGCAAGTTGCGGTTTGTTCGGCATTTTTGCGTATACGCTGCATTTATCGCAAATTTTTGCGCTTCTTGTTCGCAAACTTACTCCGGAACGGATTTTTTATTTTGCGATATTCTTTATGATAAGCGGTACGTCTTTGCTGGATAATCATATTTTTCATGTCTTTCCGGCTTTATTGTATTCAATTATTTTATATTTTTGGGAATCGAGCATTGTGCCTAAAACTCAAGGAATTCTTGCGGATTTACAACGAACAACTTTTCATCGTTCTTTTGCGGAACGAATTGATTCTTATAAAAAAATCGTTTTTTAACAGAGCAGGAAATTGTTTCCCGTTCTGTTATTTTTTTAGTTTTATGGAAAAATAGACGTTTTTTGTATTTTTGTTGCTTTTGTTAATGATTTGCAGAAATAAAGAAAAATATGAGAATGTTCATCGATATTAATGAATCAAAATAACAAAAGCATAAAAAATATTTAATTATTTTTGATTAAGTGTTGAAATGATAGATAATTTGTTGTATAATATTTATGAAGTAAGTAAAATCGGCTTACGGAGGAAAAAGCATGCAGACAGTAGACTTCCCGTTATATGTTTTTCATCACGGCAAAAATTTTAAGGCATATGATTTTTTTGGAGCACACCCGTATAAAGCAGACGGTCAAAAAGGATATTTATTTCGTGTTTGGGCGCCGCACGCAGAGGAGGTTTCTGTCGTCGGCGATTTTAATGACTGGAATCCGGACGCGAATAGGATGAATCGTTTGTTGGACGGTGAGACATTTGAAATAAAAATTGACGGATTAAAGAGTTATTCTACGTATAAATATTGTATACAAACGAAGGACGGCAGATTTTTATATAAAGCTGATCCGTATGCTTTTCATGCTGAAACTCCGTCGGCGACCGCCTCAAAGACATTCGATCTTGCGGGTTATAAATGGTCGGATAAAGAATACATGCATCGCAGAAAAGAGAAAAGCATATATTCTGAACCTATGAATATTTATGAATTGAATGCATTGTCGTGGAAGCAGTATGAAGACGGCAATTATTTTGATTTCAATAAACTAATAGAAGAGTTAATTCCATATGTAAAAGAGATGGGGTATACGCACATTGAGTTTATGCCTCTGTGCGAATACCCGTATGATGGTTCCTGGGGGTATCAGGTTACGGGATATTATGCGATTACTTCGCGTTTAGGAACGCCGCACGATTTTATGCGACTGATTGATGAATGTCATAAAAACGGCATTGGCGTTATCATGGATTGGGTGCCGGCTCATTTCCCGAAGGACGCGCATGGCCTATACGAATTTGATGGCCAACCTCTATATGAAAGTTCGCAATGGGATCGACAGGAGCATAAGAGTTGGGGGACTCGTAGGTTCGATTATGGAAGGAATGAAGTGCTGTCGTTTTTAATTTCGAACGCCGTATTCTTTTTTGATAAATTTCATATCGACGGCTTGCGTGTTGATGCGGTAGCCTCGATGCTGTATCTCGATTATGACAAGCGGCCGGGGGAATGGATTCCGAACAAGTACGGAGAGAATAAGAATTTAGAGGCGATCGAGTTTTTACAAAGATTAAATACGATGGTTTTTTCGCAGTTCCCGGATGCTTTAATGATCGCAGAGGAGTCAACGGCATGGCCTCTGGTAACAAAACCTGTTGATATCGGTGGGCTTGGTTTTAACTTTAAGTGGAATATGGGATGGATGAACGACGTGCTGGATTACATGCAAACAGATCCATATTTTAGAAAAGGCAATCATAATAAGCTCACATTTGCGATGATGTACGCTTTTACAGAGAACTATGTCTTACCTATTTCGCATGATGAAGTGGTGTACGGGAAGCGTTCGCTGATCAATAAAATGCCGGGAACCTATGAAGAAAAGTTTGCGAATTTGCGCGCGTTTATGGGTTATATGATGTCGCATCCCGGGAAAAAATTGATTTTTATGGGTTGTGAGTTCGGACAATTTAATGAATGGAATTATAAAGTCGGACAAGAATTTTTCTTAAAAGAGTATCCCATGCATCAAAAACTTTCCGATATGAACGCGGCGCTCAATAAATTTTATCGGGAAACTCCCGCTTTTTATGAGATTGAGGATTCTTGGGAAGGGTTTGAATGGATTGCCCCCAATGATGCGGATAAGAACATTATTTCTTATATGCGTCGAGACAGAAAAGGCGAGAGCTATTTAATCGTAATTAATTTTTCCGGAGCAGCAACACAGGATTATCGTTTGGGGGTTCCTAAAGGAAAATATAAGGTTGTATTTAATACGGATAGTCCTAAATTCGGCGGTGAAGGTGCGATGGGTAAGCGTATTTTTAATACCGAGCGCAAACCGAGTCATGGAAAAGAATATTCGATAAAGATGAACTTGCCCAAACTAACGTGCATTTATTTACAAAAAATCCTATAAAAATCGGTCTAAAATGCGTGATGCATTCAATATTTTGTATTATAAATAAATTTGGGGGTATGATATGCAAAGAAAAAAAGAATGTGTAGCAATGCTACTGGCTGGTGGACAAGGCAGCCGGCTTTATGCGCTGACAAATAACATTGCAAAACCGGCCGTACCGTTTGGCGCAAAATACCGAATTATTGATTTTCCTTTATCGAACTGTATAAACTCCGGTATCGATACGGTCGGAGTGCTTACACAATATCAGCCGCTTGTTTTGAATGAATACATCGGCAACGGCCAGCCTTGGGATCTTGACCGCAATTTTGGAGGCGTACATGTACTGTCTCCCTATCAGAAAAAGGCAAAATCTGCTTGGTATGAAGGTACTGCAAACGCGATTTATCAGAATTTGAATTTTATCAAAATGTATAATCCTGAATATGTGTTGATTTTGTCCGGCGATCACATCTATAAAATGGATTATAGCAAAATGTTGCGCGCGCACATCGACAATAATGCGGATTGTACAATAGCCGCTATTGAGGTGCCGTTAAAAGAGGCCTCTCGTTTTGGGATATTGAATACCAATGAGGACGGCTCTATTTATGAGTTCGAGGAAAAGCCGAAGCAACCGAAAAGCACTCTGGCCTCAATGGGTGTGTACATTTTTACGGCTGATAAAATGTACAAATATTTGGAAATGGATGAGGAAGATCCAAATTCATCCAAAGATTTCGGTAAAAATGTTTTGCCTGCAATGTTAAATGCAGGGGAACGGATGTTTGCATATCGTTTTGACGGGTACTGGAAAGACGTCGGAACCATCAATTCACTTTGGGAAGCAAATATGGATTTGCTGGGAGAAACGCCGACGTTTGACGTATCTGCTCAGGATTGGAAAATTCATTCAAGGAATCCATTGGCTCCGCCGGAATATCAGGGGGAAAAAGCCATCGTGACAAATTCGATGCTTGCGCTCGGTTGTGAGATTTACGGGACTGTCGAAAACTCCGTTATCTCCAGCAATGTCATTGTCGAGGAAGGTGCTGTAGTAAAAGACAGCGTCATTATGAGCAATACCATTATTAAAGAAGGCGCTACAGTTAAATATTCTATAATCGATGAGGACGTCATCGTCAGCGAAAACGCACAGATAGGTGAAGATAAGTCTACCGCCAAAGGTATCGCGGTATTGGGGCGTAAAATTTGTGTTGGAAAGCAAGCAAAGGTGCTTGCCGGTTCAATCATTGATAAAAATATTGAAGATGGGGAGGAAGCATAAATGTCAGCCGTAGGTGTTATTTTTTCAAATATCCACGACGAGAATATACCCGAATTGACTCGTCAACGTACGATGGGATCTTTGCCCTACGGTGGGCGGTATCGTTTGATAGATTTTGCCTTGTCAAATCTTGTAAATGCAGGAATAACAACCGTCGGCATTATTACTAAAAACAACTATCAATCGCTGATGGATCATCTCGGCAGCGGTAAAGATTGGGATCTCGCACGCAAAACGGGCGGGATGGTATTGCTTCCGCCTTTTGGTGCCATTGAAAACGGTGGATTGTATAGAACGCGTTTGGAAGCGCTGAAAAGCGTAACTAATTTCCTTTCACGGAGAAATGAGGACTATGTAGTTCTTTGTGATTGCGACGGCGTATATCGGATGGATTTTTCCGAAGTGATCGATTATCATATGGCAAAACAGGCGGATATTACGTTGGTATGTCATCCGGAAGAAATTCGAAACTCATCTGCATACACTGTCGTCGAAGCCGATGAGACGGGCAGGGTCGTTGATATTCAATACAATACCTCTTCGTGCGGCACAAAAAAATATTATACAAATGTTATGGTGATCGGGCGCTTATTCTTGATGAATATTCTTTCGGATGCCGTAATTCATGGCTATCGCAGTTTCCGAGATGATATAGTATTAAACGACCTTGGAAGTTATAAGGTTTATGCGTATGATT
>CALVYJ010000144.1 GCA_944372075.1 uncultured Clostridia bacterium | reverse complement strand
CAGGCACGATGAGATTTGGCCGGAAATGGTTAAAGCGCTTAAAGAAGCAGGTATATGCAATTATACCATTTGGAAAGACGGGCTTGAATTGTTCGGGTATTACGAATGTCAAAAGGGTTCAGATTATGCCTTAAAATATCAAGCGGAAAATCCTACGGTTTTGCGATGGGAAAAATCCATGGAAGGAATTATGGACAAATATGATAGCAAACCGATATGCGTATTCGTGTTAGATTAAAAAATATATTAACATTGGATATGGCTGTTAAAAGCCCGGAATATTGAAAAGACGGCTGTTTTTTTGCTGAATATTTGACAAATCGTGAAATCGCGGATATAATAGAAACAATACTACAAAAAAAAAAAAAGGGGTAATGATATGATTAAACTCATACGAAGCGGATGTTACTATATGGGAGGCTCACTTGTACGCGCAAGCCATGCGTTTATGACCGGAGAACAAAAAGCTGCGGCGCAAAAGGGAACGATGACCTATCAGATTTTGAAAAATCATAACAAAGGTGATGATCAGAATTTGAGGCTAAAATTTGATGCGATTGCTTCGCATGATATTACATATGTCGGAATAATACAGACGGCAAAGGCGAGCGGTTTGCAAGAATTTCCGATTCCGTATACATTGACCAACTGTCATAATTCTTTGTGTGCGGTAGGTGGTACCATCAATGAGGATGATCATGTGTTTGGCTTATCTGCGGCAAAAAAGTATGGCGCAAATTATGTTCCGCCTCATCTTGCGGTTATTCATCAATATATGCGCGAAATGGAAGCCAAAGTCGGTAAAATGATTTTAGGCAGCGATTCGCATACACGCTATGGTGCATTGGGTACCATGGCTATTGGAGAAGGCGGGCCTGAACTTGTTAAGCAGATCTTGAATAAAACATATGACATTCGGCGACCTGAAACGGTGGCGGTATATTTAAGGGGTAATCTCAAAAAAGGAGTTGGGCCGCAGGATGTCGCGATCGCTTTGTGTGGCGCAGTATTCAAAACCGGTTTTGTTAAAAATAAAATTTTGGAATTCATAGGGCCCGGTATTAAGAATCTGTCTATGGATTATCGAAACGGAATTGATGTGATGACGACGGAAACGGCGTGCCTGTCATCGATCTGGCAAACGGATGAAAAGACGCAGGAATATTATAAAATACATGGAAGAGAGAATGATTATAAAGAATTAAAACCTGCGGAGCCTGCTTATTATGATTGCGGTATTTCGATAAATTTGTCTACGATTGAACCGATGATTGCGTTACCGTTCCATCCGAGCAATGCCTTTACAATCCGAGAGGTTTTGGATCATCCGTATGAGTTGCTCAAAGAGGTTGAAGCGGCAGGCAGGAAACTCCGTGGAGACGACACGTTTACGCTTACGGATAAAATTCATGAGGATGGTGTGTATGTAAATCAAGGGATCATTGCTGGTTGTGCGGGCGGTATGTATGAAAATATTGTTGAGGCATATGAGATCTTGAAAGGAAAATCTACCGGATGCGATGAATTTTCGTTGAGTATTTATCCTTCCAGCCAACCCGTGTTTAAGGCTTTGGTCGATAACGGGTATATTGGCGGGTTGATGGAGTCTGGCGCGATCGTAAAAACCGCATTTTGTGGCCCTTGCTTTGGGGCGGGGGATGTTCCTGCTAACAACGGATTATCGATTCGGCATACGACGCGCAATTTCGAAAGTCGGGAGGGCAGTAAGCCTGCGGCTGGCCAATTGGCGGCTGTCGCGCTTATGGACGCTCGATCGATTGCGGCTACAGCAGCGAACGGCGGCAAATTAACGCCTGCGACCGAAGTAAAATATACAAAGAAAATTAAGAAATACTATTTTGATGCAGCCATTTATAAAAACAGGGTTTATCATGGGGTAGGAAAATCGGATCGGTCGGAAGAGTTGAAGTATGGCCCCAATATAGCGGATTGGCCGGAAATGATACCTCTCGGGAAGAATATTTTGATAAAAGCGGTAAGTGTAATTCATGATGCTGTTACGACGACCGACGAATTGATTCCTTCCGGGGAAACGTCTTCTTATCGTTCAAATCCGTTAAAATTGGCTGAATTTACTTTGTCGCGCAAAGATCCGGCGTATGTAAGTAAAGCCAAGGCGGTCAAGGCTGATGAAGAATATCGCCGGGAGAACGGGAAATTGCCTGAAAAGGTTCTGAAAGATGTGGAGCTGTTGGGGATTCGTGACGATACAATTTACGGCAGCTGCGTGGTAGCCGTAAAACCGGGCGACGGATCGGCGCGTGAGCAAGCCGCATCATGTCAGCGCGTTTTAGGCGGGGTTGCCAATATCGCTCAAGAATATGCAACAAAACGGTATCGAAGCAATTTAATAAACTGGGGCATGTTGCCTTTTGTCGCACAAAAAATTCATTTTAAGGTTGGAGATTATATTTATATCGAAAATATTGACCAGTATATTGCAAGCGGAGCGGAATCTATTCCTGCAAAACTTTTAAGCGGCAAGAATGTTAAAGATATAACTTTAAGTGTTGGAACTCTTACGCAAGATGAAAAAAATATTATTTTGAAAGGTTGTTTAATCAATTTTAACGCAGCAAATTAAGTATTGTTACGAAGTTCGGAGGATAAAATTGCAATGTTGGCGCTCAAAGATTATCGATCAATTATCGATTTAGAATATAAACCGCAATCGCGGGAAATTTTGTCGGAAGACGAAAAGAGCGCCATTTGCGATGAAATCCTTACGACTTTATTGGAAGAACGGAACGAAATTGCGGCGTTTAGCTATCCCTATAAAATTAAACGCGATTTGATATGGGGCTATCTGAATCAAAGATTACCCAATCCGATTTCGCAACATTTTTTAGAATTACAAAATCGTTTGTTTGGTTCGGAAACGGAAGAAAACGGTATTGTCGATCAGGCTTCGTTTCAATACAGCGACGGGATTGCGCTTTGGCAAGGAGATATTACACGCTTAAATACCGATGCGGTTGTAAATGCTGCCAATAATTCATTGTTGGGATGTTTTATTCCGCATCATAAATGTATTGATAATGTAATTCATTCAAGGGCAGGTGTCCAAGTGCGTTTGGATTGCTCTAAAATAATGGGACTGCAAGGGGAGACCGAACCGGCCGGATGTGCAAAAATAACACTGGCTTATAATTTGCCGTCAAAATATATTATTCATACGGTCGGGCCCATGGTGGGGTTACGAGTCACCGAAAATGACGAACGCGTGTTGCGAAATTGTTACTTGTCTAGTTTGAATTTGGCGCGTGAAATGCAATTAAAAAGCATCGCGTTTTGTTGTATATCTACGGGGATTTTTGGATTTCCGAATGAAGATGCGGCGGCAATTGCTGTCGGAGCGGTGAAAAATTGGCTGATGGAAAGCGGTTATGATATTCATGTGGTTTTTGATGTGTTCCTCGATAAAGACCGACAGATCTATGAGGAGGTTTTGAAAAATATTAACGGCGGCTTCGTGAAAAAATAAATCTTTGGATTTTTGTCGGTGAACGTATTGACTCTATAGCCTGGCGCATTTTGTCGCCAGGTTTTTCATATAATCTGCAAACCTCTGAATGGCAATAGGAATTGTCCCTGGCTTGATTAGGATTGAAATAGCTATTGATCCGTGCGCGTTCTAAACAACGAAAATTGCGTTGAATTTAATTTAGGCGTATCATGTGCGCGCAACTTTTCTTGCTTTGTAGTTTTTACATCATTATTTATCGTTTTTTCAAGTCGGTTAAAAGTCTTTATGCAAATATAATTCAAAATTACTGCATAAATATAAGTTTTATGCAAAATATTATGATTATTTTTTTGTTTTTGAACGGAAATCAGGGATAAAAATGCTTGACTTATATTGGGTAAAAGAGTATAATCATGAACAGAAATTTGTGAGGTTACAGTCATGCAAAAAAAAGAGATAAAAAAAGTTGTTTTGGCTTATTCGGGTGGGTTAGACACATCCATCATAATTCCTTGGCTGAAGGAAAATTTTAATAATTGTGAAGTGATTGCCGTATCTGCCGATGTAGGACAAGAAAGTGAATTGGATGGGTTGGAAGAGAAAGCGCTTAAGACCGGTGCGTCGAAATTATACATAGAAGATTTACGTAAAGAGTTTATTGAAGATTATATTTATCCGACAATGAAAGCCGGAGCGGTATATGAGAATAAATATCTTTTAGGAACGTCATTTGCCCGTCCCGTGATTGCCAAACGCATTGTTGAGATTGCGAAGAAGGAAGGTGCGGATGCGATCTGTCATGGCTGTACCGGAAAAGGAAACGATCAGGTTCGTTTTGAGTTGACAATAAAAGCCTTTGCTCCGGAGATGACAATTATAGCACCCTGGAGAATTTGGAATATTAAGAGCCGTGATGAAGAAATCGATTATGCACAGGCTCACAATATTCCTTTGAAAATTACAAGGGAAACAAGTTACTCAAAAGATAAAAACTTATGGCATCTTTCGCATGAAGGATTGGATTTGGAAGATCCTGCAAATGAGCCGAAGTATGACGAGATTTTAGAGATGGGGGTTTCACCTGAAAAGGCGCCCGATGAACCTACGTATGTTAAACTTACTTTTGAAAAAGGTATACCGGTCGCACTAAACGGCGAAAAGGTTGACAGTGTGACTTTGATGAAAAAATTAAACGAGATCGGCGGCAAGAATGGCGTTGGCTTGATCGATATTGTTGAGAATCGTTTGGTTGGGATGAAGAGCCGCGGCGTATATGAAACCCCGGGAGGCAGCATTTTATATTTTGCGCACGAGCAACTTGAAATGTTGTGCTTGGATAAAGATACGCAGCATTTTAAGCAGCATATGGCAATAAAATTTGCTGAATTGGTTTACAACGGACAGTGGTTCACGCCGTTGCGTGAAGCGATCTCTGCTTTTGTAGATAAAACGCAGGAAAATGTTTGTGGAGAAGTTAACTTAAAGATATACAAAGGAAATATTATTCCGGCCGGCATGAAGAGCGATCATTCGTTGTATAGCGAAGAAATTGCAACGTTTGGAGAAGAGGATGTTTACAACCAACACGATGCAGAGGGCTTTATCAATTTGTTTGGATTGCCTGTAAAAGTTAAAGCTATGTTGGATACAAAAAAATTGAAGTAAAACAGCGCTTGTGCAGATTGTAAACAATCTGCACAAGTTATGTAATAGGCGAAAAGACGGTCATATTTAGATTGATTTGGACAATAAAATTATGATAAATGTATTTATTGATGGGAAGGAAGGGACCACCGGACTTCAAATTTATGATCGATTGCAAAAACGCACAGATGTCCGGCTGATAACTTTACCGGATGAGCTGCGCAAGGACAGTAAGGAACGAAAGCGATGCATAAATGATGCCGATTTGGTTTTCTTGTGTCTGCCGGATGCGGCGGCAATTGAAGCGGTATCGATGTGTGAAAACCGCGCGGTAAAAATTATCGACGCATCTACAGCGCATCGGACACAACCGGATTGGGCATATGGTTTTCCCGAATTGTCTTCAGAGCATCGAAAAAAAATCATGAGTAGTAAACGAGTGGCGGTTCCCGGATGCCATGCCAGCGGTTTTATCGCGTTGGTGTATCCTTTGATTGCGGGTAAAATTGTCGAAGCGGATTATCCATTTGTAAGTCATTCTATTACCGGCTACAGTGGCGGTGGCAAGAAAATGATAGCGGAGTACGAAGCAGCTGACAGAAACAGTGAGCTGGAGAGTCCGCGTCAATATGCGCTTTCACAAAATCATAAACATTTGCCGGAAATGCAGAAGGTGTGCGGGTTGGATTTTGCTCCTGTTTTTAACCCGATCGTGGCCGATTTTTACAACGGTATGTGTGTGACAGTACCAATCCATACACGTTTATTATCCCAAAAAATTGACGTAAACAGCATAAAAGACTATTTTACAGAGTACTATGCGACAAGTAGATTTGTTAAAGTTAGTGATGCTGCTAGAAACTTCTTACCGGCAAATTCTTTAATAGGTACGAACAATATGGAAATTTATATTGACGGCAATGACGATCGCATTTTACTTACGTCGACGTTTGATAATTTAGGAAAGGGTGCGTCGGGTGCTGCTGTTCAATGCATGAATATTATGTTTGGACTGGATGAATGTACGTCTTTGTAATGAAAATGTGGAGGAGTTATGAAGAAAATTCAAGGCGGTGTTTGTGCGCCTCTTGGTTATAAAGCAAACGGAGTTCATTGCGGAATACGCAAAAATAAGACGAAGAGAGATCTGTCTTTAATTGTCAGCGATGTTCGTGCGGCGGCTGCATGTGTCTATACGCAAAATTTAGTAAAAGGCGCGCCGATCGTAGTAACAAAGCGTCATGTTGCTGACGGTTATGCACAGGCTATCGTTTGTAACAGCGGTAATGCCAACACGTGCAACGCGGATGGTGAGCAAATAGCGGAAGGCATGTGCGATTTGGTAAGTCGTTATGCTTCCGTTGCGTCCGACGATGTAATCGTCGCTTCAACCGGAGTGATCGGTCAACCGCTTTCTCTGAATCCTATTGAAGAGGGGATGCCTCAGTTGGTCGGCGGATTAAGCGACATGGGAAGCAATTATGCGGCGCAGGGAATTATGACGACGGATACGGTGTCGAAGGAGATCGCTTATTCTTTTACTTTGGATGGTCATGAATGTAAAATCGGTGCGATCGGCAAAGGCGTCGGGATGATAAATCCCAATATGGCTACGATGTTGATTTTTGTTACGACGGATGCAGCAATCTCTCCGACTATGTTGCAAAAAGCGTTATCTGCCGATGTAAAAGATTCCTTTAATATGGTAAGCGTAGACGGCGATACGTCAACCAACGATATGGTCGCCGTTTTGGCGAACGGGTTGGCTGGAAATACATGTATATCGGAAGTAAATAAAGATTATACCGTGTTCCGTAAGGCTTTGAATAAAGTTACTACTTGGCTTTGTCGTCAAATCGCAAAGGATGGTGAGGGCGCAACGAAACTTTTGGAATGTAAAGTAACCGGTGCTAAAAGCAAAGCTGTTGCTAAAACGGTGGCAAAGTCAGTTATAAAATCCTCATTGTTCAAAGCAGCAATGTTCGGAGCGGACGCAAATTGGGGAAGAGTTTTGTGTGCGATTGGCTATTCGGGAGCCGATGTAGACGTTTCAAAGGTTCGAGTTGATTTTAAGAGTAAATCTGGAGAATTGGCGGTATGTAGGAATGGGAGCGGAATTCCGTTTTCAGAAGAGGAAGCCAAAAAAGTTCTTTCAGAAGATGAAATAGAAGTACTGATTGGTTTGGGAGACGGCAACGGTAAGGCTACCGCATGGGGTTGTGATCTCACGTATGACTATGTTAAAATCAATGGGGATTATCGTACTTAAGTCTTAAAATAGAGAAGGACAGGTTGATTGTTATGGATAAGATGCAGGATAAGCAATTTCGTGCGCAAGTATTGAGCGAAGCGTTGCCCTATATTCAAAAATACAACGGTAAAATCGTCGTTATAAAATATGGCGGAAATGCGATGATCAATGAATCGCTAAAGATGTCGGTGATGCACGATATTGTTTTGCTGAACTTGATTGGCGTAAAGGTGGTATTGGTGCATGGCGGTGGTCCGGAAATATCTGAAATGCTTAAACGGGTCGGAAAAGAATCTGTTTTTGTAGACGGCTTGCGCTATACGGATGAGGATACGGCGGAAATTGTTCGCATGGTATTGGCCGGTAAGATCAATAAGACGCTGGTTAATTTGTTGGAAAGTATAGGCGGAAAGGCTTTGGGGCTGTGCGGCATTGACGGTCATATGATGAAATGTTGCAAAGAAAACGAGAAGCTGGGATATGTAGGGAAAATTGTCAATATCAATACCAAGGTTATTACCGACGCTTTGGAAGCCGGGTACATTCCTGTTGTTTCTACTGTCGGGTATGACGATGAAGGTCATATCTATAACGTCAATGCGGATACGGCTTCTGCGGTGATAGCCGGGGCGTTGAATGCTGAAAGTTTGATTTTGATGACCGATACAAAAGGGGTTTTGCGCGATAAAGACGACGAGGCCTCGTTAATTGAAAAAATTTATGTCAGCGATATTCCGTCTTTGATTAAACAGGGAATTATTTCCGGCGGTATGATACCCAAAATCGAATGTTGCAGAGAAGCTATTCGTCGCGGAGTGGGAAAGGTATTTATTATTGACGGCAGGGTAGAGCATTCGATTTTGGTTGAAATTTTATCGAATGAAGGAATTGGTACAATGTTTGTTGGCAGTGATTGATAAAAAAGAGACTGATTTTTGAATCGGTCTCTTTTTTCTGAAATTATGCCGAAATGAAATAGAAAGACATAGCTGTCAAAATTTGATGCGCAAACAAGTGGCAAAATATTTTCTGAAATATTTGCTTTTCAATATAAATTATGGTAAAATAGATAAAATAGGTAATTGTGCGTTTTTAAGCAATTTTTGAGGCGACAACAAGATGTACGGAGGTAGAAGTATAAAATGAGTTTCGAAGAATTGCGAGATCAAGATAAAAAATATATTTCAAATACATATAATCGATTTGCTGTTGATTTGGCATATGGTGAAGGCGCAACGTTGTATTCACAAGACGGTAAGCGCTACGTTGATTTTGGCAGCGGAATAGCGGTAAATACATTTGGGGCAAACGATGCGCAGTGGAAACAGGCGGTGGTTGAGCAATTAAATAAAATTCAACACGCGAGTAACTTATATTATACGCAGCCGCAGGCGCAACTTGCACATATGTTGTGTGAAAAGACGGGAGCAAAAAAAGTCTTCTTTTCAAACTCCGGGGCGGAAGCGAACGAGTGTGCGATCAAAGCGGCACGAAAGTATTCGTTTGATAAATATGGAAAAGGCCGCTATCAGATTATCACTTTGAAAAACTCTTTTCACGGTCGAACGATCGCAACGCTTTCGGCTACCGGACAAGACGTGATGCACCGATATTTTATGCCGTTTTTAGAGGGATTTGAATACGCTGATCCTACCCTTGAAGGTATAGTGTCGAAATGCAGTGATTTTACTTGCGCGGTCATGCTCGAGCTTGTTCAAGGTGAAGGCGGCGTTCAGCCGTTGGATGTAAATGAAGTCAAAAAAATAGAAACATTTTGTAAGGAAAACGATCTCTTACTGGTTATCGACGAAGTGCAGACCGGGAACGGCAGAACCGGAAAACTGTATGCTTACGAATATTATGGAATTCAACCGGACATAGTTTCCACGGCAAAAGGTTTGGCGGGCGGTTTGCCTTTGGGGGCAACGTTATTTTTTGATAAGTGTGAGAATGTGTTTCGAGCGGGAGATCACGGATCGACGTTCGGAGGAAATCCGATTGCCTGTGCGGGTGCATGCAGTATTTTAAGTCGATTGACGAAAGATTTGCTTTTAGAAGTACAAGGCAAAAGCGCTTATTTGTTTACGCATCTTTCCCGTATACGAAATGTGCATTCCGTAAGCGGTTTGGGGTTGATGATTGGCTTGGAAACGTCGAAACCTGCAAGAGACGTGGCTGAAAAGTGTTTGGAAAAGGGATTGATTGTCTTAACGGCCAAGAATAAAATACGTTTGTTGCCGCCTTTAACGATTAAAAAAGAAGAAATGGATTTTGCAATACAAGTTCTCAACGAGGTGATATCAGAATGAAACATTTGTTAAAACTGGCGGATTTGACGACGGAAGATATTTACGGAATACTGAATTTGGCGGATCAGTTAAAATATGAACGGAAGAACCATATTCCGCATCCGCATTTGCAGGGGAAAAAGCTAGGTATGATTTTCTCCAAGTCGTCAACGCGTACGAGGGTGAGCTTTGAAGTCGGTATGGACGAGCTTGGGGGGCGTGCGTTGTTTTTATCGGATCGCGATTTGCAGATCGGCAGAGGTGAACCGATCAAAGATACGATACGCGTGCTTTCGAGATATTTAGACGGCATAATGATCCGGACATTTGCGCAACAGGATGTAGAGGATTTGGCAAAATACGGAACGATTCCCATTATCAACGGTTTGACGGATTATTGTCATCCTTGTCAAGTATTGGCGGATTTAATGACGATTCGCGAATATAAGGGTAGTCTAAAAGGGTTGAAACTCTGTTTTGTCGGGGATGGAAACAATATGGCTAATTCCTTGATCGTGGGGGGGATAAAGGTAGGAATGGACGTGGCTGTTGCATGTCCGGATACGTATCGTCCGGATGAAGATATCGTTCGTTGGGCGCAGTCCAACGGAAATTTGCTTATCACATCGGATATGAAAGCCGCCGCCGAAAATGCTGATATTTTATATACCGACGTATGGGCGTCCATGGGACAAGAATCGGAAAAAGTTGAACGTGAAAAAGTATTCCGTGCGTTTTGTGTCAATTCCGATTTAATGCGCGTAGCGAAGCCGGATGCTATGGTTTTACATTGTTTACCGGCTCATCGCGGAGAGGAAATTACGGATGAAATATTTGAGCAACATGCCGATGAAATTTTTGACGAGGCAGAAAATCGGTTGCATGCTCAAAAAGCGGTGCTTGTTAAATTGCTCAAATAATTAAAAGAGATTTGAAGGGTTACGGTATGAAAGAAGAGAAAGTTTATTTGACACTGCAAAACGGTCGTGTGTTTGAAGGAAAGCGTTTCGGTGCCGTGCGCGATGTTGTTGGAGAGTTGGTATTTACGACGGGTATGACCGGGTATATTGAAACTCTAACGGATCCCAGCTATTATGGACAAATCGTTATTCAGACATATCCGTTAATCGGAAATTACGGAATGATACTTTCGGATTGTGAGAGTAAGAGACCTTATTTAACGGCATACGTTGTACGGGAATACTGCGAGAATCCTTCAAATTTTCGTTGCGAAGGAACACTGGATGCATATCTGAAAAAGAATAATATTCCCGGAATCTATGGGGTTGACACGCGCGAGCTTACGCGTACGGTGCGTGAATCGGGCGTCATGAATGCGATAATATCGAGCAAGCCGGTTGATGATCTCGAGCAAGTAAAAAAGTATTTGATTCAAGGAGCTGTCAATGCGTGTACGTGCGAAAGCGAGATGATATATCAGTGTTCTGCACCGCAAAGGACAGTTGTTTTGTGGGATTTCGGGGCAAAAGAAAATATCGCGCGAGAGCTTGTAAAGCGAAATTGTAAAGTAATTCGTGTACCTGCGTATTATACGGCAGAGCAAATTTTATCGTATCATGCAGATGGTCTGATGCTTACTAACGGGCCGGGCGATCCTGCCGAGAATACGGATATTATCCAGAATATTGCAAAAATTGCCGGTAAAATGCCGATCTTTGGGATTTGCCTGGGGCATCAGTTGTTTGCATTGGCGATGGGCGGAAAGACAAAAAAGATGAAGTACGGACATCGTGGCGTAAATCAACCCGTTAAGGAATTGAGTACAGGCAGGGTGTATATTTCCAGCCAAAATCATGGCTATGAAGTGTTGGCGGATTCTATTCAAAAGGGAACATTGAGTTTTGTCAATGCAAACGACAATACTTGTGAGGGCGTTGTGTATCCGGAACTCAATGCTTTTACCGTTCAGTTCCACCCGGAAGCCTGTGGCGGACCTTTGGATGCGACCGGTTTGTTTGATGTATTCATGACGATGATGGACGGAGGAAAAAAGGATGCCTAAAAGAGACGATATTAAGAAAGTTTTGGTAATCGGATCCGGCCCGATTGTGATCGGTCAAGCAGCTGAATTTGATTATGCCGGTGCGCAAGCATGCCGTGTCTTAAAAGATGCGGGCGTTAACGTAGTACTATGCAATTCAAATCCTGCGACAATTATGACGGACAGTGCGCTCGCGGATGAAATTTATTTGGAGCCGCTGACGCTTGAGTCTATTAAGCGAATCATAAAAAAAGAGCGACCGGACAGTTTGCTGGCGTCTCTGGGTGGTCAAACCGGACTTACGATCGGCTGTCAATTGGCTAAAGAGGGCTTTCTGGATGAGTGGGGCGTAAAATTGATCGGAACGAAGGTTGACGCGATCGATCGTTCGGAAGATCGGGAGTTGTTCAAAGAGACGATGCAGAAAATAGGCCAGCCGGTTGTTCCTTCCGATATCGCATACACCGTAGAAGAGTGTGTTGAGGTCGCAAATAAGATCGGCTATCCCGTTATAATTCGTCCTGCTTTCACATTGGGCGGCGCCGGCGGTGGCGTTGCTTTTGACGAACAGGAATTGCGCACGATTTCCCATAACGGATTGATGCTGTCTCCCATTACGCAGGTACTTGTCGAGAAGTATATT
>CALVYJ010000143.1 GCA_944372075.1 uncultured Clostridia bacterium | reverse complement strand
AATTCTAAATTCCGTATCTTTTTTTGAACTTATCGACTCTGCCGCCTGTATCTACGAGTTTCTGTCTGCCTGTGAAGAAGGGATGGCACTTGCTGCAAATATCGACTTTAATCGTGTCTCCTTTCTTGGTGGTTCCGGTCTTAAAGGTCGCGCCGCATGCGCATACAACCGTTGCCTCGTGATAATCAGGATGTATATCGGGTTTCATGTCTTCACCTCACATTCTTAATTTCATTTTCCGTATGCCTATTTATTATATATCATTTTTGATCTTAAGTCAAATGGAATTATAGCATTTAAATAATTTTTTACAAATCAATTTTTACTAAAAATGTATCCCGCAAGGCGCTAATTTCAAAGTCACTGCGTCTTCTCTTTTGTCGTCTAAAAATTTAATGAATGATTTGCTTGCATAAATTGACGATTTACGCTATAATATTGAGCGTATAGCGGCACAAGAAGTCCTTGTGCAGTCAAAGGAGTTTTATGAAGATTTGGAAAATTCTTTCCCCCAAAGTGTTGACTTCGGAAGAAAGGCCGGACAATCTTACAAGCGCCACGCAAGCAAAAGTAAAAGTTACGCAATTATTGCTGTCTGGCACGGAATTGCGCGCATATTGCGGCATTTCTAAACCCAAATACCCCATTATACCGGGCAGATTCGCCGTTGGGGTTGTCAGCGAAGTTGGCGAAGGTTGCGTAAAAGTAGAAAAAAACACGCGCGTATTTATTCACGACGCGATTCCTTGCGGCGCTTGCAACGCATGCCTTAACGGAAACGAAGAACATTGCAGCAACACAAAAATCGCGGGCTTAAATTCAGAAGGGTATATGCGCGACTTCGTTGTTACCGATGAGTCTAATTTGACCCCCTTGCCTTCATCGGTTTCCGATACCGAAGCGCTTTTTGCCGGAATCGTCGCAATGGGAGAGATGATCATTTCCAGGTTAACTCTGACGAAAGGTTCGCATGTTGCTGTCTTTGGCGCTGGAGAAGTCGGCAATATTCTCTCGCAACTATTGATTTATCATCAGGCAGTTCCCATTCTAATCGATAGCAATGAAGAAAAACTGAAAATCGCCACGCAATGCGGTATCTATTATACCATCCCCCTGAATGAAGAGATGCAATCTTCTGTTGAACGTATAACAGGCGGCAGGCTTTCTTGCGCAAGCGTTCATTGCAGCTACTGCGATATCGATCCCAGCATGCCTTTTTATGTAACTGCAAACGGTGGAAATGTTGTTTATACCGGCTTTTCTTTTCCTGAACAAATCGTTCAGCTTAAACCGGCTTTGGATAAACAATTGATTTTATCATCCGTATCCAACGACTATTCTTATATTGAATCTGCTATCAATTTGATATTGAATAAAGCTATTACCATTGCCCCCTTTCATCTACAACCGCACGCTATTTCTGAAACATCTGAATTGTTCCGTCAAGCAGCCGAAAAAGCAGAAAAAGGCGTTTCTGTGCCGGTCTCAATCCTAAATATGCTTTCTTGAGGAATCCGCTTATGAAAAAAAGGAAACTTTTTAAGTTATTGACGAGCAAATTTTTGCTCGTCTGCTTTTTACTTTTACTTGAACTTGCCTTAATTCCTACGATAATCATTTTGCTGACAATGAGTTTGCCGTACAGCACATACGTCATTTCCTCCCTGGTCTTTTTCGTTATCGATGCGATCGCTGCTGTGTTTATCATAAATTCCAATATGAATGCTGAATATAAAATTGCTTGGCTCGTTCCTGTTTTGCTTTTGCCCCCGGTAGGAATTGTCTTGTATGTAATGCTCCGAAGACATAAGTTGCCGCGCCGCAAACGTACAAAATTTTCAGCAAAATTTGAAAGCGCAAAATGTTTATATGTAAGTGATCCTCTCACCCAAACAACCGACATTGACGATGATTTTGTTCGGCACTGCGTACAATTTGTTTCCAAACAAACAGGTATGCCGGCATCCGATTGTACGGAATACAAGTATTTTTCGTGCGGTGAAGAGTACGCCAAAAACTTATTGCTGGAATTAAATAAAGCACAACGCTATATCTTTTTAGAATATTTTGTAATTGAACCGGGAAAATTTTTCGATAAAGTTATTGAAATATTGCGCGCCAAAGCAAAAGACGGCGTTGACGTCCGTCTGATTTATGACGATATCGGATCGATGCTGAAAGTCCCTTCTAATTACGCAGAGCAATTAGAAAAAGAGGGAATCAAATGCATGTGTTTTAATCCTTTTCGACCGGTGGTTGATATCGCACAAAATAACCGTACTCACCGAAAAATCGCAGTTATTGACGGCAAAACGGCATTTACAGGCGGCATCAATTTAGCGGATGAATATGTGAACGAAACACACCCCTTTGGTCATTGGAAAGATACCGGGATTTTATTGCGCGGTAGAATTGTTCAAAATTTTACCACGATGTTTTTACAGTTATGGTCACTTCGAGATGAAACCGAGGATTACTCACAATATCTGACGGATTGTGAGAAAGGCAAACATTCCTGCATTGCCTTTAGCGACGCTCCTTTTGAAGACGACGATGAAAACGTCTGCGAAAATCTATACCTAAAACTGATATACAACGCAAAGAAATATGTTTATATCAATACCCCCTATTTAATTTTAGATGGCGAAATGCGCCGTGCTTTGATTACCGCCGCTCATTCCGGCGTCGATGTTCGAATTACCGTGCCGCATATCCCTGATAAAAAATATGTTTTTGCCGTCACGAAAGCGTTCTATTCTGAACTCGTAAAAGAAGGAATCCGAATTTACCGGTATACTCCCGGTTTTTTACACGCTAAAAGCATTGTAAGTGATGATAAATATTGTATAATAGGCTCCACCAATATGGATTTCCGCAGTTTCTATATGCATTTCGAATGTGACGTAATGTTTTATGATCAAAACGTCAGCATTGATTTGCGCAACGACTACTTGGAAACTTGCGCCATCAGCCACGAAGTGACGAATCTCGAAATTAAAGCTCGTTTGCACAGTTTGATCTATCGTGCAATTCTGCGAGTATTTGCTCCATTGATGTAATTTTGAGTAAAACGGAAAAAACACATGATTAAATTGATTGCAAGCGATTTGGACGGAACTCTTTTGACTCCGGAAGGGAATTTGCCGGATGGTATTTTCAAACTGATCGAACAGCTATATCATAAAAACATTATTTTCTGCGTCGCAAGCGGAAGACAACTTGTTGCGCTCCAAAACATGTTTAACCCTGTTCTCGACAAAATCATATTATTGGCGGAAAACGGATCCATTGTTTATTATCAAGGCCAATATTTGTACTTTGATACATTATCTTCCACGCAAGCCCTGCAAATTTTGGATCTCATAAAGGAAATTCAAAATATTTATCCTCTGTTTTGCACTCCGCGCTGTGCGTATTATCAAACGCCATGCGAACCTTTCCTCTCTTATGTAAAAGCATCGTACCTGGTAAACGCGGAAGCCAACCTTGCTTCCGTCGCTCAAACTTATGATGTTTGTAAGATCGCCATTTATGATGCGCTCGGCCCGGAAAATAATTGCATGAAAATATTGCCTTCAAAACTTGCATCGTTCCGAGTTATTCAATCCGGAGGAAATTGGTTAGACATTTCCCAGAAGCACACCACAAAGGGCAACGCTCTCCGTATAATCAAACAGTACTTCGGACTTTCGAAAGAAGAATGCGTCGCCTTTGGTGACCATATGAACGACTATGAAATGCTGCTGGAATGCGGTCAGTCATTCGTTCCTGAAAATGCTTATCCTCTCTTAAAAGACGAATTTCCGGTTGTTGCGTCTAATACTAGGAGCGGCGTCTTTCGCGCAATTTCAAACATCGCCGACCTTAATTTGGCATAAATATTGAAATATACTACTTGAAATTGCAGTTAAATAATTAAAAAATATAAAAACAAAATTCCTTGATTGTCTCTATTGCCGTAACTGTAAATCATTTTTATTTTATATTTTACTTTTCAAGAATATCGGTTTTATTTCACTCCAAATAAGCAATACCCCGCGGACATTTTGCCGCGGGGTATTGCTAAAATAAATTCCAACTCAAAACGAATATTTCTGCTTTCTTACATAAGCACTATTATGAGTCCGAAAATTTTAATCGCATAACTCGACCTGACACGCTTGCATTGCTATCAAAGCCACCGCATGTCTTTCCGGAGTAACGCCGGCGCAACACGAACCCCGAACCTTGACATTCAATTCAGGACAAATCGTTTTTATTAAGATCGCATTTGTTAAAACGCAAATATCGGTACATACGCCAACCAATTCAACACTGCTGTAATTCCTTTCGCGAACATAATTTGCCAATTCCATGCTGCCAAACGTTGATTTATTAAAAATTTTTGCCTCATTAACCGAAATTTCCGACAAAATCTGCCACCCCCAAGACTCCGACAGGCAATGAACGATTGGCAAATACTTCCCTTCTTGCGTCTGCAAATAATTGCTATCGTGCGTATCTCTAGTGAAAATTAAATCGTATTTTTCCTTTCTGGCCGCCAAAATCCGGTCTTTTATTTTCGGAACAATATCTTCCGCTTCCTTTGTCCCTAATGCTCCGCAGACAAAATCATTTTGCATATCGATAACGATCAATGCTTTTTTATCTAACTGCTCCATTTTCCACTCCTTAAAATTATGCGGCTTTTACTTTCAAATGCCATGCATGCACTGATCAATGCGATTTCAACAACTTCCGCCGATACAAGTCGATGCACTTTTGAACAATATCAATCGCATTATCCCTTCCCATTATTTCTTTTACTGACGTCGTTTTGTGCTCCAAAACTTTGTATACTTCAAAAAAATGCATCATCTCATCAAAAATATGACGAGGCAGCTCGCTGATATCTTTATATTGATTGTAGGTCGGCTCACGGAATGGTATTGCTATTATTTTTTCATCCATTTTACCGTCATCAATCATGTTAATAACTCCGATCGGATAACATTGCACCATGGTGGCCGGTAAAATTGGCTCACTGCATAAAACCAAAACGTCCAGAGGATCCCCGTCTTCCGCTAATGTGCGAGGAATAAAACCATAACTGGCAGGATATACCGTCGATGTATATAGTACTCGGTCTAATTTTAATACCCCGGTTTCTTTGTCCAGTTCGTATTTGCTTTTGCTTCCTTTTTGGATCTCAATATAACACATAAAATCGTTTTTAGTAATTCGATCCTCACTGATATCATGCCAAATATTCATAACAATCTCCTTTTTTAATTATTTTAACATATTTTTCATTAGATTGCAACTCCAACAAAAATTTATACGCGGTTCCCTTCATGATTCGCTAAAAATATTTTGAAAATGTTTTCAAAACTACGCTATATTTTTTGACAATTCAAAAAGAATATGGTATTATTATCAAGCGTTTGAAAATGAATGTTTGCTATTGAGCCATATGCAGAAGTACCCAAGTGGCTCAAGGGGCTCCCCTGCTAAGGGAGTAGTACGGGAAACCGTAGCGCGGGTTCAAATCCCGCCTTCTGCGCCAAGAAAAGAGGTTGTTTTGCTAATTTTGATTCAAAACAACCTCTTTTCATTTTATATTGCTGCAACTTTGTGCTGTTAAATATGCGAAAAACAAACATTCAGCAACTTGCTCTTAAAGCAAAACACATCCAAAATTGGAAGACTATTTTTCTACGTTCCGTGTAAATAGATTTTAATTACATTGACTCATTTTTATGCAGATCCTTTCCGAATCAAGCACTTTTTGCAAATATTAAACTCCTTGCGCGTCTTCTATGGAAAACACTGACTCTGCAAGATCACATTTTTTGTTGTAAAACGAATATCTCTTTGGCAATATCTTAAGCGGATTAAAAAGCAAAACAAGATTTTTGCCACTCATGAATCGTCATTTTCAAAACATTTTTATACCTATCTCATTGATAGTTGAAGCAGCATGCGCTTTACACATGCTGCTTCTTTTTAACATATCATCGTACCCTCAAAAAATTTCATCTCAACTCTCTGTTGAAACTATATTCAAAATACATTTATAATAAATCCATTATAAATTCATTAAATAATAAATTTCATCCTGTGTCAATTTACGAACTTTACCCCGCGGCAATGAGCCTAGTCCCAGATCCCCGATTCGAATTCGTTTCAAAAAATCCACCTGCTTGCCGACACACTCAAACATTCTGCGTACCTGCCTGTTTTTGCCTTCGTTGATAGTAACATGCAACTTGGTAAATTTTTTATCTGTTTCAATCACTTTTACTTTGGCCTTATTAGTCCGTTTCCCGTCCAATTCTACACCGGAACGCAATCGGTTTAACTCATTGTCGCCAATTACACCTTCAATACGCACCAGATAAGTTTTCGGAATTTCATTTTTCGGATGCGTTAAACGAAAAGCCAAATCCCCGTCATCCGTAAATAAAAGCATACCCTCCGTGTCATAATCCAATCGCCCAATCGGATACACCCTTCCCGCTCCCTCGGGCAATAATTCCATAACTGTTTTTCTATCTTTATCATCCTTTACCGTACATACATACCCTTTCGGCTTATTCATCAGAAAATAACTATGAGAAAGTTTATGCGCAACCTCCGTTCCGTTTACAACAACCATATCTTTTTCCGAAACATCGTCGCCTAAATTCGCTCTTTTTCCGTTTACAAGCACTTTTCCTTCTCGTATCAATGTGTCACAAGCACGTCGGCTCGCTACCCCACATTCCGCCAGATATTTATTGATCCGCATATTTTGAAACCGTTCCTTTGTGTGATCTCTCGTAAGATATCCCAAAAATTCTTTTCTACGGTCTCTATACTAACTATTTTTTGTGAAAAAAGCAACTGATTTTTCAAATAAATTTGTAATTCTCCTACGGCGTCCCCTTCATGAATCGGCAAAGACACAAATTCAGGTACGCATTCTTTTATATACAGATTAGTTGCCTCATCCGCTTTAATCGGATACAAGAACGCTTCATCGCAACTACAACGACAGTTTTTCGTGCGAATTTCGGTAGGAAGCACGATTTGATAACTTACCGGATCAAATATTCGACAGAAAGAATACTCCGCGAAACATTGATCTAAGATCTCTTTGCTGCGCTCATACATATCCGGACTATTCAATACAACCGATACCAACTGCATACCATTGCGTGTTGCCGATGTTACCAAACAACGCCCTGCCGCTTGCGTATAACCGGTCTTTACTCCGTTGGCTCCGTCATATTGCGAAAGCATTTTGTTTTTGTTGTGCAAAACGCGAACATAACCGCATCCGCCATCTTCGATCGTATGCGTATTGGTTGAAACAATTTCGGAAAAAACTGAATTATGCAACGCGTAAGCAGCTATAATTGCCAAATCAAAAGCGGTTGTAAAATGTTTATTGTCCGGTAATCCGTGCGGATTCATAAAATTACTATTCAATGCCCCGATTGACCTTGCTCTTAAATTCATCTCTTCGGCAAACGCCTCAACCGTACCACTATGATAAAGAGCCAAAGCGACAGCACAATCATTTCCGGATTGCAACATTAACCCATATAATAAATCTTTTATCGATATTTTTTCATTCGCCACAAGGTAAATACTGGATCCTTCAACGCCAACGGCTTTCTCCGGAATTGTAACAATATTATTCAAATCGCAATCCTCAATAATAATTATAGCCGTTAATATCTTGGTCGTACTCGCCATCGGAACGCTTTTCTGTTCGTTCTTCGCATACAGCACACGGCCGCTCGTTACTTCAATAACTGTTTCTGCTTGCGATTCGACCGATGCATGCACCACGAAAAATTGCGACATAATGAAAACCAACAAAGTTAAAATCGCAGCCAGCCATATAAACAATGAAGAATATCGTTTAGTCATATTTATTTTGAATACCTTTGAAGAGATCCGACGCCTTATCTATTAAATTATCAATAGGATCGTCTCCTGCGTGGATATAACGGCATCCCTTCCCGTCATCAATTAAAAAACCGGCAGGCTTTAAGGTTACAACGGCACCGCTGCCTCCCGCAAACGGTACGCTTTCATTTTCCTTAATAACCTTTGTTTCGCCAAGGTCTCCGCCTCCGGATAAATATCCGAGAGTAATTTTAGATACGGGAATAATCTGCGTTCCGCTAGAGGAAATTATCGGTGCTCCAATCACGGTATTCACGTCTGCCAGTCGATTCAAATTATCCATAGACTCATTCAATAGTTCACTGATTTTTTTGCTTGATCTTTTTATCATGAGCAGCTTTCTTCTCCAAAATTTTTTCTAAAATGATTTTTGTAATTGCAACGACCAAAATCAACAAATTAAACGCAAAAACCAAGCGACTGCTAAATTTGACACAAGCCTGGTTGTTCCGAAAAATCACATCGCCCTTATAAGAATGACAATTTTTCTTTGCAATCAGTATGATGCCAAGTATATTCGAGGCAATATTCAAAAGTGACGTTAATTGTATCGTAACGGAATTTAACTCTTCTGCTCCGAGCTCAATCACATGACTGTACGCAGCAACAAAAAATCCCCTCGTTATTTCAAATTTTTTTCTGGTGTTGATTACTTCTTTATAAGGCAAAAGAACGGCCCTATTTTTTGTTAAATGAAACGCAATTCCCTCTTTATATATAGTTGCATAACCGCCATAAATTTTAATCATATGCAAAACATAAAGCGAAAACCATGCTTTTTTTGTGCTCACATCCATATAAAAATTTACGGTAAGAAATATCGGAAACAGCATAATTGCTGCAGTCAATAACAAAACTATTATAATATTAACCATGATTTATACATGACATATTACTGCATATACAGCTAAATATTGCTAAATACACCAGTCTTTTGCAATATCATGAACTGAATCAAAGTAACTTACTTTATCTGAATTTTCATTTGCCAATAAATTTATACGTTCTGCTTCCACCCCATTCTTATACACAATCACCTCACCGATGCGATCGCCAATAGCCACAGGAGCCTTTACTTGCTCAAACTGAAACTGTAAATTTATATTATCAGAACCGCCCTTTAACGAAAACAAATACGCGCCGCGTTCCGGAATAACATGAATTTCCTTTAATTTGCCCCCTCGCACGGACGCCATTTCCTCTAAAACGCGCTCCGGTTCCAATACACATTTTGATTCAAAATTGGCAAAGGAATAATCAAACATTTCTTTTGTCGCATTAAAACGCGTTGCGCTATCGACACCTCCGATCACAACGGAGACAATTCGCATATTCCCTCGCAAGGCCGAGGCCGCAAGACAGTAACCCGCCTCTGCCGTATACCCCGTTTTACCGGAATCACAGCCTTGATAATTTCTTATCAACTTATTTGTGTTTGCCATTTCGGTAATTCGATCCTCTTCGTGATGAATTTTATCCATCCAAATTTTACTAAACTCAAAATATCGCCTATACTTTAACAATTCACGCAACATAGTTGCTACATCCTTTGCGCACGAATATTGACCCTGCTTGGGTAATCCGGTACAATTTGAGAAAATTGTATCATCCATTTTCAATATTTTGGCTTTTTCATTCATTTTCTTAACAAACAGATCTTCACTTCCGGCTATCGTTTCGGCCATTGCAACGCAGGAATCGTTTGCGGAAGCAATGCAAATACTTTTCACCAAATCATTGATTTTATATTTACTATTTGCCGCCAAAAATACTTGCGAACCGCCCATACTCGCAGCCTTTTCACTGACTGTAATTTCTTGTTCAAAAGAAATTTGTCCGTTTGATTCTGCTTCAAAACAAAGCAGCAATGTCATAATTTTGCACATACTTGCAATCGGCAAATGCACATGCTCATTCCTGGAATAAATTTCTGTCCCGCTCTGCCAATCACAAACATATGCAGCCTTACAGTTCTTTGCCAACGCATCGTCTTGATTCTCTGCAAAAGCCGAATAAAAACCGAGCGTCGAAAAACATAATAAAAAAACAAAAAATAAAAGCACAACTTTCTTCATGGTAAAACCCCACATTGTTATGCTCTTATTTTTTGTAATCATATGAAATTTATGCGCTATGTTCGTTTATTTATCCATGCAAACAAAGCGATCTAAAAATTCAGAAAATTTTTTGCCGCGCGCATTCGATTCTTTTAATACATCTTCATGACGCAGCTTTTGATCCTTTATTCCGGCAGCCATATTTGTTATGCAAGATATCCCCGCAACACGCAGGCCCAAATATCGCGCATAAATCGCCTCCATAACCGTACTCATCCCCACGGCATCCGCCCCCATACTGCGAAATGCCCGAATTTCCGCAGGAGTCTCAAACGAAGGCCCCAACACTTGCATATAAACACCTCTATGATGGGATATTCCCATGTCTTCAGCCGCATCGCAAAGATTTTCTGCCATCTCCCTATCATAGATTTGCGTCATATCAACAAAAACAGGATGATCTTTCGTCGGTTCTACTCCTATCAAAGGATTTCTCCCCGTTAAATTTATGTGATCACTCAAAAACATCAGATCCCCAACCGCATACGATTGATTTATCCCTCCCGCCGCGTTTGTCAACACCAATGCGTCTATGCCGCATTCCTTCATAATTGCTACGGGTAATAAGATTTGCGAAAACTGTTTTCCTTCATACAAATGATATCTTCCCTGTTGAACCACCACCTCAACACCGTGCAATTCTCCAAACACGAAATTTCCCGCATGACCTGCCACGCCGCATGCGGGTAACCCGATTGAGGAATAGGATAGTACCGTGGCATTCTTTAGCATGTGGACGACGTTCCCCCATCCACTGCCGAGCGTAAAGCCAAATTTCGGTTTCCGTTTTAACCCTAATCCCTCAACAACTTCTTTTGCCCTTTTTTCTAAAAAATAATTTTCGCCCATTTTAATCCTCTCGCAGTTTTTTGTCTATAATACTTTCCTTTCTTATCCCGAACATATACGCAATATACTCCGCAATCACATCAAACCCCTGCAGCGTACCTAAATTCACCGGACGAATGCTCTTACCGTATAACAGCATAGGAACGTATTCTCTGGAATGATCTGTTGACTTTGTAGTGGGATCGCATCCATGATCGGCCGTTATAATAAGAATATCGTCTTCTTTGAGTCCTTTTTCCAATTCGGGCAAAAATTCATCGATAGATTTTAACGCTTTCGCATAGCCGACAACGTCATTGCGATGACCATACAACATATCCGTATCCACCAGATTACAAAAAATCAATCCTCTTTCCGCCCTTTGCTGTTCATCTAAAAGCGCCCGCATCCCTTCAGCGTTGTTTTTAGAATGTATGCTTTGAGAAATGCCTCTGCCGCAAAATATATCCGCAATCTTTCCGATTGCTATTACCGGAATATGATTAGCCGATAACCGATCTAAAACCGTCTCTCCCGGAGGTTCCAATGCATAATCTTTACGATCCTGCGTCCGTACAAACTTACCATCTCTATGCGTAAAAGGCCTCGCGATCACTCTTCCTACCGCACGTTCCCCGACCATAACTTTTCGCACCTGCGAAC
>CALVYJ010000142.1 GCA_944372075.1 uncultured Clostridia bacterium | reverse complement strand
TCAATCGAAATTGACGCTGGAAAAAAACGCGGAAGAAATAGATTTATGCGGGAGATTGATAGAAAAACTTACCGATGTAAAAATAAATTTATTTGCGCCGCCTTCAGGAGCGTATTCGGAAGCAACGGTTCAAGCGGCAGAAGATCTCGGGTATAAAGTGATCATGTGGTCAAAAGATACAATCGATTGGCGAGATCATGATCAAACGATTATTTATAAGCGCGCTACGGAAAATATTGTCGGGGGAGATTTGGTGCTTGCGCACCCGACTCGCGAAACCGTTGCGGCATTGCCGTCAATACTGACAAAATACGGCGAAATGGGGTTGAAGCAAGTTCCCGTGTCGGTAAATATTTCCGGCAATGAGGAGATGTAAAAACCTGCGTGAAATAACGCAGGTGCTTGCGATTTTTTCTTTTTCATGGTATTATAATAAAAAGTACATACGGAGGACGGTATGGTATATACTAAAAAATTTCCAAGCGGATTGCGCTTGGTTGTAAAACAAATTGACGGATTGTTATCGGTGAGTATGGGGGTATTGGTGGGAACCGGTTCCTGTTTTGAACGCGAAGAAGAAAGCGGAATTTCACATTTTATCGAACATATGATGTTTAAGGGAACGCAAAAACGAAATGCGTTTGAAATTTCGGATGCTATGGATCGGATCGGGGCGCAGGTCAATGCTTTTACCTCTAAAGATATAACGTGCTATTACGCAAAATCGACTTCGGATCATGCAGGGGAAGCGTTTGAGATTTTGTCCGATTTCGTGCTGAATTCCATTTTTCCGGAAGAGGAAATGGATCGGGAAAAGGGTGTGGTATGTGAAGAAATTGCAATGACGGAAGACACGCCGGATGATTTATGCCTGGATGTATTGGCCGAAGCGTATTTTGGAAACGAAGGGTACGGAAGACCTATTTTAGGGCCGGCAAAAAACGTGAAGGGTTTTACGCGGCAGAATTTGTTTGCCTACATCAATGAGCGCTACAATCCGGAAAACATAGTTATTTCATTTGCGGGAAATATAGATGTTAATTATGCGGAGGATATCGTAGCAAAGTTTTTTGAACAATCTTTGGTTAAACGGCCGTTTAACGATCGTAAAAAGGTTATATATAATAAAGGCAGAAGTCTGTATCGAAGAAAGGATATAGAACAAGTCCACATGGCATTTGCTTGGCCGTCGCTTGCACGGGAAGACAAGCGTATGGATGCGGCGTTGGTTATGAATACGGTGTTGGGCGGGGGCATGAGTTCTCGTCTGTTTCAAAAGGTTCGCGAGCAAATGGGTTTGGCGTATTCGGTGTATTCCTATATTTCGTCGTTTACGGAAGGTGGGATTTTGACGGTATATGCGGGAGTGAATCCGGCAAACGTCTATAAAGCGCAAGAAGCGATCATGAATACGATCGACGATTTCAGAAAAAATAAATTTAGTACGGAAGAGTTTTTGCGCGGGAAAGAGCAGTTAAAATCTTCGGTGATTTTGTCGCAGGAAAATACGGCGTCCCAGATGATTGCGTACGGCAAATATATGTTGTACAATAATACCGCGCTGGATTTAGAGCGCCGCATGCAAGAGATCGATTCGATGAAAACAGAGGATTGCGAGGAGGCGTTGGCGCTTAATTTTGATGCGTCGCAAATGGCTGCTGCGGCGGTAGGGAATTTGAAAAAACCGCTTTCAATGGGCTAATTATTCATTATAAAATAGAATTTATAGTATTATTCGATGTAATATGTCTGAAATAATTAAGGGATTTGATCCGCTTTTTGATGAAAACAGCATCGTGTTGATTTTAGGCAGTTTTCCATCGGTAAAGAGCAGAGCAGTTGATTTTTACTATGGGAATCGTCAAAATAAGTTTTGGGACATGCTGTATGGTTATTTTGGAGAAAAGGCGGATGTCGAAATTGATAAAAGACGCAATTTTTTATTGCAAAAAAGAATTGCGGTTTGGGATATCGTCACCGCTTGTGAAATAGAAGGGTCTTCGGACGCGAGCATCCGCAATTTTCAAATTGCGGATTTGTCCGTTGTTTTTAACGTTGCGAAGATTGAATCCGTTTTATTAAACGGTGCGGTGTCATATAAAATTTTTTGTTCCCGCTATTCGAATTGCGGCGTCGCTTATGAGCGGATGCCGTCTACGAGCCCTGCCAACGTTCGATGGGATTTGTCGAGTTGGTATCGGGAGCTGGATCGAGTATTCGGGCGATGATTTTTGCGGGGAAATATCTGGGATGATTACATACGAAGAAATGATATCGGAACTCATGGAATTGAGAGACGAAAAATATCGAATATTTAATGAACGCATTGCCAATATCGAAGCAGGAACGAGTATCGGGGTGCGGGTGCCGGATTTGCGCGCGTATGCGAAGCGATTGATTTGTCGAGACGGGTTTGAGTGGGAAACGTTATATTCGTATGAGAACGCGTTTTTTGAGGTTCGCATAATTAAGTGCCTGTGCGCGGCATATATGAAATCGTCGTTTTGCGATTTGCAAATGCGGATTCGGCAATGTGTTGAGCTGCTGGACAGTTGGGCGGTATGCGATATTTTTTGTTCGACGCTAAAGCAGTTAAAAAAGGTGCGAGAGGATTACGTCTGCGAACTATTGCTGTTTGCGCATTGTAACGACGAGTTTACACAGCGCTTTGCCTTTGTGATTTTGCTGGAATATTATATGGACGCCGAATATTTAGACTTGATTTTTGACCTTTTGAAATTGGCGAATCCGGACTTTTATTATGCAAAGATGGGCGCGGCATGGTTGTTGGCTGAAGTGATCGTTCGGTTTTATGATCGCGGAGTCCGGTATATTCGGGAAACGGATTTGGCTGCGCCGATTGTCAATCGGGCGATTCAAAAAGCGTGTGAAAGCTATAGGCTCGATGATTTACAAAAAAAATCTATAAAATCTTTGAAAAAGTGATGAAAAAGTTAAAAAAGTGTGATACAATATTTTTAATGTTACCGAACGGCTTTCGGGAAGATTGAAATTGACGGAGATTTTATGGACATTTTATCAAAATTGGCGGAGGAGTTTCCCTCCATCAGACAGGACAGGGCTCAAAATATTATCAATTTGATCGATGAAGGGAATACGATCCCGTTTATTGCGCGATACCGGAAAGAGATGACCGGAAGTTGTGACGATCAGGTTTTGCGTGAATTTAACGATCGTTTATTGTATTTGCGGAATCTCGAAAAGCGGAAAGAGGAAGTGGCTAAATCGATTCGCGAGCAGGGGAAGATGACGGACGAAATTCAAACCGCGTTGGACGGCGCAACGACGTTGACGGAAGTGGAGGATATCTATCGTCCGTATAAGCAAAAGAAAAAGACGCGGGCGAGCGTGGCGATTGAACGCGGGTTGCAGCCGTTGGCGGACTATATTTTGGCGCAGGATAAAAATGCGGACGTGCGTGCGGAGGCCGAAAAATACGTCGATGAAGAAAAAGGCGTGCTTACGATTGAAGATGCGATTTCCGGAGCGAAAGACATTATAGCGGAGATCGTATCGGATGACGCAAACGTACGAAAAAAATTACGCAATTTGTTCATGAAAAACGGTGAAATCGAAACAAGGCTTGTCAATGCGGAAGACGAAGGCGCAAAGGTGTATGAAATGTACGCCGACTATTCGGAAAGCATTGCGGAGATTAAAAGCCATAGAGTACTTGCGGTGAACCGTGGAGAAAAGGAAGGCTTTTTGAAGGTAAAAGTCACGTTTAACGATACGATCGCAAAGCGAATAACGGGCGCGGGGTATCTGAAGGACGGTGGGTACAGTACGACGCTGGTTTCAGAGGCGGTAGACGACGGGTATGATCGTTTGATTTTCCCTTCGATCGAGCGTGAAATTCGCGCGGCATTGACAGAAGCTGCCAGTGAGCAGGCCATCAAGATGTTCGAGGTAAATTTGAAGCCGTTATTGATGCAACCTCCTGTAAAGGACAAGGTTACGCTCGGGTTGGATCCGGCATATCGTACGGGATGCAAGATTGCGGTTGTAGACGGAACGGGAAAGGTATTGGATAAGACGGTCGTGTATCCTACGCCCGGGCCGAAGCAAAATGTTGAGGCGGCTAAAGTCAAATTAAAAGAATTGATCGAAAAATACAATGTCGATATTATTTCGATCGGGAATGGCACGGCATCGAAAGAAAGTGAAATTTTTGTAGCGGAACTGATTAAAGAGATTCATGAAGCGACCGGGCGAGACGTTGCGTATATTGTAGTTTCTGAGGCGGGAGCTTCGGTGTATTCTGCAAGCCCGTTGGGTGCGGAAGAATTTCCGGACTTTGACGTAGCGGAGCGCAGTGCCGTTTCGATTGCTCGTCGGTTGCAGGATCCGTTGGCGGAGCTGATTAAAATTGATCCCAAATCGATCGGCGTAGGGCAATACCAGCATGACATGGATAAGAAGAGGTTGGACAGCGTATTATCCGGGGTGTTGGAAGATTGCGTCAACAGCGTGGGGGTCGACTTAAATACGGCCAGCGTTTCTCTGTTGAAGTATGTAGCGGGGTTGAATGCGGGCATCGCAAAAAACATTGTCACGTATCGCGAAGCAAACGGAAAATTTGTGTCGCGTAAAGATATTTTGAAAGTGCCCAAGTTGGGTGAAAAGGCATTTACGCAATGCGCCGGTTTTTTACGGATTACGGACGGGAGCAATATTTTGGATAATACGGCGGTTCATCCGGAATCGTATGCTGCGGCAGAGCGGTTGTTGCAGTTGTTCGGGTATAGTGAGGAGGATGTCAAGGAAGGTAAAATTTCCGATCTGCCGAATAAAGTAAAAGAATACGGAGCGGAAAAAGCGGCAAAAGAAGTGGGGTTGGACGTTCCGACGTTAAATGATATCGTTGCTGAAATCATCAAGCCGGGAAGAGATATTCGTGAGGCGTTGCCCAAACCGGTTTTGCGGCAAGATATCATGGATATCAACGATTTGGCGCCGGGGATGGAACTTTCGGGAACGGTTCGCAATGTTGTGGATTTCGGCGCTTTTGTAGATATCGGCGTGCATCAGGACGGCTTGGTTCACATTTCTGAAATCACGGAGAGGTATATTCGTCATCCTTCGGACGTGTTGGAAGTGGGGCAGCCTGTGACCGTATGGGTAAAGGATGTAGATGTCAAGAAGAATCGCATTGGGTTAACGATGAAAAATCCTGCGGCGAAAAAGAAAAATGCGGCGAAAGCACAATAAGTTTTTGCGATAATAAAGGAAGAGTACAGGAGGATAATGATATGTTTGAGAAAGTTCGTGAAATGTTGGCGAAGCAATTAAATCTTTCTGCGGATAAGATTACGCTGGAAAGTGATGTCGTTAAAGATTTGGGCGCGGATTCTTTGGATGTTGTCGAGCTGTTGATTTCGTTGGAAGATGATTATGGCGTATCGATCCCGGAAGACGACATTGTAAATGTCAGAACGGTAAAAGATATCGTCGAGATGATAGAAAAATTAAACAAATAAATTCTTTGAATACAGAAAAACGCACCCCCGTTCGGCATTGCCGAACGGGGGTGCGTTATTTTGTATCCTAAAACCCGCGGATAGTCCGCGGGTTCAAGAGAGGTTTTGCCGATGAACAAAAAAAAGAGCAGAAGAGAATGGAATAAGAAAAAAGCAAAAAAAGAAGAAAAAGCAAGGATAGAAAAGTAAACAGGAAAGTAAAAAAATAAGGAAAAAAATGAAAGAGGGGTAAAGCCATAGGTGAAGGAAATTAAGCACAAGAAAGGCCCGTTTACGGGTAGCAAGTAACAATCGCATGACTGCCAGGTCGTCATAAGCGCGGCTTGCGCGCTGCTGGTAGTATAGGGCTAACAGCCCGAAAATGAAAAACCACCGGCTTAGCCGGTGGATATTTATTTTGCGAGCTTGCGGGGGAAGCTGGACGGTCGATGGCTTTTGATTCAATGCACAAGGGAAAGGGGGATCGGCATATTATACAAGAAAACGATGGAGGTAAAATTTGGAGGCATTAAGAGACGGGTCGGCGTATCCTACGCTGGACGGAATTCAAGAGGATAAAAGGACGGCTCAAATTATTTCGCCGGCATATGCGGATCGAGGCAGTGAACTGACGGCGATTTTGCAATACGTGTATCAATCGTTCATTTTTGAAGGATTGGGGTTTGATAAGTATGCAAAGACGCTGGAAGAAATAGCGTTGGCAGAAATGATGCATTTGGATATATTGGGGTCTGTTTTATATCGTTTGGGAGTATTGCCCGTATATACTTCATGTCCGCCGAAGAAATTTGATTTTTACACGACGGCGGCGGTTTGCTATGAAAATGAACCGCAAAAAATGATAATGGCAGATATAAAGGGGGAAACGGAAGCAATTCGGGCATATGAAAAAATGCTGACAAAGTTGCAAAACGAACAGGTGTCCGCAATTATTTCTCGAATCATTTTGGATGAAAAGTTGCATTTGGCAACATTGAAAGCGATTTTGATCGAGCTGAATTGAGTGGGCGTCAGCGCAAAATATTTTGATAAACGGTTCGCAAAGCGTTTGTTTGCGTTCAAACCGGATGTCGTGAAGATATACGTCCGATAACGGAATTCGGAGGTGCGTACATAAAATGCGGCGGTTGCAAATTGTTTGCAACCGCCGCATTTTATAGAAACAAAACGGCTAAAATTTACGACTGATAAAATACGGATCGACTCTGTCTGTACGGAGAGCGACAGGGCGCGGTCTGTTAAGGATCGTTGCGTTTTCCAAACGAATCATAGAGGATAAGAGATGAAAAATTTTGAGAGCGCGTACGGTTTGGAGATAAATAAAAAAAGATCCGCCTGTGCCGCAGAACGAAAAAGTGTTAACCCGCTTCTCGCAGGTGGGTGCGCCGCTTGCCGCCTCAGCCTTTCCGTTCATAAACAGACCTCGCCTATCGACATAGACCATTTGAAAAGCGCTCCCGAATTTATAATGTGGATTAAGATAATTCGAACTCCGAACACCGCAGACCAAAATCAAATATTTAATTATAATAATATTATACGAGAAAAGTCCTTAAAATACAAGCATTTGAATAAAAAATCAGAAAAAGAAATGGGATTTTTTATTTCTTTGCGGAAGCCGCCTCTAAATTTTTCAAGAACGAATACATTTGGCTTTCTGAATTGAGTCCATAGCGCGCTTGCGTTCCGTCGAGTTTGGTTTGATAAATGGAATCCTTGGTAAGATCGGCGGAAATTTTGACGGCGGTGTCCATGGAGATCCCGCGCGCAAGTGCGCCTACGAGCGCGCTTGCGTAAACGTCGCCGGCGCCGTGAAAAGCTCCGGAAATTTTATCTGTGGAATATTGTTTGACGGATCCGTCTGTATCGGTGTAGAAGACGGTGCTTCGCAAAATTCCGTCCTGCAAAACGTCGCAGCCGGTAATGGACGGTTGAGGGCATAAAGTTTTCAACTTGTTTAAGATGGAGAAATAATCGGAATCCGGCGCATCGGAATAAGGGGTATCCGTCAAATAGCAAGCCTCGGTCAGGTTGGGAACAATAATATCTGCGACGCGACAGAGATTGCGCATGGCAATGACAAATTGATGATCGAAGTGGGAATACAATTTTCCGTTGTCTCCCATGACGGGATCAACGACGAACAGTCCGTTCGGTTTTAAGAAGTCTTTGCGGATCTGTTTTACCATATCGATTTGGTGAATACTGCCCAGATAACCGCTGATGATAATATCGTACTGTAAGCCTAAACTTTTCCAATGTTTTAAGATGCTGGGTATATCTTCGCTTAAATCGCGAAATGTATAGCCCTCAAAACCGCCGGTGTGGGTTGAAAGTATGGCTGTGGGCAAAATATCGCAAGTTACGCCGCTTGCGGAGATAATGGGTAAAGCTACGGTCAAGGAGCATTTGCCGACGCAAGAAATATCGTTGATTGCTAAAACGCGCATAAGTAGGCCTCCAAATTAAAAAATATGCAATGATTATAAATTTTCGGCAACGTTTTGTCAAGTAAAGGAGGTCGTTAAACAATGAAAGGTAAAGAATTTTGTGCGGGCGAATAATTTTAGAGAAATTTTCTTTTCAAAGTTTACATCAAGTCTAAAGTATGCTACAATATAAATACCATGAATGAAAGAGGAAACGAGATTAAGTACACGCTCATCAGCGGTGCGACGGGTGGAATTGGTCGGGCGTTTGCGTTTGCTTGTGCAGAGACGTCGGCGCTTTTCTTGACGGGCAGAAGCGTGCAAAAATTGACGGCGTTAAAAGAGGAGCTCAAAGCGGAATCCCCTGCAAGCACAATCGATTATTTTGCGTGTGATTTGGCGGATGAACGTTCGCGGGCGGAATTATTTGACTATATAACGTCGAAAGGAATATGCTTTGCGAGATTGTGCAATGTGGCGGGGGTCGATATACAAAAAGCATTCGAGAAGTATACCCAGGAAAAGATTGTTTTGCAAAATCGCGTAAATTTTGAAGCGGCATTGTCGTTAACCAAGTTTGTGTTGGAACACAGGTCACTGCCTTTGGAAATTGTGACGATTTCCAGTATAAGCGGCGTATATCCGATGCCGTATTTTGCCGAATACAGCGCAACAAAAGCCGCGTTGACGAGTTTTTTTAGGGCGTTGCGTCTGGAATTAAAGGACAGGGGGGTAAGGATAACGATTGTTGAACCGGGCGGCGTATATACCCGGCCGGATATATGTGAGAACATTCGGGGACAAGGCGTTTGGGGTAAATTATCGGCCAAGACGCCGGAATATGTTGTCAGAAAAAGTTTGAATGCCGTACGTCGAAATAAGTGTTTGCTGCGGCCAGGTTTTTGGAATAAATTTATAGCGACGGTGCCCAAAGTAATACCGTTGCGGTTGCGCATGAAATTTATTGCTCGTCGTTGGAGTCGGATTGAAAAGGATGCGTTTTAGGGGTGAAGAGAGGGGAATGAAGAAATATATCGTTGCGTTGGATCAGGGAACGACGAGTTCGCGCGCCATAGTTTTTGACAGAAAGGGAAAGATCGTTTCGAAGGGACAGATTGAATTTTCACAACTGTATCCCAAGCCGGGATGGGTAGAGCATGATCCGAAAGAGATATTGTATT
>CALVYJ010000141.1 GCA_944372075.1 uncultured Clostridia bacterium | reverse complement strand
ATGAAGGGAATCGATTATTCCTATTACTACGAAGAAATCGACGAAGAATAAGCGCGTTTACAGTTTTTCAGGCAGATCAACGACAGCGCAGAACCACTTTTTTGAAAAACGGAAAGCAGGGTTCGAATTTGTATGGTTTCTGTCCACCACGCAAAAGGCACCCATTTAGGGTGCCTTTTTGCGTGGCGGTGCGGGAGAGAACCACGCGCGCCGAAGATCTGGACAATGTAGGAAACATATATCGCGCGTCGTTCGTGCGAGGGCAAAGCCCGATGCCTTGCCGAGGGGTCCCCTTCGGGGTATCGGCAAAATCCGTTTATCTCCACCATACCGTAATAAGTCGAACACTTGGGTAAAAGATAATCCTGGCGAGAAGTATCGTCAGGATTATTTTCGTTTGTATAGTTAAAGAATATCTCAAGTTTGTCATCGCAAACGATGATTTTTTGAATCAAGGTAAAAAATAAGAGGTTTTGTTGTATTGCTGAAGACAGTGAGTTTCGGAACATCTGAAACTCACTGCCTTTTACAGTTTGCAATACCTGTTCACGAAGTAAGCGGATCAAGGGTTTATAGTGACAAAAAATACTCGGAAAACAATTGAAGAGGGGGTTATCGCAGCGAGAATAAGCCAGGAGGCCTGCTATAAGCGTTTCCTGTAGGAGGCAATGTCAAAGACAGGAAGAAACACTCAAATCAATTTTCCCTGATTTGTTCGTCAAAAGAAAACAAGAAAAAAAATGGAAAAAACAAATATATAAAATTCATCAAAAAAATATAAAAAGTGAGATTATGAAATGATTAAATGAAAATAGTATATTCAAAACGAGAAAGATAGTTGATATAATGGAAGAAAAAATCAAGGTAAAGATATCATGAAAAGATTTTTGTTGATACTTATTTGTTTACTGATGATGGCAGGGGGAGTAGCGTGTTCGGATGCAAGTTACGGTAAAACACAGGGCGATGATAAATATGTGGCAATGTTTTACGGGATAGAGGATAAAGGGGCATATACAAATCCGGATATGGGTTGGATATTTTATGACAATGTGTTGGGAGACCATAAACTGAGGGGTGAGGCGCGGGAATTTTGGCGCGCACAGATGGGAGAATCTGTTCAGGATATTGCCGTGATGACGACTTGGGATGAAATCGAAAAAACGGATGATGTATTTGATTTTTCAGAACTGGATGAAACCATAGCGTATTGGACAAGTTATGGCAAACGCATTCATATAAGGATGATTTCTGATGGTTCTGCTTTTGCGGGTCAGGCTTACGGAGTACCGGAGTGGCTTTTTGAGGAGAAGGGGGTAGATTATTATATACAGGACAAGTTGGTAGAAGGAGTGAGCGTAAAATTTCCGGATTATAACAACGAAGTATATCGTGCGGAGCTGACGGAGTATCTGCATGCGTTTGCAGAACATTACAAAGGGAATCCCGACATTGTATTAGTAGATTTAAGAGGATTCGGAATGTGGGGAGAATGGCATACCGGATATCCGATGGATACAATAGAAGAGCGGCGTGAAATATTGTCTTTTATATTAAAAACGTATCATGATGCATGGGGAGAAGAAATACCTTTGGTGCTGTCCTGTTCCAATGAATCTCCGTATGGTACGCCATCTTTTGACACAAACATGACCTTAGATGAGTTTATGTATTACAATTGCTACGATATAGCTTTTTCCTATAAAAACATGACGATTCGCAGAGACGGACAAGGCGGATGGATACAGACTCTGGACGGCGGAATGCTGCGACGTTTTTGGGAAAGCGGCAGGAGATTGCCGATCGTACTGGAAGGGGCAGTGGCATACAGCAGATTTCAGAATAATCAAGCGGGGCTGACGGCTGAAAATGCATTGCGGGAGATCATGACGTATCATGCAAATTATTGCAGTGTATTCGGGCATGATTCATTGAATGCAGGCCCGTTTTTTCAAAGCGGCAAATTGTTATTGGATGAAGGGTTGCGGAGCATGGGGTACCGGCCCTACTTAAATTATGCAAAATATACGCAGGCGTGTGTTGCGGGCGGACAAATCGAAATTTTGCATGAATGGACAAACGAAGCGTTTGGCAGAGCATACAGAAACTATCCTCTGAAGTTTTTTCTTTTGGACAAAGAGACGCAGGAGGTTAAATACGATTTGGGCGTTGTACAGGATTTTGATTTAACGCAGATGGTAAATGGGGAGATTTATCGGTATTTTACATCATTATATCTTCCTGACGAAGTATCGGACGATGAATATATCCTCGCGTGTGCATTGGTGAAGGAAAATGAATCGACGGAGGAGTATGTACGGATCAGCAACGACGAAAGGAACAAGGACGGCTATGTTTTGATTGGAAATATAGAAGTCGGGCAGAGGCAAGGACAGTTAAAACGCCCTCAAATCAATGATTTTGATAAGGAGTGTAGATCCTTTTCTCTGACGAGCGGCGGAGAGATCAAATCTGTGGACATGTATGGAAAGACATCAGATGCAGCGGTTGGGCGAAATACAAACGGCGGTATTTTTTTGTATACGACCGATTCTTTCAAAAGGGATACGAGGTATCGGATAACTTTTGATTACAAAATTTGTGAAACAGACGGGGAGGCTTTGTCGGAGAACGGATTTTTTGTCTGTGCGGTGGATAAAAACAAATTTCTTGCCAAAAAGAACATAAAAGGGGAGACCGGAAGCTGCGGAAAAGTCAGTTTTACTTTTCTGACTGAAACGGAGAACGCGCAATTGCAATGGGGAATGGACTCTTTCGGAGAAATAGCAATCGACAACATTATCGTAGAAGAAACGGAGAGGACTTTGGAAATAGAGGAAGATATTTCCGGTGCTAAAACAGAGAATGGAGCGATCATGCAAGGCGGAAATTTACAGGCAACGGCAACGGGCGGTGAGGAAGAAAGAGTTTTTTTCAGCGTGAACATCGAAACGCTGGCGTTGCCGAAGGATGAATCTTACGTGCTTACTTTACGAGAAAACTGTTTTTTGAATTTATCCTACGGTTGTTACTATTATATCGGACTGATCAATGAGTACGGTGAAACCGTCAAACAGTTTCGATGGTATGATTTTTCACATACACAGCTGGAAAGTAAAGAATGGTGCTTTTATTTTTCTTCCGATACAGATTATAAATTGGTGATCGGAGCAAAGGGAAAATGTTCGTTTTCGGTTTGTGACGTTGCGATTTTAGGGGTTTGAAATGAATAAAGTTATTATTTCTTTGTTTTTATGTCTGTGTTTTATTTTTACGGGCTGTTCTACGATAAATTCTCCTATCCCGCTTCCCGATGAAGACGATTCGAAGTACGGTCAAATTGTTTATTCCAATTCATTTGAAACCGAGAAAGAACAGTCGGAAATTCCGGTATACGCTCCATCGTTTTTTGAACAAAATGAAAAAGGAGGAGTCTCCGTTCATTGTATAAATGAAACAGACAGCTGGTACTTTTTTTGTTTGAGCGACTATGATTCGCTGATGTTCAGTCCCTTGGAAAGATACACGGTGACGTATACGATGAAAATTCTGCAACCTGTAACGGGCAATGATTTTTTTTATTGCTTTTTCGAGAGCGATGTGGATCCTTCTCAAGGGGCGGCAAATACTTCCAGAGGATGCGGCTTTGATGATAGGGGTAACGTTGTACGTGCAACGGAGTATTGCACGGCGAAGGCGGAAAAGGACGGTTCGCAATGGAAAATCACGATGTATGTGTCCCTGTCTGTCGGGGATTACCGAATTACGTTCGGATCATTCGGAAAATGTGAATACCTGCTGGATAATGTGGAAGTAAGAAAGGGCTTTGTATAAATTTATATAAGGCAAATAAAATAGTTAAACATAAGCATTCTAAAAAAAATACTGAAATTTTGATATGTTATAATGAAACAATGACATTTACAGTGAAAAAATCCGGGGGTATAATTGAAAATAGGAAGGAGGAAGATTATGAACCTAAAAAGAACAGGGTTAGCGATATTGGTGATCGCAATGAGTTTACTCTTTATTTTTCAAGGATGTTCGACAAAGACGGATGAAGTTACGAACGTTGTGCCGGAGGGATATGTTCGGAATTTTCCCGTTTATGACGACGCATATTTTGCAAATCCGAACATGGGTTGGATTTATTATGAAAATGCGATGAAGTATGTTTATGAAAATGCGAGTTTGATGACAGCGGAAGACCGATTGGGGTATTTTGATGAATGGAACGAACGGTTGGGGGAAGAGTGTACCGATGTTGCGGTGATGAGTGCATGGGGTCAGATAGAAGGCAGTGCGGAAGGCGTCTATGATTGGACTTATTATGACGAAGCGATCAATTACTGGACATCCAAGGGCAAGAGCATACATTTACGGTTTTGCACAGACAATCTTCTGTTCATGGGGGTATCTTCGCCTGCGCCGCAATGGCTGAGTACGGAATACGGCGTCCCGTTCATGGAAAAGCAATATGAAGGCGTCAAATGTTATTATCCCGATTATAACAATGAAATTTACCAGGAAAAACTCGGTAATTTTCTGCAGGTTTTTGCTGACCGTTACAAAAGCAATCCGAACATCAAGTCTGTGGATCTGCGCGGATACGGATTGTGGGGCGAATGGCACAGCGGTTATAATTACAACACTTTGGAAGAACGGAGGAGCGGTTTAAGCGCTATCATAGAAGCCTGGATGGATGCATGGGGAGAAGATGTCGTCGTAGATATTTCGGTATCGCCGGAGACATCCGGGATCAGTCCGTATTTTAATCCGCAGATGTCAGCGTCAGATTTTATGGAATTTAACGCTTTGGACGTAGCGATGCAGTATGACAATATGACTTTTCGGCGTGACGGAGTAGGCGGGTATATAAAAAGTCAGGACATACAGCTGCTGAACGAATATTATGCAAGCAACAAATTGAACCCTTTGATTCTGGAAATAGCGATGTGGTACGGTTGGTACGAGGCAAATTCAACGGGGTTGACGCTCGAAAACATCATAGATGAAGCGGCAATGTACCACGGCGCATACTTATCGGTGATCGGGCATGACAAACTTAACTCTCTGAAATTTTTTACGGAAAGGCGGGATTTATTGGAAAGCGGTTTGCATGCGTTGGGATATCGGTACAAGATCAATGAGGTGAGCTATAACAATATCGGTTCGGACAGAAAATTTTATATTTACCACGAATGGGAAAACCTGAATTTTGCTCCCAGTTACGTGGATTATCCTTTGGTTGTTTCGCTCGTTGATCAAAACGACGTGGAGGTTTTCCGCAGTGAGCCGCTGAAAGAATTTAAGGCAACGTCCATACGCAACGGAAATACATACCCGAATTTTTCGGAATTGCAGATACCTGAAAATGTCCCCGCGGGAAACTATGATGTTGTGTTTACGTTGGAAAACCCGGTCGACGACAATCGGGCGGATACCATTCGACTGGCGATTGAAGGCATGACAGACAATGGAGGTTATAAAGTCGGAGAGGTGAATGTCGGAGAAGGGGAAGGAAAGCCCTTCGGCTATGCCAGATTCGATGATTTTGAAGGAGAAGGAATTTTTGACTTTGAAGGCGGAGCGGAAGTGGTGACGAGTGATTTTTGGGGAGAACAGACAAAGGTTGCCCGTATTTCATCAAAACAAGGGGAGACCGATGCCGTTCGACTGACTACGAAGCAGAAACTGGATGCAAACAGCTCTTATCGCATTGTTCTGGATTATAAAGTCATAGAGACAACGCTGAACGATTTGTATTTCCCGAATGGCATGACTTTGCGCGTAGGGGACAGCGAATATTCCCTGCGCGGGGATGACGGAGATGAGATCACAAAGAGCATTACAGTGAATACGGTGCAGGCGAGCGAGCTGGAAATTTTGATAGATGACGGGGGAACATTTGAAATAGATAACGTACGGATCATAAAGACGGACAGCAAAGTATATGATTTTGAAAAAGAAGATTCGTCTGTTTTGATACTGGATCCTTCCAAGGCCTCTTATGTGGAAACGACGGCCAATCCTCGGGCAAACAACACGGTAAACGACAGCGGAGCGCTCTATTTCAATGTAAACAGTGGAGAAGATGATATTTCTTTGGCCGTGGTCAAATGTCCGGTGATGGATGAACTGACGAAGATTCGCATTTCTTTCCGGACGCGGGCGAATACAAAAAATCTGCACGGCGGGATCTATTACGTGCAACTGATCGATAAAGAAAGCAAGGAAATTTGCGCTCAGGTTCGCTGGACGAGCGAATTGCAGGAACTGAACGAATTTTCTGTATATGAATTTACGGGTGTAATGCAAGAGGGAAGGACGTATGAAATTTCGTTCGGAATGAATGGGGCAGGCAAGTATTCGGTCGATAATCTTTGTATATCGTACGAGGCATAAAAGATGAAGAGAATTATTTGCCTGGCAATGGGAATCTTCTTTTTGTGCAGTTTTGCGATTTCCTGCAGCAAGCAGGAAACTTATGCAACTATGGTCACGGTATATACGGAACAAGACAGTTCTCCCTTTGTGAATCCCGATATGGGCTGGGTATTTTACGATATTGCGTTTCCGCCGCATCAAATGGCGGATGAAAGCGTGTTTGAAGAATACTATCGGCAGTTGAAAGGGAAAGTAAATACGGTAGCGGTGATGAGTTCCTGGGGGTATATTGAAACTTCGGAAGGAGTGTACGACTGGCAATATGTTGACCGATCCGTTTCGTTCTGGCAAAGCAAAGGAATGGATGTTCAGTTGCGGATAGCGACGGATGCGCTGTTGTATAGCAATGTAAGCAGGGGTTGTCCGGATTATTTGTTTCGTGCGCCGTACAATGTTCCGTTTCAGACAAAAACAGAAAGCGGAATCGAAGTCGTATATCCGGATTATTCCAATCCCGTCTATCAGGAAAAGCTGACCGATTTTCTGAATGAAATGAGCGCAAGGTATGCGGAAAATCCGGCTGTAAAAGTCGTTGACCTGCGCGGGTACGGACTCTGGGGTGAGTGGCACAGCGGATATGAATACGATACGATGGAGAAGCGCCGCAGCGTCCTGAAAGAATTGATTGACATTTGGTACGAAGCGTTTGAAGGCACGGGAAAACTTCTGAACTTATCGGCATCGTGGGATCCGATCCTTCTCGAAGAGGATCTGCAAGCAGAAACACCGTTAGAATTTATGCAGAATTCCGCGTTTGATTATGCGATGACAAAACCGCTGATAGCCATCCGGCGCGATGGCGTCGGCGGGGCGGTGTATGATGGTGACAGCGGCAGGTTTGATAAAAATTTTATTGAAATGTTCAATGCCAGCGGGAAAAGGTTGCCTTTTACGGCTGAATACATCGGCTCCGGAAGCGGAGATAATGCTTTTCTCGATATGTATGAAGAATCTTTGGAGTATTGCCCTACTTTTTCCAGTATATTCGGTCACGATCGTTATGGCCTGACAAACTTCTTAAATCATCCCGATTTGATCAATCGCGGAAATCTTGAGTTGGGTTACCGATTTATCGTCGATTCGTTTACCTATCCTTCCGCCATAAGAAAAGGCGGGACGATGCGCCTATCTTTCAGTCTGAAAAATCTGGCCTACGGAATCGCATACAAGGATTATGTTTTTGAGATTGAAATTTATTCTTTAAGCGGGGAAAAGTTATATTCTTATCCCGTAGAAAGCGTGCAGACTTCTGAAATAGTCCGAGATAAAGACTACATATATTTTGCCGAGATGCTTTTGCCGGATTCGTTGCAGGAAGATACCTATCAGTTGGCAGTTTCTATGTACGATTCGGCGACACAAAAAAAAATACGCCTGGGGATGGATCAGGATATTGATTTTTATGATTACAGAATCGGCGAATTTACGATTGGGGGAAATGCGGTTTGTCCTCAATTTTCCTACCGAACGGCAGATTGCGGCAACGTTACCGGCGAAAAGAAGGTAGACATAAATGCACGGCCGGGAGAAAAAGTACAGATTTTATATGAGATCGTCAGCACAGAGCGGAATGCTTACGGTTTTGCCGAAAAGTTTACGGTTGAAATGGACGGAGAGATTTATGAAATCGGAGGGGAGAACGGTTATACGGGACAGTTGGTCATTGAGTGCCGGAAAAACTGCGGGCAGCTGACGATTCAAGGCGGAAGCGGAGTTATCAATATTCCGGAAATTAAAATTATAGAGGGAGGAAAATAAAGGATGAGTCAAAGAGTAAAAACAATTTTAATTGCCGTATGTTGTATGGCAATAGCGGTAAGTGCGGTATTTTCGCTGGTGTCTTTTGCTTTTGCTGAAGAGACGCAGACCGAAGCTGCGCTGGTCAGTGAAAACACTTTCGAGAATATGACTACGGATGCAGGAGGGAAATACGCATTTTTTGATGACTTGGAAATTTTCAGCTATGATATTCAGAATGTCGGAGAAGAAAAGAACAATCCTATCAACGGCCAGAAAAGTCTTAAATTGACAGGAACAGGCTCGTGGAACACATTTTTTAAGTTAAAGACCCCGATCAATGCCGTGCAGGGTGATAAGATAACGTTGGCATTTCGTTATCGTACAACGCCGGATTCCTGGGTGCAGTTGATTCCGACTTTGGTGGAAAACCAAACGTCCGTTTCGTTTGCAAAATTAACGCATTATCAGACGGAAGACTTCCAAACGGAAGTTGCCGGAAACGGGATCGCTGCGAATATTGCGATTACGATCCAGGACGGATACAGCGAAGCGGTGATTGAATTTACGGCGAATGCGGAAGCGGAAACCCCTTATAATATTTATTTTTCAACAAACGCTGCCGGTGAATTTGTCGTGGATGATCTGAAAGTTTATAAAGGCGGAAAAGAGAACGTCGCATGGGCTCCGATCCAGAAGGAAGAAGCGGAAGAGAAGGATCCCGAAGTGATCAGCACGAGCGATTTTGAGACTGTTCCCGTCAAAGACGAAGCCAATAAATATGCAATATTTGCAGATAAATGGGAAGTCGTGAATTACGATAACCAGCAGGTTGAAAAGTATTCGTTTCGTGCCGACAGTACGAACATCATCAATGGATTGGGCGCCTTGATTTATCGTACAGATTCACTTATCGGTGATTATGAAGGAATTGCGGCAAATCGTACGGTTTTGGAAAAGAATGTACAGTACGTACTCGGATTCCGTTATCGTATTTCGGATAACACATTAGCGGTTCTCACTATATTCGGCGGCAGTGAAAACGGGAATTTGGACGTAGAGCTTGCTTCTGAAACCGGCGGTTATTTTACCGAACAAAGCGGTTACATGCAAGCTGTCGTTCCGTTCAAAGTTTTTCAGGACAACGCATATATTCAGTTCGGGCTGAAATCTGCGGGAATGATTGCCATTGATGATATCGTCTTTGCAAAATATACCGATCAGGTGACGTTTCCCGAAGTAAATGTTCCCGATATAACGAATGCGGAGTTGTTGTTCGTGGAAGATTTTGAACAAACGACGGGACGATTCAACCTTGCTCCGATCGGCTGTGATACAAACAGAACGGGCGAAATGGAACAAAAGATCAACGGGAAATATTCGCTCATCGCAACGCCTTCCGGGGAATGGAGTACGGTAGGAATGCTGCAAACGGAAGGGGATTGGGCCGTGTCGTTTAAGGGAAATACATATTATACGTTTATGTTGCGCTATAAGCTGCTGACGAGCGGAACGAGCGAATTTTATGTGATCATGAAATCGGTATCCGGTGTTGCCGGTAATGTATCCGGTTCGATTTGCAACGAAAAGTCCGTTGTCCAGAATGCATTTGAGACAAAGACAATCGAGAGAGAGGGCTATATTGATTTTCTTATCACGTTAAAGACGGGGGATGCCGCCGATTACGTATTTGAAATTGGAGGCTATCCATTGTGAAGTGAACCCCAAAGTTTGGACAAAAAATTAAATTAAAATGTTTGGTAATGAGTTCGGTAT
>CALVYJ010000140.1 GCA_944372075.1 uncultured Clostridia bacterium | reverse complement strand
GATCGGGCGCTTATTCTTGATGAATATTCTTTCGGATGCCGTAATTCATGGCTATCGCAGTTTCCGAGATGATATAATATTAAACAACCTTAAAAGTTATAAGGTTTATGCGTATGATTTTACCGGCTATCACGCAACGATCGAATCTTTAAGCTCCTATTTCAAACATAACATGGAACTCTTGACTAAATCTGTGCGAGATGAACTGTTTGGAGCGCGCGATATTTATACAAAGGTTCGGGATTCCGCTCCTTCAAAATACGGATTCGGCTCATTGGTTAAAAATTCGTTGGTTTCGGACGGATGTATTGTTGAAGGGGCAGTGGAAAACAGTATATTATTCCGCGGCGTTAAGATCGGAAAGGGTACCGTAATAAAAAATTCGATCGTAATGCAAGATACGGTTATAGGGGAAGGTGTTAAACTGAACTGCGTAATAACTGATAAAAATGTAGTGATACGCGATAATCAAGTTTTATCCGGTTGTGCAATACAGCCCTATTTCCTTGCAAAAGGAACGATGATCTAAAGAATATACTTTGGAATAATTGGATAAGGAGGAGGAATGTACATGCCCGTAAAAGCAAAAAACGTAAAAACAGAACCGCTGCCCAATACAAATGATGTGGTAGAAAAAAATGATACAGTCCAGCCCAAAGAAAAAGTTTCGGCTGAACCTGTAACGAAAAAGACGCGTTCTGCAAAAAAAGTCGCACCGGCGAGTGTTGACAAAAATAAAGAAGTGGTAAAGCAGAAAGCAGAAGAATCGGAGGTGCAAACGGAACCGGTCACGCAAATTGTTGTCGTTCCGAAAAAGAAAATTCTATTTGTGGCATCGGAAGCGACGCCTTTTATCGCTACCGGCGGTTTGGCGGAAGTAATAGGATCGTTATCGAAGGCTTTGGCTGCAAACAGCGACTTCGATGTTAGAGTTATTATACCGCTTTATTCGGATATATCTTGGGAATATCGAAATAAATTTAAATATTTGGGGAATATTTTTGTGCCTCTTGCGTGGCGCAATCAATATTGCGGCATTTTCAGCTATGAAATGAATGATGTTACCTTTTATTTCGTGGACAATGAATATTATTTCAAGCGCCCCGGTTGTTATGGTTATTACGACGATGGAGAACGATTTGCATTTTTCTGCAGAAGCGTCATGGAAATTATGCCGTTCTTGAACTTTTATCCGGATATTATGCATTGTCACGATTGGCAAGCAGCGCTCGCTTCAATTTACTTAAAAACAATTTACTGTTTCCGTCCGGAATACCAGTTTATTCGTTCTTTGTTTACGATTCACAATATAGAATATCAAGGGAAATATTCTTTGGATATTTTAGAAGATTTATTCGGAATTTCCAACACATGGAAATATTTGTTAGAATATGATAAATGTATAAATCTCATGAAGGCTGCGATTGAGTGCAGTGAAAAATTTTCGACAGTCAGTCCGCATTATGCCTATGAGATTAAAGATCCGTTTTATGCGCATGGATTGGATTCTATAGTTCGAAGAAATGAATTCAAATTGTTCGGCATTTTGAATGGAATTGATACGGACTATTATAACCCGGCAACAGATAAGTCTGTGTTTGCAAATTATAGCATTGATAACATCGATCCCAAAAAGACGTGCAAAGCCGAGCTTCAGAAGATGTTTAATTTACCGGTAAAACCGGATACTCCAATCATTGCAATTATTTCCCGATTGGTTTCGCACAAAGGTTTGGATCTTGTAAGAACAGTGATCGAAGAGGTATTGCGACAGGATGTTCAGGTAATAATACTGGGGAAAGGCGATTCGGCGTATGAAAATTACTTTACGGATTTGTCTAGGCGTTACGTTGGGAAATTGGTTGCGGTTATAGCCTTTAATCCGGATTTGTCGAGAAAAATTTATTCCGGTGCGGATTTGTTTTTAATGCCGTCAAAATCGGAACCCTGCGGACTTTCGCAAATGATAGCAAGCCGCTACGGTACTGTTCCCATTGTGCGTGAAACTGGTGGTTTATATGACAGCATTAAACCTGTAGGAAGCGGTGGAAACGGATTTACTTTTGCGAACTATAACGCATACGACATGTTGTATGTAATACGAGAAGCGATAAATTGCTATTATAATAGGGACTTTTGGCCGCAACTTGTCAAACGTGTTATGGCTGTTGATTTCAGCTGGCAAAGATCGGCAAAAGAATATGAACAGAAATACGGGGAAATGTTGAAATAATTTATCACAGAAGGAGCTTGAAATGAGCAATTCAAAAAGCATTACCGAAAAAGAAGTGCAGTTACTGATCCAAGGGAAGTTATCTCGGTATTTTGGCGTATCGCCCAAAGAAGCGACCAGAGATCAAATTTATAAAGCCGTAGTTATGAGTGTCCGAGACATTTTGTTGGAAAAGAGGCAGCTATTTCATAAGGTAATGAAAAGCAAGAAGGGCAAAAGAGTATACTATCTTTGCATGGAGTTTTTGCTTGGAAGATCCTTAAAAAATAATATTTATAATCTCGGTTTAGCGGAAGAATATGAAAAAGCGTTAAACTATTTTGATGTAACGTTAGAAGAATTATATGAGCAAGAGCCTGATGCAGGGCTTGGCAATGGCGGCCTCGGTCGCCTTGCTGCATGTTTTATGGATGCATTGGCGGCTGGAAATTATCCCGCCATGGGATATTCAATTCGGTATGACTACGGTCTTTTCAAACAAAAAATCGTTGACGGTTGGCAGACTGAGTTGCCGGATATTTGGCTGCCCGGAGGAGAGGTATGGCTGACCCAACGAAGCGATAAGTCTTGCATCGTTAAATTTGATGGCTGGGTCAAAGAAGATTGGTCGGAAAACGGATTAAAGGTGACTTACGGCGGCTATAAAGAGGTTGAGGCTGTCGCTTATGACATGATGATTTCTGGGAAAGACAGCGATGCGGTATCCGTGTTGCGTTTGTGGCGTGCTCGGAATATTTCGCGTTTCGACATGAAGCTGTTTTCTCAAGGCGATTATTTGCGCTGTATGCAGGAAGAAAACGAAGCGGAAGTTATTTCTAAAGTATTATATCCCGCCGATGACCATTATGAAGGTAAGTCTTTGCGCTTAAAGCAACAATATTTTTTAGTTTCAGCGTCTTTGCAAAACATTATTAACGATCATAAACATCGCTATGGAGCATTAAGTTTGTTGCCGCAACAGGCCGCTATCCATATTAATGATACGCATCCCGCGCTTGCAATTCCTGAATTGATGCGTATTTTGATGGACGAAAACGGATTTACCTGGGACGATGCGTGGAATATTACTACGGCAACGTTTGCATACACAAACCACACCGTCATGCCGGAGGCTTTAGAAAAATGGCAAGAAGATTTGATAGCCAGACGCTTGCCTCGTATCCACATGATTATCAAAGAGATCAATAGAAGATTTTGCAATGATCTATGGAATCGCTATCCGGGTCAACATCAGTTGATTGAAAGTATGGCTATTCTTTCCAATGGTCAAGTGCGCATGGCAAACTTGTCCGTTATCGGTTCACATAGTGTCAATGGCGTTTCGGCGTTGCATAGTGAAATTATCAAAAAAGACTTATTTAACGGATTTTATCAACTTTGGCCTGATAAATTTACGAACGTTACGAACGGTATAGCGCATCGACGTTGGCTGTGCCAATCAAATCCGGAATTATGCTCCTTGTTAAATGATTGTATCGGTGATGATTATGTAAAAAATGCACAATCACTTATCGAATTCAAAAAATTTGAAAATGATAAAAGTGTATTAAAACGACTCACCGAAATCAAACAGTTGAAAAAGCAACAATTTGCGGAATACGCGTATAAGAAAAGCGGTTTCAAAATTGATTCGAGTACGGTTTTTGATGTGCAAGCAAAACGTATGCATGAATATAAACGTCAGCTTCTCAACGTTATGAATATAATTTCATTATATTCCGATCTGTTGGATAATCCTGATATAGATATTGTTCCGCAAACCTTTATTTTTGGGGCAAAAGCAGCGCCGGGATATTTGCGTGCAAAACAGATTATCAAGCTGATTTGTTATTTGGCCGAGGATATTAAAAAGAATCCGAAGATCCATGAAAAACTGAACGTGATCTATATGGAAGATTACAACGTTACGATGGCGGAGAAATTAATGCCTGCAAGCGAAGTCAGCGAGCAAATTTCATTAGCCGGGAAAGAGGCGAGCGGTACCGGTAATATGAAATTTATGATCAATGGTGCAATAACAATCGGAACGCTTGATGGAGCGAACGTTGAAATGAGCGAGGCTGTCGGGGATGAAAATATTTTTATTTTCGGACTGCGCGCAGACGAAGTAGAGGAGATGTGGCAAAAAGGATATAATGCCAGCTTGTATTATAATCAAAACAATCGACTTCGTAAGATTATTGAGATGTTAATCCGCGGGTTCAATGGTGAATCGTTCTCTGACATGGCAAACTATTTATTGACGGGTTCCCCGGTGGCAGATCCGTATATGTGCATGGCAGATTTTGAATCATACGCAACTACGCAACACAAATTGAAAGAGCTTTATCGATCTGATAAGGTTCGTTGGGCAAAAATTTCATTGAACAATATAGCACATTCCGGAATTTTTTCTGCGGATCGCAGTATAAAAGAATATGCTGAAAATATTTGGAATCTAAAGGCATTAAAAGTTTGATATGAATATTTACTATAATCCCTTGGACCTGAAGTGCAAAAGCATTCGTGGCGGGATTAAGCAAAATGAACATTTTGACATAAATGTTTATGGTAATAATAGCGAGCCTTGCTTATTTGTTCTTAAAAAGGACGGGGGCGAGGCTCAATATTTGCCGATGCAGAAAATACCCGGCGGTTGGTCAATAACTTTGGTTTTACATGATCCAGGGCTGTATTTTTATTATTTTATTGTTGGTAAAAGAAAAGCCGGATGCGGTGAATTTCGCAACATACAATTTGCGGATTCGATTCGCTTTTATCAAATCCTTGTTTATAAAGAAAATTTTATTACACCTGAATGGCTGAAGGGTGGAATAATGTATCAAATTTTTCCGGATCGTTTTAACAAAAGCGGCTCAGTCAAAATCCCTAAAGGCAAATGGTTGCATGCTTCTTGGGATGAGCAACCGGAATATCGCAAGGATGCAAATGGTAAAGTACTCAACAACGATTTTTTTGGCGGAAATTTACGCGGTATAGCTGAAAAAATTGATTATTTGAAATCACTCAACGTGACTTTACTTTATCTAAATCCAATATTTGAGGCCTTTTCAAATCACCGTTATGATACGGGAGACTATAAAAAAATCGATCCGATTCTGGGGAGCGAAGAGGATTTTGTTTATTTAATTCAGAAATGTGCCGAAAATGGCATTCGAATTATGCTGGATGGGGTTTTTAATCATACCGGTGATGATAGCCGATATTTCAATAAGTACGGCCATTATGATGAGATTGGAGCCTATCAATCCCAGGATTCGAAGTACTATGCGTGGTATAATTTCACGAATTTTCCAAACAGATATGATTCATGGTGGGGAATCGACGTGTTACCGGCGGTGAATGAGAACTGTGATTCATACATTGATTTCATCACGGGAAAAAACGGGGTAATTCAATATTGGTTGCAATACGGATTAGCCGGATACCGTTTGGACGTGGCGGATGAGCTTCCGGATGAATTTATTGAAAAAATCCGTAGCGCCGTAAAAGAAATCAATTCGAATGCTGTCGTACTTGGCGAGGTTTGGGAAGACGCTTCCAATAAAATAGCTTACGGAAAGCGTCGTAAATATTTTCAAGGTTCAGAACTCGACAGTGTAATGAATTATCCTTTGAAAGATGCAATCATTCAATTTATTTTAAGTAATGATACCGCATTACTGGCGGAAACTATTACGATGTTGCAAGACAATTATCCAAAGCAAGTGTTGGATATTCTTATGAATATATTAGGAACACACGATACGGCTCGAATAATAACTGTTTTAGGTCAAATTCCCGCACATAGTAAAGATGAAATGAGTTTGATCAAAATGGATAATGACACGCGTCTGCGTGCAAAAGAATGCTTAAAGGCAGCCGCTTTGCTATTGTTTACTTTACCGGGAATTCCTTGCATTTATTATGGCGATGAAATTGGTATGGAAGGCTATTCGGATCCGTTTTGCCGGCGTCCCTTTGCGTGGAACAATATTGATGAAGATTTATTGAGATATTTTCAAAGGTTATCACAAATCCGATCTGAATTAAATGTATTTAAGGATAGCGATTATACGCCTTTATTTTTAGATAAAAATTGTCTTGTATTCGAAAGACGTACGCAGGCTCAAGTTGCTGTAGTTTGTGTAAACAGAGGTTATAATAAGTATGAACTTCGATTTTCCGGCTCATTGTACGATTTGCTAGAGAACAAACAAGTTGATGAAGTCTTTACAATTAAACCTCAATCATATTCTGTTTTATCGAATTTTAATTTCTGATCAGAGCCTCTATGTCAGACAAAGGTCTACGACGTAGAGGCTTTTATAGAAAGGACGAGATTTGTTTTATAATTTTTTGTCAGCAATTTATTTGACGTTTCAAATTTATAATTCCATGATTTTAAGAATTATACAGAATTTTGAAAAGTATGTTTATAAAAAGCGAAAGAATGAAAAATAAATTTCGTTTACTAAATATGTTAATCAAAAACTATTGTGTTAAAATTTATACGTGGATTTCTAGAATAAAATTCTTAAAGTTTTTACGTAAATTACCTTTTTTATATCCAAATAACCAAATTACTGCGTAAAAGTCGTGTTTTACGCAGTGATTTAGATGTCTTTATATTAAGCAATTCACCCAATAGACCTCCTCTTATTTTCATTAATTTAACATTGAATTGTAAAATCATCCCTGTAAAAATCTCCTATTCTCGTAAAAATCTCCGTGAATTTTTTTACAATGTCATATTTAGCACACTTTCTATATCGAAATGGCTATATTATTCCGGTTATTATTTAATCAATTTATTGCCCGCGTCTTCAGGTTTTTGTTTTCAGTGTCAGTGTCTTCGTAAAACAAATTTTAGACACAGTAAATATAAGCTTGCTTAATCATATTTATTGATGTATAATACTGATATGGAAGAAAAAAATTTTTACCAATCCAGAAATATAAAAAATCTAGAAAAAATTGAAAAGTTGATCAGTGATCTCCCCCACTTCGTTGCCGAATACTTTTTAGGCATTGAAAATCAAACGAGTACATTGACAAGATTAAACTATGCGTACGATTTAAGGATTTTTTTTCATTATATCTCGGCGCGTTGTTTGAAAAATAAAAATGTACAGGAAATTACTTTACAAGATTTAGAAAAGATAACCAGCACAGACATTGAAAGGTTTTTGAGCTATTTATCCGCATATGAATTTAACGGAACGGTTGAGACTTGTAATGAGCGCGCAAAGGCCCGAAAGCTATCAACGATTCGTGCGATGTTCAAATATTTTTTTAGAAAGGATAAAATTTCTGTTGATAATGCGGCTAAAGTAGCCATGCCAAAGCTACACGATAAAGAAATAATCCGCTTGGAAGTAAACGAAATCGTCGATCTGCTCAATTGCGCTGAAAACGGATTAGGTATGACAGGACAGCAACGCGCTTATCACAATAAAACCAAAATTCGCGATGTTGCAATTTTGACACTGTTTTTAGGAACAGGAATTCGTATAAGTGAATTAGTGGGTCTCAATAATAACGATATCGATTTTACGACAAATTCTTTCAAAGTTACACGAAAAGGCGGAAATCAAACCATACTTTATTTTTCAGATGAGGTTGCGGAAGCTTTAGCGCGCTATATTGCCTATAAGGAAGAGGAAAAAGATTTGCCGCAAGACAAAAACGCGCTATTCCTCTCTTTGCAAATGAAGCGCATCAGCATACGTGCCGTTGAAAATTTAGTCCAAAAATATAGCAAAATTGTTACTCCGTTGAAAAAAATATCTCCCCATAAATTACGCAGTACTTACGGTACTCAACTTTATAGGGAAACACAGGATATTTATGTTGTCGCTGATGTTTTAGGTCATAAAGATGTGAATACAACCAAAAAACATTATGCTGCAATCAGCGAAGATATACGCAGATCCGTTGCGGGAAAAGTCAAATTGCGAGATGATCATAAAGATTGATTGATTTATGTTAGTCATAGTACTATTTTAATAAAGAAAAAATAACTGATATGTATTCAAATAATGACAATTCTATTGAAAAAATTTATATATTACAACCGGTTCTGGATGAAAAAGATAAAGATATTAAGCTAATTCACGACGAAACGATTTCATTGATTGAAAGTGCCGGCGCCATATATTGCGGTTCGTTTTTAGCGAAAATCCGCGAAATCCATCCAGCCACCTACATCGGTTCCGGCAATTTAGACAAAATAAAAAATAGACTTGAAGATCTAGACGTTACGATTTTATTTAACGGCTCCCTCTCTCCTTCCCAAACATTGAATATATCTGCGGCACTAGGAGATTGTAAAGTAATCGATCGCACAACTTTGATCCTTGCGATTTTTGCTAAAAACGCAAAATCAAGCGAAGGAAAGCTGCAAGTTGAATTGGCGCAGCTTAAATATATGTACCCGCGCTTAAAAGGAAAAGGCGAAGGGTTATCTCGATTGGGTGGCGGTATTGGCACTCGAGGCCCCGGTGAATCAAAATTGGAAACAGATCGTAGGCGCATCCGAGTTCGTTTATCGTATTTAGAGAATAAATTGAATGAGCTTTCAACGCGCCGAAATTTAATTTCAGAACGGCGAAAAAAAAGTAATGTTCCTGTTATTTCATTGATTGGCTACACAAATACGGGAAAATCTACCTTACTGAATTTGTTGACGGGAGCAAATGTTCAAGCTGAAAATAAATTATTTGCGACATTAGATCCTACAACGAGAAGTTTCGTTATCGATAATACCACTTTTCTTCTGACAGATACCGTCGGTTTTTTACGTGAATTGCCCCACCATTTAATTTCTGCTTTTCACTCGACTTTGGAAAGCGCTTTAGATTGCGATCTGGCGTTAATTGTTTGCGACGCAACAGCGGATTACGAAATGCAATTAGAAACAACAATGAAAACTTTGGATGCGTTAAACTTTAATGTTCCGCATCTGATTGTCATGAATAAAAGTGAAAATATCATAAATTTTGACGAATATCCGTCAAATAGTATTTATGTATCAGCCAAAAATAATATCGGAATTGAACGTCTTAAATCAGAAATTTTACACTTTTTTTCTGCTTTTAATACAGATACTGAATTATTTATACCGTATACAAAATATCATGATTATTCAAAGTTAAAAAAATATTTGAATGAAATATCCTATAAATATTTAGATGATGGAATAAAAGTTTTTGCACGTGTCCCCAATATTCACATGTTTCGGTTTGAAGAATTTCGAGTTGTTCATTGATTTTTTAGATGAATTTGTGTCCCCTACCCGTTCTTTTTACCTTCAAATTTATGAGGTTTGAGAAAGTTTTTATATATAAATTTTCTATAATTCATCGAGTATATACGGCAAAACGTTTGACAATAATTTTAATTTTAGCTATAATTGTTAAGCTGGTTTTTGTTTACGGAAAAAAGTAACTTTTATATTCCAGTTGCGTAAATTTTTTGTGATCAAGAAACCAGGTTGCTTTATATGCCGACGCCTTAACAACCAGACTGCATCCTAGATAAAGCATATTTCAAGACGAAAAACTGGATTCCGATCCCCCTCTGTTTTCGCTTAAAAATTTCATTTGCTGATATGGCTCAGTAGGTAGAGCACGTCCTTGGTAAGGACGAGGTCGCGGGTTCAAATCCCGCTATCAGCTCCAAAGAAAACCACCAAATATGGTGGTTTTCTTTATATTTAACGGTGAATTATACTATTAAGTGCAACACTTTGAGAAAAAAGAAGAGTTCATACAAATCTGTGGTAAAATAGAGTTGCG
>CALVYJ010000139.1 GCA_944372075.1 uncultured Clostridia bacterium | reverse complement strand
CTATGTTCATCGTAAAATACTTTTCTGCGATATTTGGGAGCAAACACAATATGATACTTGCAATTCCATTTTGTATGTGCTAAACTGTTTGTGGTATTAGATGAATCTTTCATTTTAATATCCTCCGATTGTGTTTTTTCTGACTGGCACGTCAGCTGAATTTTACACAATCGGAGTTCTTTTTTCAAGACTCATCGGTTAACCTCTTTCCAACCACGCGACTATCGCGTGGTTTTTCTTTTATATCAAAAATGTAGCACGGACAAAAGTCTGTGCTACATTTTTGGGTTTAATGGATAAAAATGCTGCCTTTATCCATTATTGGTGATTAATACTTTTTTTCAACGCTTTCAGCGCAAAAAAAACGCCTATTGCTGTCCAACCACTGGGGTTCGGATTGCAATAGGTGTATCACATGGCGCAGAGAAAGGGATTTGAACCCTTGGTGCTCTTGTAGGAGCACACACGATTTCGAGTCGTGCGCGTTCGACCACTCCGCCATCTCTGCATAAATTGCATTAGCAACCTTTAATTGCACTAGCAAACTTCACTATTGTTAATTATACCTCTTCAGATAAAATTTGTCAATCTTTCTGGCAAATGTTTTACACACAAAATTACTAAAATTCCAACAATTACGCCCGCTAGAACACTAAACGAACATACGATCGGCAACTGAATATACAGCGAAGGCATTTCCATAATAATTGCCGCCACACCCGTCCTCGCAATATTGCTGACAACGGCCCCTATTACACTGACGGAAACAATGCTTACCCTCGGAAACACACAGGCATACAACCCTACCATGACGCCGTATGCGCACAAACTGCCCGCCAAATTGAATACGATAGAAAAGCTGCTTAACGTAGCAAGAGCCGTCAACAAATTCTTCGCCAAAACAAATAAAAATGCATCCCACGCGCCGAAATAAATAATTACCAACAAAACAAATACGTTCGCCAGTCCCAGTTTAACATACGGAGCTATCGGTATCAATGGCGGAACAAGAGACTCGATAATAAACACAATACTCGCCGCCGCCAGAAGTATGCCCAACGACGCTACTCGCTTTGCAGAATATTTTTTCATATGTCCGTTTCCAACCCTTCGCCTCGAATTTCAATCCGTAAATAATGCGGCCCGCACGATAGCTCTCCCCAATTTCGCGCCCCCAAATGTTGACAGGTGTGATCTGCACAATCCGCTTCCGCAACGCGAACCATGCCATCCTTTACTTGTATTCGATTATATTGTTCATATTCTTTGTTGCTGTCATACAGTTCGACCTTACCGCCGCCGCCCGTAATGTAAAACACATATTCCGCATCAACCGTCAGATCGGCTGAATAAATCGCCTCGCCTCGATAAAATACCGTAAACTCGGTTCCGATTTCTTTCGGTACATTCAGCGATACGACAAGCGTACAAACAATCAATAAGAGCGCCGCCAAAAATACGGCGACGTCTCCACGCACAAAATAACTTTGCTTGCGAATTTGTATCAGCTTTTCCTTATGATCCATACATTTATGCCCGAGCGTTGTACTGTTCCATTCTGTCTATATACTCCTTCTCCTTTTCATGCGCAATAACTCCATCTTGCGCATCCTCCGACTTTCGACAGACAAACATATCCTCAACCGAATCCACCAACTCCGGATTTACCAGGTTTGCATATTCCGTAGGTTGCATGACATGATAATTTCCAACGCTGTAATAACAATAATCTGAAGTAAGGACAACCGCCCCGATCCCAAAATCCTCCCACAACTTCTCGTAAAACGCAAGAGATTGCGTCAAAGGTTTACAAAATCCGGCCGTAGAAAACGCATCCGCTAACGCCCCGGCATTCGGAATATTCAGCGGCACCAAGACCGTTATGCTGATAACTCCGTTCTCCGCCGGTCTGCCCGTTTTCGGATCCAGAATGTGCTTATATATCTTACCGTTATACACATAAAACCGATAACTATCCGCACTCGTACTGACCGCTACGTCGGATAAGTCAATAAAATACAACGCTCCGCTGTTTGTTCCGCTCGACAGCTCGCGTCTCGGATTTTCCAACGAAGACGTATATCCCAGCCCCCGCACGTCCTCCTGCTTTTCGCCGAGCAAAATTGAATTGGACATTACGCTTATAATTCCGTCAACATCTTCATATTGCTCCAATAACAGCGACCGCACGCAGTCGCTCATATATCCCTTGGCAATTCCTCCCAGATCCAACCGCAACGCAGAATTGATTTTTGTGACCAACCGCTCATCCGTCAGCTCAAGCTGTGAAAAATCGCTGTTCTTCAACGCTTCCTCTATCTCGGAAGCGCTCGGCTCCGCTCGAGATACCTGATAGGAGCCGGCATATTCCGGCGTAAATCCCCACAGCTGACTTACATTGTACAACGCCGGAGAAAACGCCCCGTCTGTCTGCTCCGTCAATTGTTTGCAGAGTTGCAACATTGCATACGTATGCTCGCCAACTTCGATCGATTCTCCCGCTTTTGCCGCATTGATTCGCGCTATATCGCTATCTTCCCGTTCTACGCTTACCTGATCTTCGATTTCCTGCAACAAACTTCCGACTTGCTTTTCTAAACGCGCCATTTCGGATGCGGTTAATACTCTTCCCGACGTATATATCTTTTGCGAAAGCGAATATTCCACAAAATAATCCTGCGTATTTGCACACGCGCAGAAGAGCAGAACGATCAGCACAGACAAACCACAACAAAAACGACGCATACGGTCAACGATCTCCGTAAAATATTAACCCCAGCGTTCCAGGGCCGCAATGCGATGCGATCACAGGCCCTACCACCTGATAATCGATCTGTATATCGTCGCCAAACGTTTCTCTCAACGCTTTCACAAACGCGTCTCCCGTTTCCGGACAATCCGCCTGCAAAACTTCAATTCGATAATCCTTTACGTTACAGTTATGCTCTTGCATCAGTTTGATAAATTCTGCCAGGACTTTTTTCGACCCCTTAATTTTTCCGACGCTCTGCAGCGAACCATCCGGAAGAATCGAAATCATAGGCTTTATGGACAGCAACGATCCCAGCGTCGCCGTAAGCGCCGATATACGCCCTCCGCGCTTAAGATATACCAAATCGTCTACTACGAAATATACGATCGTATGCTCGCGCAAATGACTTAAATACGCATCCAATTCATCCATCGAGGCTCCCGCTCTGTACTTTTCTGCCGCATACCGTACTTGAAACCCGCTTCCCAAACTAATCGATTTTGTATCAAACGTCCGTATTTCCCTTTCAGGATATTTCTCTTTCAATGCGGCAATGGCACGATCCATACTCTCAAAAGTCGCCGATAGCTTATGAGAAAAAGTTATATAATAGATATCACGTCCGGCTTGCAACTCCGGTTCAAAATATTCAATGTAATTTTGCTCATTGATTGCCGATGTCGTCGGTACAGCACCCGCTCGCATGCGATCATAAAAATGCTTAAAATCCGTATTCTCTCCAAGGTCATAATAGTACTCTTGTCCATCCAATACGTACGGCATCTTGATCACTTTTAGTCCATATGCTTTCGCCTCCGTATGCCATAACTCACAATTCGAATCACAAAATAATTGGTACATTTGTATTTCCCCTTCCTTTTTTCAAAATACGTGTCTCTCACACTTATATACTTTCATTATACTATATGCTCGCCATATTTGCAATCAAATGAACAATTTTCAAAATTTTTTATGAACAAATTGCCGCTTTTTGTCCTGCTCCATCAAAAAACAATTCAAAATTACGCCGATCACAAAACAAATCATCAGCAAATATAACCAGAGCAAAAATAAAATTAAAAATACAGCCGCTCCGTACAGTTTTTGCATCGATCCGAAGCTGGCGTATATCGTGAACCCGAAAGAAGCAATGCCGCCCAACAAAAGCGTCAATAAACTCCCCCATATTACATTCTTAAAACCGATTCGATAGGGGCATATATATAAATTCAACAATAACAGCAACCCTAACATAAATAAGCCGAACAGAGCGTATACCGCCACTTGCGCAACAAAGAACGGGAAAAGTCGGCTCAACAACGCGTTTCCCATTAAAAAAAGCACTACCCCCGCAACAAACACAAGCATCACAATAAAGATCAGCACCATCGCCGATAACCGTATTAAAACTCCCGCCTTTTTGCGCGTGCATTCATATATTATTTCTCCGCTGCGCCGCATATGGTAAAACAAGTTTGTCGATGAATATAGCGTCGTAATCAATAATACCAACGACGCTCCCGTCGTTGCACTCTGCGCCGCATCTCGCAAATATAAAATAATATCCTTTACTTCTACAAAAATTTCCAAATCGAATATTTGCGTGTAGTTGATATTGAGCTTTCCAAATAACAACGTGAGCCAAAATAAAAACGGAACGACCGACATCACAAGAAAAAACGCCATTGTCCCCGCCAGCGTTGTGTACTTTTTTCGAGATAAATAGGTAAATGCTCCTCGGATCTTTTCATATGCGTCGCGTATTGGATGGTTGCTCTTCATATCTCTATAGTATGCAATTCTGATAGAAAAATTTATTCTATTTTTTCCTTTTAATTGTCCGTTGCTTTTAAGACGCCCACCTGCCTGCCTTACCAGCCTCCGCATAATCTTACAATCGCAAAAATTTGACGCGGTCCATTCCCGTCAGTCGAATTTTTCGTTTTAATCCAAAACCCCCAATCGCCAGCACTTCCCGCAAGCGATTGGGGGTTCCCTGTAAAAAAGAAATTTTAGAAGCGAACTCGCCAAACTCTTTTTTATTTATAAAATTTGATTCACCTCATTGCTTGATCATGCTTAACGCACAATCTCTACCGCAAATCCTTGCTTGATCAATACGTAATCGTCCGTCCAATTTTCTCCTTCCGTTACAAAAGATTCCGGACCGTAGGATGCTTGCGGTTGCGGCGTCAAATGAAACGGCCCAAACGTATTTCTGCGCGTAAAATAAACTTTTAACGCCAATTTGTCTGCTTGAATATCCGCTTCATACGGCGGGAAAGCAATAATTTTTTCGTCCGCATTGCCGATCAAATGCAGCGATGCGCCATGCAATTCTTTCACCTTTACATGCAAATCCCCGCCCGATTCCGTGAAATAGGTAATCGCACCGCTATAAAACGGCAATCCCTGCGCGCCAATGTCCGACGTTGACAGAGTATCCGGCAATTTGGTGATCCGATTCGGAAGCTCAACAGCAAAATCTCCCAAAACGTACATCGCTTCCAAATTTTCGCTTCGCTTGAATTTCAGCTCGACACAAATTTCATTTTTGCCCTTCTTTACAGGCAGCTGATACAAGTGAAAACACGAATCGACCCATCTTCCTTCTATATGAAGCGCAGGCGCTCCGTTTATCGAGACAGAATCATATTCCGCCGCTAAAATGCACTTCCTGTCTACGTCCGACTCAAATGTAAACACAAGTTTTACATTTGCCAATTCATCGTCGTTATCCGCCAAATATTTCTTGGCAAACCACGGCTGCACCATCTCGCCTCCGCGCATAGGCAAACCGAATTTTGCCCGTAAAACACGATCGATCTTCAAAATCTCTTTTGCCTTTCCGCCTTCCTGCATTTTACCGTCGAGGCTATACTGTGCAAAATCCAATACCAAAACGTTCGGTTCGGACAATTCATAGCGCATCTTTTCCGGTATGGACACTTTACTGCATTTTTTGTCCGCTTTCTTAACAGAACTTTGCTTGACCATACGGAAAATTCGCATTTGCCCCGGAGCAAATTCCAGCGCTTGCAAAGAGACGACGCCCACTTTTTCAAATACGGTGAGATCCCACTCTTCCGCCATGAACCCGTTAAACCGTTCATTCATGATAACTTCGCCGGCCGTTGACTGCGTTTCACTCAAATTCAACAAAAACAGCCATGTTTCTCCGTCCATTTCGCGTACTGCAGAAGCTATTTGAACCGGCGCCCGCAAAACAGCGGCCGCATCCAACTGTTCCGCAGATTGTACGACTTTGCCGCCTTGTTCGACAAAGGCATCCAATACTGTCTTCGTGCTGTCCCGCACCGCCTGGTCTTTCGCCAACAATACAGTGCGATATATCGCCCTTCCGACCTTCAAATATGCGCCCTTTTCGTCGCGGCCTACGCTTGCATATTTCGCCAATAATTCCTCGTCGCCGTAGTCAAATTCTTGTTGCGCCTCGATCAACTGCATACATTGCGAAATAAAGGAAGAATCCAATTCCTCTATGCGGCGATCCGCAGGCACAAATCCGTCCATCCAGCCTTTCCTTACATATTCCCACATCCGTTCTACCGGGTGGATCACAAGCAGTTCGGCTGTCCGTTTGCCCTCCGTCAAAATTATACCAATGCGGGCAAAGTAATCTTCTAAAAGTTTCCAATCCTTATACCACGCATTTTGATGCAGTATGCTCGTAGGATAATCGCGTTTGGCTTCCCCTTTCATCGTATACCAAGACAGGTGCGGGCAACGTAAATTTATACCGAACAACGCATGCCAATCCCCAATCCGCTTGTATTCCGATAACGGCATATCCCATCCGGTACATCCGTATAACTCGCTTAAAACAAACGGCTTTCCCATTTGCCTCGCTACCGACGCACATTGAATTGCCGCCCAGTAACATCCGTTATGCGCCGATAAATTATCAATTCCCGGATAATCCATATATTCGTAAAAACGCATCATCGATCCGGATAAACTCGTCTGAATACTTAAACTGTCTTCATGTAAAATATGCCCGGTAAATATAATGTTATGTTCTTTACACCACGCAGCATATGCCTGCGCAAAATTTTGCGTAAATAAATCATCCAGTACGTCTATATACTTCTTCGCCGTTTCGTTTTTAGCATCGGTTTCCGTCAAATAATAAATTTCGGGAACACAAAGCTCTTCGCCATATTTCGCCTTATACGCCTCAAACAACTTACCGGTATAGGGAATCATATTGGCTCGGTTACCATTCAATATGCCAAACCCATTAAACAAGGCGCCGCGATGCGGTTCATCCGTAAATACGCCTTTTATCTGTTTTCCAAGCATATCGCCACATTCATCCGCATAAGCATCCAGAGTCGAATGTAAGTACTCTTGGACGGCTTCGCCGTTCATTGTATCTAAATACGCCGTGCCGTTGTAAAAATCACTTTCATGCATCAACTCTTCCGCATAGACAGCATACCGATACCCTGCCGGCGCTTTTTCTCCCGCCTCAAGACGCTTTGCCTCTTTCAGACAACCGTTTTCAATACGCAATGCATACCGCTCTACGATTCTGACTACATCCGGATTGGCCAACGCCGCTTCGTCGCTTTCATATTCGCTTAAAAACCGCAGACGATATTCCTTGTTTCTCGTCACAAGTCCGCCACATGTTCCGCTGGGCCACCGATCCTCATCGTAAATCCATGATTCCATTCCGTGCTCATACCCGTATTCCGAGCATTTACGAATCAACGAAAACCATTTTTCCCCTAAATATTCCGTTATTAGGCCCGTACGAGAATGCATAAAATATCCGCCAAATCCCATTTCCTTCATGACATCGATTTGACGTAACAGCTCCTCTTCCTCCAATGCGCCATTCCAAGACCAAAACGGTTTCCCCCTGTATTCTGCCCCTGGATTACACAGACGTAATTCTGTTTCTTTGTTCATTTCAATTTTTCTCCCCTATATTTATTTGGCAACCCGCCGGTGCTTTTACTTCAACCTTTTGCTTACCGTTTTCCCTCTTACAGGAAACCCACAAATCTCCCAACGGCGTAGGGATCTTCGCTTCCGCAAACTCCAGTCCCGCTAAATCCGGATTGATACTGACTCGCTTATATCCGGGCTCTTCAATCTGTACGCCCAATACCTTCTCGACCAGAAAAGGTATCACTCCCGCAGACCAGCCGTGACACAAACTGTGCCGATGCCCCACATAACAAAATCTGCCATAATCACCGTGAATATCAATTTCCCCTTCACGCGGCAAACGATCGATCGGACTCGCATTGTGCATCCATTCCACATCAAAATCTTCCCAAAACGTCGTTGCTCCCATCGTAAGCATTCCGCCATAATATTCTTTCATTGCCGCTACCGCTTGCGACGTACTCGCAATTTCACTCAACGCCGAAAGCAGAAAATAACTCATAAATGTTGAAAAGCCTTTCGCTCCGCCCGTGACAAGAATCTCCTTTTCTTTTGCACTCAACTCGGCGTTTGCAAAATATTTCATCGCCACGATCTGCTTCTTTTCTTGTACTTCTGCCCCCATGCGTTCAAGTTTACTGCGTATATCCTTTGCCGTGCCTTCTCGTATATCGCATATCTGCTCCAATAATTGCGCCCGATCAGCACATATTTTGCATAAATTACGCACACCCTCCGGTTCATCCGCATGTTCATGTGTCTGCCAATCCACAAAATTCATCCCGAAATCAAATGATCCGTCTTCACAAATACAGCCATCAATTTGACGCAATAACTGCGCTATATAATCTTTTTGCGCCTGAATATATGCTCGATTGCCCGTTAACTTGTAGTAGTCCGATAAAATAATCAACCACCACATGCTATACATCGGATATGCGTTCATCCACCCGGGCAACGGCGTTTCCTTTTTTACAAAATCCAACGACTTTTCCAAACAGCCGTCGTCTGCACAGACAGACAATAATGCTCTCATCTCCGGATAAATATCTCCGATCCATACTAAACGATCCCTCTTAATTCCGTCCCAGAGATAGTCTTGCGCGCAGAGTTGTACCGTATATGCCGCCGTATCATAAATTTTATTTATGATCGGATCCGAACAGCGAAAACTTCCCACTTGCATACGTTTATTATGAATGTAAACGGCATTGATCGCTTTTAACCGAAATTCCGATCGCTCATCCAAAAATTCCAAATACACAAAGCGAAACCCGCTACAGAAAAATTCCATATCCGACAAACAGCTTAACGGTACGGTAATATCCCGCAACGCATGATTGTTGGTACTCCCTTTCGCCCCGAGAGGCATCACCGCCTCGCTTGCCGATTCACCCAAACTGATTCGTACCGGCAATGCGTCTGTTCCGAATCCCGTTACAATACGCACTCCGCCATGCAGTTCTTTGCCAAAATCCAATAAAATTTTTCCCTTCCCGCGAACAAATGCAAAATCGCTCTCATTCAACCCTATCTGTTCAGCCGGATGAAGCAAACATTCAGCATTGTCTACGCCTTCTGCCTGCAAAATGCGAACAGGCACTATGTATTCACGAATCCTATTGTCTGTTTTCATGTTAAACCTCTAAATACCTATACAAATTATCTGTACAAACTATTGATTTTGTGCTATCCTTATAGTACGGATGTGTCATCATGCTTGATGTGTCATCATACTTTTTTAATCTACGGAGTACATTATGTATGCCAATCACCCAAATTTAACAAACTACGAAAAATACACCCACCGCATCCATTGGCATCACAGTGAATTGCATTCTCACTCCTATTGGGAATTCGTATTAGTCACCGAGGGCACCGCTCACCATATTTGCAACGGCATAACGCAAGACATCACGCGCGGTCAGATGCTCTTTATTCGCCCAACCGACGTACACGGATACCTTCCGGACGCTACTTCGCCCAAGGACACTATCCCGCCGATCACAGAACCAAACTATGAGCATCGCGATCTCTTTATCTACCCTTCCTTGCTCCATGACATCGTAAACTTCTTAAACGCATACGACATAATTGCGAAACTGTATCAATCCAAACATCCCGTCGTTATTACGCTTTCAAACGATCAATTGACCGAAATCGAGTCACAGCTCAATATTTTAGAAAGATTTAACGGCGAACAGACACCCGCTTACGACCGCATCCATAAACTTTTGATCTGTCAAATATTATCGATCCTTGCTCGCCAATTTGATTTTGACAATTCAAAGTCCCCCGTTTGGCTGCAAACGTTAATGCAAAAAATGCATGAACAAGAACTAATCTGCGGCCCTTTGGATGCCGTTATTAAAGTCTCCGGATTTTCTCACGGACACCTGTGCAGATTGTTCAAGAAATACACCGGACAATGTCTGATAACGTATTTCAGAAAATTGAAAATGCAGTACGCCGCCAATTTATTGGTAAACAGTAACGCTTCAGTCCTAGATATCGCAACCGCCGTCGGCTATGACAGTCCTTCAAACTTCATCATTCAGTTTCGACGCTTTTCCGGTATGACGCCCAAAAATTATCGTACCCATTTTCTTTCATGATACTATACCCTATATTATAAAGAATTTTTTTATTTTTGGCAAGTTAACTCTTAACAAAAAACTATTATTTCATAACATAAATCGAAAATTATTTTGAAAACACCTTTCGAAATTTCTTAATTTCCGAACCATCGTTTACTTCGTTTATAAAAAGCTGTACCGTGCAAATAACTTTGCACGGTACAGCTTTTAACTGATTTTTTCCGCCTGCCTGCGTCTTTTCAAATATTTAAGCCCCGCTTTTCATCAATATACGTTGCTTCCAAATCCGATATATGCATAAAGACTGCCAACGGATACAACGCATACGCTTCGCTGATCGATCCGTCTCCGCCGCGCGCGCGCATATCAAACCCGCCCATGTGCCAATTGATCGCCATAGCCTCTTCTCGCTTTAGTCGCATAAATCCACCAATGATATATACCGATTTTTCTCCATGCCCGAACGGCATCGCCTCTTCACGAACATACCAAGGTTTTCTTATCCATTCTCCGTTTTCCTTGACATTCCGATAATCCAATTTATAAAAATCGATTTTGCATAAATCGTGCAACAATCCGCAAATCGCTATGCTCTCGTGCGAAACCACGCGCTCCCAATCTTCACCATATTCAGCGCTGATATTTTTCAAAAGCCGCTTGTACGTATTGACACTGTGTTCGCAAAGGCCTCCTTCGCGTGCACAATGATATCGGCTGCTCGCAGGAGCCGTAAAAAAATCTGATTTTAACAAATACTTTCGCAGTTCCGCTGCTCCGTCTCGTTGAATATATTCATCAAATATTTTCAAAAATTCTTCTTTGGAATCCATTTATGCTTCCTCCCTGTTACTATCTATTATATTGTTTACGGCTTATTTGTCAAGCATCCGTTTAAGATTCTGTTATTTTATTCTATGCGACACATAGTACATTATAAATTTATAAAATATATTTTTTATCGCTCCTGCTTATCCGCTTCTCCTCATAATTTTCTAAAGCTGCATAGTTTTTTATTTAGACTTTGTCATCCAATCTTATTACCCTAATCTTTATATACCTTCCTCGGATTTGATTGTTTGGGATTATTTTGACACAAAACCATCGATACAATAAAAAGCCAATCCGGAATGATATGCACCCCAAAAGTTGGACAGACTTTTGGAGGTGCATATTTTAATGTCAAGAGAAAAGAAGTTTAACACAA
>CALVYJ010000138.1 GCA_944372075.1 uncultured Clostridia bacterium | reverse complement strand
GTGCGTCTTGGGCAATATCTTGTGGATAGAACAATACCTTAGGAGGGGGCTGTTATATCCATTTAACTACGGAAGCAAAAGGAAAAATAAGCAGTATAAGTTTACTATATATTGAAAAAAAAAGCAAATATTTTTTAAGGGGTGGAATGCAATTTCTTTGAGAGCGTAACGTGCGAATTAAAAGATTTTTTTGTTTTCACAAAAATAAATGAAGGCAAAAAATTGCTTTTTTTTTGAAAATACGCTATAATATAAACTGGATAGATTTGGAATACTTTGCAGGAGGTTGTATGGATAAGATTATGCTGCTTCGTGAAAGACGAGGCAAAGTGCTTGCGGCGGGGAATGCAATACGCAAAGCGATTGCGTCGCTGGTAGATGCTGATAGTTTTGTTGAGCAAGCCGGTTTTAGCTTTTCCAAAAACGAGTTTTACCAGGAAGAAGAGGCCGGGGAAGGCGTTGTTACGGGATTTGCTACAATTGATGGAAATCCGGTATATATCGCTGCACAAAATTTTGAAATTCTCGATGGCGGGATTAGTAAGGAAGGGTGCGCCAAAATTTTGAAATGTTTGGAGCTGGCAGAAAAGAACTCGACGCCGATCGTGTATATCTTGAACAGTTTGGGCGTGCAAGTCGGGGAAGGCGTTTCTGTATTGGAAGGGCTTGCCGGATTGTTGGCGAAAGCCGCTAAACTGCATGGCGTCGTGCCCCAGTTTGCCGTGGTGAACGGTGAGGTATACGGGCAGAGCGCGTTGCTGGCGGCATGTGCGGATTTCACCTTTTTCATGAAAAACGGTGTGCTGTCTGCGGACAGTCCGCTGGTGATCAGCGCAAGAAGCGGTAAAAATCTTGCAAAAGAGGCGGTTGGCGGTGCGGGCGCCTTATCCAAGACCAATCTTGTGTCTTTTGAAGCGGACGGGATGGATGACGTTCGTGAAAAAATCGTTAAAATTTTAGATATTTTACCTGATTATAGTTCGATCGTGGCGGATAACGGCGATGATTTGAACGCAGCGACGGCAGCGCTCAATGCAAACTGTGACGGAGAACAATTGATCGCTTCGGTGTTTGACAAAGGGACGACGGTGGAGATCGCGAAGGGATGTTCGCCGGAAGTTCGCTGCGTTTTAGGTCGAATCGGAGGTATTTCGGTTGCGGCGGTCGTAACGCAAGGGCAGGAACCGGTTTGTTTGAATGAGAACAATGTCGCTAAGATTACGTCTTTCGTTGAATTGGCGGCGTATTATAATTTGCCGTTTATAAGTTTTGTCGATGCGCAGGGGATCTGTTCGGATTTAGAGACGCAAAACAGTCTTGTTTTGAAGAATATTGCAAAGTTGCTGGAGACGTACGATTTGTTGGACAACGCGAAGATTTCGGTCGTATATGGCAGTGCAATCGGACTGGGCTATACGGTATTGGCAGCGAAATCGGTAGGGTTTGATTATAGCTGTGCGTTTGCAAATTCGAAGATAGCGTTGTTTGACGCTGCAAAGGGTGCGCAGATTGAATTGGCAGGAACGAAAAAAGCGGATAGCGAGAAGTTGGCGGAAAGGTACGCGGAAGAAAATGCCGATCCGATCAATGCCGCAAAGTACGGTTACGTCGATGCGATTATTGAGCCTCAATTTGTGAAGCAGTATGTAATCGCCGCATTGCAGATGTTGCTAAAGTGAGGTTTTACATGTTGAATTCTTTATTGGAAGCGAGCTCGTCGATCGGCGAACATTTGCTGTATGCGTTGATGGGTTTTATCATAACGTTTATCGGAATTATTATTTTGATTTTCTTTGTTTGGCTATATGGTAAAGTATCCAAGATATTGCGAACGAAGAAATCCGTTCAAAACAATGAACCGAAAGAAGCAGACACAAAAATTCAAAAGGAAGAAGACGGGATTTCGATGGAGATACGTTTGGCTATCATAGCGGCGATAGCGGCGTATTATGACGGAGAAGGAAGCGCCTGTGAATTCAAAGTTAAGAGAATTAAGAGAATATAAGGAGAAGAAAAGAATGCGTAAATTTGTGGTAACGATTGACGGGAAGTCGTATGAAGTGGGAGTTGAAGAAATTGGAGCGGATCAAACGGTTGTAAATACGGTATCGGCTCCGGTAGCGGCGCAGCCGGCAAAACCTGTGGCAGCGCAGACAAATACCGCCGTATCGGGCGAGAAGGTTCTTTCTCCGTTCCCCGGATTGATAAAGAAATTTTTGGTAAACGAAGGGGAAACGGTCAAGAAAGATCAACCGATCCTCGTTTTGGAAGCAATGAAGATGGACAACGATATTACTTCTCCTTGCGATGGGAAGGTGTCCTTTAAGACGGCGGTCGGAAATAACGTTGAAACGAATGCCGTTCTTGCTGTGATTGGTTGATGCAGGTGGTGTAAATGCTGTCGAGTTTACTGGTAAATATTGGCGAGACAATCATCAATATTTTTACGAATTTATGGGAATCGAGCGGCTTGTCAAAAGGAGATTGGCAAAATTATGTGATGCTCTTGGTTTCCTTCGTGTTGATGTATCTTGCGATTGTAAAGAAGTTTGAACCTCTTTTGTTGTTGCCGATCGCATTTGGAATGTTTTTGATCAATATTCCTGGGGCAAAGGACGTATTATGGATCAAAAACGAAGGCACAAGCGAAGAGGAATGGGGCTTATTGCGGTATTTATACTTTGGTGTTGACAAGGTGATTTATCCGCCGTTGATTTTCCTCGGTATAGGAGCTATGACGGATTTTGGGCCGTTGATAGCCAATCCGAAGAGCATGTTGATCGGTGCGGCGGCGCAATTGGGTGTATTTTTGACTTTTATCGGCGCCATTTTGCTCGGTTTCGATGCGGCAGCGGCGGCATCGATCGGCATCATCGGCGGTGCCGACGGGCCTACGGCAATCTATCTTACGGTGGCTTTATCCAAGTTCACGGATCACGATTTGCTCTCCACGATAGCGATAGCGGCATATTCCTATATGGCGTTGATTCCTATCATTCAAAGGCCATTGATGAAACTTTGCACGACAAAGAAAGAGCGTGCGATCAAAATGAAGCAACTTCGCGAGGTAACGAAGGTAGAGAAGATTATATTTCCTATTTTGGTTACGCTGGTTGTCGGCTTGCTGTTGCCGGACGCGATGCCGTTGCTCGGAATGTTGATGTTGGGCAATTTAATGCGGGAAAGCGGTGTCGTTGAGCGTTTGTCGTCACAGGCTCAGAACGGGTTGATGAATACGATCACGATTTTCCTTGGAATTTCCGTAGGCTGCAAGGCATTGGGTACGACATTCCTGCAATTGGAAACGCTATATATAATCGGACTGGGTCTTGTGGCATTCTGTTTCGGAACGATCGGCGGACTTTTGATGGCAAAACTCATGAATAAACTTTCTGGCGGAAAGATCAACCCGCTGATCGGCTCTGCGGGCGTATCGGCGGTGCCGATGGCTGCGCGAATATCGGAAGATGTCGGACGAGAGAGCGATCCGAGCAACCACTTGTTGATGCACGCCATGGGGCCGAATGTGGCAGGCGTAATCGGATCGGCGGTGGCTGCAGGATTCCTGTTGGCATGTTTTGGCGGTTGAGATTTGTGTTATCGGTAAGAAGGTGCCGAGCGGAAGAATGAGTATATAATTGGAGAAAATCAATGGCAAATAAAGAAAATAAAAAGGTATTGATTACAGATACGATTTTGCGCGATGCGCATCAGTCGCAGGCTGCGACGCGTATGCGTACGGAGGAAATGATTCCGGTGCTGGAGCAACTGGATGAGATCGGTTATTATTCCCTGGAAGCCTGGGGCGGCGCGACGTTTGATACCTGCCTTCGCTTTTTGAATGAGGATCCGTGGGAGCGCTTGCGCACATTGCGGAAATATTTGAAAAAGACGCCGATCCAGATGTTGTTGCGCGGTCAAAACTTATTGGGATATCGTCATTATTCGGACGATGTCGTTGAAAAGTTTGTTGCAAAATCGATTGAAAACGGCGTAAAAGTTGTCCGCGTATTTGATGCGTTGAACGATCCGCGAAATTTGGAAACGTCGATGAAGGCGATAAAAAAATACGGCGGTATCTGTGAGGCGGCGATCAGCTACACGACCAGTCCTGTGCATACAAATGAATACTTTGTCAAGCTGGCGAAGCAATTGGAGAGCATGGGGGCGGACAATATTTGCATTAAAGACATGGCAAATTTGCTGTTGCCGTATACGGCGTACGAATTGGTAGCGCAGTTGAAGAAAGAGTTGAAACCGGAGACGAAAGTACATTTGCACACGCACAATACGGCGGGTACGGGTGACATGGTGAACTTAAAGGCGATTGAGGCGGGAGTCGATATTGTGGATACGGCTTTGTCTCCGCTTGGTAACGGCACGAGTCAACCGGCAACGGAGCCGTTGGTTGCTACATTGTCCGGAACAAAATACGATACGGGGATCGATATTCAGAAATTGTTGCCGATCGTCGAGCATTTCAAGGGTGTTGCGGAAAGGTTGAAAAAGGACGGCTTCTTATCGCCGAAAGTGCTTTCGATTGATATCAATGCTTTGATCTATCAAGTGCCCGGAGGCATGTTGTCGAATCTTATTTCCCAATTGAAACAGCAAAATAAGTCGGATAAACTCAACGAAGTGCTTGCGGAGGTTCCTTGTGTGCGAAAGGCATGTGGTTATCCGCCGTTGGTAACGCCGTCCTCGCAAATTGTCGGTACGCAAGCGGTTTTGAACGTACTATCCGGCGAGCGGTATAAAATGGTAACAAAGGAATTTAAGGGCTTGTTGCGCGGCGAATATGGCAAATTGCCTGCCGAGCCGGATGCAGAGGTCGTAAAAAAATGTATCGGAGACGAACCTAGGATTACCTATCGTCCTGCTGATGATTTGGAACCCGAATACGAAAAGTTTAAGGCGGAAATTGCGGAATATATCGAACAGGAAGAGGATGTTTTGTCCTATGCGGTATTTGAACAGGTTGCCTTAAATTATTTTAAGTGGCGAAAAGCGGCAAAAGAGGGGATCGATAAAAATTTGTCTGACCGTTCAAGCAACGTATATCCCGTTTAACCGCTCGTTTGGTGATAAGCATAATGTAGCGATAGCATTTGATCAGCGAAAGCCTAGGTATTAAGCTTTCGCTGCTCTGCTTCATGGGCAAGATTGTGAAAATCGAAAAGCCGATATGTTTTGAAGCGGTTTGTTTGCGCTAATCGGTAGGTCACGAGGCGAATGAAAGGTTCCAAGGTATGTTGGAAAGTATAAAAGACAAAAGATTTGCCGATGAAAAGGGTTTGAAGTGGGGATGAAGAAAATTTCAGTGATAGGTGCTGGGGCATCCGGTTTAATGGCTGCATATGCTGCGGGGAAAAACGGCAATCGTGTGATCGTACATGAAAAAAACGAAAAAGCCGGAAAAAAAATTTATATAACCGGAAAGGGTAGATGCAATGTCACGAATGATACGACGCCGGAAGGTTTTTTGGAAAATATAGTACGCAATGCCAAATTTATGACCGGATGTGCGCATACGTTTTCTCCGGAACGGATGATGCGTTTTTTGGAGGAGGGCGGTTTGGCGTTGAAAGTGGAGCGAGGCAATCGCGTATTCCCTATTTCTGATAAAGCCAGTGACGTGACGAAGTGTCTGGAACGATATTGTGTCGGCGCAGGTGTAAGTTTTCATTACGGTGAAGAGGTTCTGGCTTTGGAAAGAAACGCGGGGGGCGGCTTCACAATCAGAACGGCAAAAACACAGTACGAAGCCGATGCGGTGATCGTGTGTACCGGCGGCATTTCTTATCCCGCAACGGGCAGTACGGGAGACGGGTATGCCTTTGCCGATAAATTTGGCTTGAAAGTAAACAAACTGATTCCTGCATTGTGCGGCATTGTCTGTGAAATGTCGGAGATCCAATCTTTGCAAGGCCTTACGTTAAAGAATGTCCGTATTACGGCAAAAAACGTGCAAAAGGAAGTGGGGAGCTTTTTTGGAGAGATGTTGTTTACGCACTTTGGCGTTTCCGGGCCGATCGTGCTTTCGTTGTCCAGTCTTTTGAATACAACGGAAGATTTTTCCTCGATCGATTTGCGAATTGATTTCAAACCTGCGCTCGACGCGGAAACTCTTGACAGGCGAATCTTGCGCGATTTTGAAAAATATAAAAATAAACAAATACAAAATGCGGTCGTCGATCTTTTGCCGAAGAGTCTGATTTTGCCGGTGTTGCGGCAGGCGGGCATTGCGCCGGATCTGCCCATCCATTCATGTTCAAAAAAGGTGCGAAGACAACTGGTCGAGACGATCAAAGCGTTCAAATTGGCCGCAGTATCTCTGCGCCCCATTGAAGAAGGAATTGTAACGGCTGGCGGGGTAGACGTTCGGCAGATCAATCCCAAAACGATGGAATGCCGATCGATACCCGGATTGTATTTTTGCGGCGAAGTATTGGACGTCGATGCTTTTACGGGCGGTTTTAATTTACAAATCGCGTTTAGTACCGGGTTTTGTGCCGGAAATAGTGTTTGATTTGTTTTTATGAAGTAATATGTCACGCATAATCTTAAATATGGAGGTCGATTATGAAGGCGATCAGAGGCGCTACGACGATTGAGACGGATACTGCAGATGAAATCCGAAATGCCATTCAAGAGTTGTTGTCTGCGATTGTCAAAAAAAATCATTTGACGGAAGACAACATCATATGTATCTTGTTTTCAAACACGTCGGACATTCGTTCGTTTTATCCGGCAAAAGCGGCAAGGGAAGCGGGATTTTCTCGATGTGCGTTGTATTCGTCTTTGGAGCCGGAAATGGATGGCGCATTAAAGAAGTGTTTGCGCGTTTTGGTTCTTGCGGAAAGCGAATGTGCGGAACATGTTTATTTGCGAAGAGCCGCAAATTTGCGGAAAGATTTGAAAAGATTTGCGATCGCTTTAGACGGGCCTTCGGGCAGCGGCAAAAGTACTGTTGCGCGTCTATTGGCGAAATCGTACAACATCCTATATTTGGATACGGGAGCGATGTACCGAGCCTGTGCCTTAAAAGCGATTCGTGAAAATATTAAAAATTATACGGAAGATAGTATTGCACCTTTGATGGAAAAATTGGATCTGCAGATCAAATACGCGGACGGGACGCAGCATACGATTTTGGACGGCGATGACGTTTCGGATGCAATTCGCCGTCCGGAAGTATCGATGGCTGCGTCGAGCATATCGGCATTGCGATGCGTGCGCGAGAAGATGGTTGAAATGCAGCGCAGGATTGCCCAAGAGCAGTCGTGCGTACTGGACGGACGCGATATCGGTTCGTATGTATTGCCGAATGCCGCTTTCAAATTTTTTATAACGGCGACGAGCGAGGTGAGGGCAAAGCGCAGGTATTTGGAATTGAAGTCGAAAGGATTTGATGTTGATTTTGATTCACTGTTGGCGGAGATCGAGCTTCGGGATAAAAATGATTCAACGCGCGCATTTTCTCCGTTAAAAATGGCGGAGGATGCAATTTTGATCGATACGTCCGAAAAAACGATCGAAGAAGTGGTTCGGGTCATTGAGAAAAAAATACAGGAAAAGGTATAAGAATGCTGACATATGGTTTTTTGAAAAAGGTTGCAAATATCATTGTTCAAATTTTATTTCCGTATAAATTGATCGGGAAAGATAAAGTAAAGGCAGGGGCATGTGTATTGGTGGGGAACCATTACAGGATTTGGGACATCGTGCATATGGCATACACGACAAAAGATCGCGTGCATTTTATTACCAAAAAGGAATTATATAATAATAAGATATTGGCGCATCTATGCGATATTGTGGAGGCAATACCTGTTTCGAGAGACGGGCATGATGCGAAAGCGGTTATGGCGGCGTTGCGCTACTTGAAACGAGGCGAAAAAATTTCCATGTTTCCCGAGGGAACGCGAAACAAGTCGAAGGATATTGAGTTGTTGCCCTTAAAAGGCGGTGCGGCGTTGTTTGCGATAAAGGCGCAGGTTCCGATTTATCCGGTTATGTGTCTGCGAAAGACCAGACTGTTTATTCGTACAAAGATCGTTGTGGGCGATGCCATTGATTTTTCGGATTATTATGATAGAAGAATGACGGCGGAAGATTATGAAGAGGCGGAAGAGCGGATTCGAGTAAAAATGCTGGCGACAAAACACGATTATTTAGAAGAGCAAAGAGTGAAAAAGGCAGCAAAGAAAAAACGAGGGAAGGAATAACGGGATCAATGAAAGTTACGGTTGCAAAGAGCAGCGGATTTTGTAAAGGTGTGCAGCATGCGGTGGATACCGTAATGCAGATTGATCCGAGCAATACGTATTTATTGGGGGAATTGATTCACAATCCCAGCGTAACGCAAATGGTTGCGGCGAGGGGAATTCGCACGGTCAATGATTTAACCGAAGTGCCGGACGGTGCAACGCTGATTTTGCGGTCGCACGGGGTGAGTAAATCTGTATATGCGGCGAGTTTGGCGCGCGGAATAAGGATTGTGGATTGTACATGTCCGTTTGTACAGCAAATTCATACCATAGTGGAAGAGCAGTCGAAACAGGGGAAAACGATCGTCGTAGTCGGGGAGGAAACGCATCCGGAAGTGGTCGGAATTTGCGGATGGTGTGAAGACGGTGCGATCGTCATTGGCGGAAATGATATGGACAAGATTCAGACTGTAAAAGACCAAAATATCGTCGTTGTGGCGCAGACGACATGTTCGGAAGAAAAATTTGAAAAAATTATTAAAAATATTGAAAAGATTTGCGAAAAAACAGTTGAGATTTTCAAAACAATTTGTTATACTACTAAAGAGCGTCAGAGGGAAGCAGCAAAACTCGCGGAAAACAGTGATGCAATGATTGTCATTGGCGGTTTGAACAGCAGCAATACAAATAAGCTGTATGAAATTTGCCGCAGTCGCTGTAGGTACGTGTTTCGTGTAGCTGATCCGGAACGCTTTGAATACGACAAAATAAAAAATTATAAAAATGTAGGCATTGTGTCCGGAGCATCGACTCCGCACACGCAAACGCAGGAGGTTCTTTTTAAGATGGATAACAACACGGAAGTAAAAGCAACGGACGAAGTAATGGACAGCATGGCGGAGGTCGTTGCACAGATGGATAACGGGCAGTCAAAATTGAAGAAAGGTCAATTAGTGACCGCGATTATTTCTTCGGCGTCAGATGAGGGCGTGGCTGTGTTGTTGCCGTTCTTCAAAAAGGAGATTTTGCTGGAAAAAGATGATATCGATTGTGATGAGTATAAAGCGGAAGATTATGCGTCGCGAATCGGTGAAGAGATCGAAGTGATGGTCATTTCGCCGGCGAATCCCGTTAAACTTTCACAGAAGGTCATCAAGCAGATGAAAGAAGAAGAAGGTAAAATCGATGCGATTGCGGGTGGCGAAGAATTTGATGTTACTTGCACGGGCTTTAATAAGGGCGGCTTGACGGCGTCTATGGGGACATATTCGGTGTTTGTTCCCGCGAAAGAGATCCGCATGGGGTATGTCAAGGAGCTTGATAAATATGTCGGCAAGAAATTGCGCCTGAAGGCATTGGAAATCAAGAAATCCGATCGTAAAAAAGAAATTATTGCTTCGCAGCGTGTAATCCTCGAAGAGGAGCGTGCGGCTCGCGATGCGGCGAAAGCGGAAAAAGAAGCTGAGTTTTTCGCGAATATTCACGTTGACGATGTTGTGGAAGGCAAGGTCGAACGCGTTACGAATTTCGGTGCGTTTGTTTCGGTAAACGGTTTTGATTGCTTGGCGCATATTTCCGATTTGTCCTGGTCCGGTGCAAAGAACGTAACGGATGTTTTGGAGATCGGTAAGAAATATCAATTCAAAGTATTAAAAGTAGACGAAGAGAACAAGAAAGTCTCGATCGGTTATAAGCAGTTGCAGCCGCAGCCTTGGGACTTGGTCGCAGAAAAATATGCGGTTGGCGATGTGGTACATGGCAAAGTAGTGCGGATCGTACCGTTTGGCGCATTTGTTGAGGTTGAAAACGGTGTAGACGGCTTGGTGCATGTTTCGCAAATTTCGCATGAATGGTTGGAAAACCCGACTTCTGTACTGAATATCGGGGAAGAAATCGATGCGAAGATCCTTGTATTGGAACCGGCAAACAAAAAAATGACTTTGTCGATCAAGGCGTTGTTGCCTGAACCGGAAGTTACCAAAGTGCGTACGCGCCGTGAGACCAATACGGAAGAAAAGGCTGAACGCAAACCCAGGAGAGCTCGTCAGCCGAGAGAGAATCGTGAGGATGACGAATTCAGAGAATGGACGGAAGGCGGAATCGGCGGCGCGTCCATTGCAGAGATGTTGGAAAATCAAAACAAAAACAACGACTAATTAAAAATAAAAAGCCCCGCCCGTGCGGGGTTTTTGTTTATAAAACCAGGAGGAGTAAAAGAATGGCAAAACAGGGTAATATACGGATTGCAAGTGAAAATATGATGCCGATCATCAAGAAGTGGCTGTATTCCGACAAAGATATTTTTCTGCGGGAAATTGTGGCGAACGGAATCGATGCGATAACAAAGTTCAAAAAGTTGGCGGATATGGGGGAAGCGCAGACGGACGATGCGGAATATTCGATAAAAATATTCGTCGATAAACAAGCTAAAACGCTCGCGGTTGAAGATAACGGGCTGGGAATGAGCGAAGAAGAAGTAGAGAAGTATATTACGCAGATCGCTTTTTCCGGTGCGGCAGATTTCCTGGCAAAGTATGAAAAAGCGGGCGGCGAAGGAATTATCGGACATTTCGGTTTAGGTTTCTATTCGGCTTATATGGTATCAAATTCGATTGAAATATATACGAAATCGTATCGGCCGGAAGAAAAGGCGGTGCATTGGGAATCGGACGGTGAGAGCACATATACGATCGAGGAGTGTGACAAAACGGATCGCGGAACGAAAATCGTAATGCACATTGCAGAGGAAGAAAAGGAGTTTTTGGAAGAGTCGCGAATCCGCGAGCTGGTTGATAAATATTGTGCATTTATGCCGTACAATATTTATTTGAATTTTACGGGAAAAGACGATAAGCCTTTGAACGATACGCAACCGCTGTACTTAAAAAACCCCAAAGAATGTACGGAGGAAGAATATAAAGAGTTTTACAGAAAGACATTCCACGATTATCATGATCCATTGTTTTGGATTCATCTCAATATGGAATACCCTTTCCGACTCAAAGGCATTCTGTATTTTCCGAAGGTAAAGAGCAAGGTCGAGTTGGAGAGGGGCAAGGTTAAGTTATATTGCAATCAGGTATTTATTGCGGATAACATTAAGGAAGTAATTCCGGAATATTTGCTGTTGTTGAACGGAGTGATCGATTGTCCGGATATTCCGTTAAACGTATCGCGCAGCTTTTTGCAAAATGATCGGCAAGTACAAAAAATTTCGCGACATATTACAAAAAAGGTTGCGGATAAGTTGACCGGTTTGTTCAAAGACGATCGTGAAAAATTCCAAACTTGCTGGAACGATATTTCGGTATTCATAAAACTCGGTTGCATTAAGGATGAGGATTTTTATTCTAAAGTAAAAGATATCATTATTTACAAGGACTTGGACGGCGCGTTTAAGACGTTGCAGGAGTTTGTCGGAAAGCCTGTCGAGGAAGGAGAGAGTAAGACAGAAGACAAGGAAGAAAAGAAAGAACCTTCAACGATTTATTATGTTTCGGACGAAGTCGGACAGGCTCAATATATAGCGATGTTCAAGGGCGCCGGGTTGAATGCGATTGTATGCGATACGTTTATTGATCCGCATTTTGTCAGTTATCTTGAATATAAGGAAAGCGGTCGATATAAATTTTTGCGGATCGATGCGGATGTAGATGCGGCATTGAAGGCGTCGGAAAGTAACGAAGAAGCAAACAAGGAGTTGGTTGAGGCCTTCAAAAACGCATTAAGCAACAAGACGATTTCGGTAAAGGCGGAAGCGTTCAAGAATGCGGAGATCCCCGCGGTCATCAATGTTTCGGAGTTTTCAAGGCGCTTTGGCGAAATGAATGCTTTTTACGGATTAGCCGGAGCGGATGCGGATCGTGACATGACGATTGTGATCAACACGACAAATATTGCGGTAAAAGCTTTTCTCGGACTTACTGCGGATAAGCAGGCGTTTGTTGCCAATCAAATTTATTATATGGCGATGTTATCATATAAAAAATTGTCCCCGGATGAAATGAAAGCGTTTATCGAAAATAACATGTCTTTATTGGAAACCTATATAGGATAAAGTGAAAAGCAGGCGCGCAATTTGCGCGCCTGCTTTTTCTATTCTGCTACCAACATTAAGAATCTTGCTATAGATAAAACAGGCGGGAGGAAACGAAAATCAATTTCGTTTCCTCCCGCCTGTTTCTTAAAAGACTATAGTTTTATGCGAATGAAAATCAGAGGATTCAAACACATTCGGATCCGAATGTGTTTGCGGGGAAGCACGCATCAAAGAGAATTGACGTACGATAACCGTGCTTGCCGATGCGCAGATAAGATCGAGCGAAAGGCGTCAAGATCCGTACTGATGATCAGTTTTTCCGGGAATCGGCATTCTTGGATAAGTTCCAACGCATAG
>CALVYJ010000137.1 GCA_944372075.1 uncultured Clostridia bacterium | reverse complement strand
AGAAGTATATTTATGGTTGGAAAGAGATCGAATTTGAGGTACTTCGTGACGGCAACGGCAATGTTTTGACGGTCTGCTCGATGGAAAACTTTGATCCGGTCGGTATTCACACCGGCGACTCGATCGTCGTGGCGCCCTGCCAGACGCTTTCGGACAAAGAATATCAGATGTTGCGTACCGCTTCGTTAAAGATCATTACGGAGCTTGGAATTGAGGGGGGATGCAACTGTCAATTTGCGTTAAACCCGAATTCGTTTGAATATTCGGTCATTGAGGTAAATCCTCGTGTATCGCGTTCGTCCGCATTGGCATCGAAAGCAACCGGGTATCCGATTGCAAAAGTCGCGACAAAAATTGCGTTGGGATATACCTTGGATGAAATTCGCAACGATGTGACGGGCAAAACATTTGCCTGTTTTGAACCGACCCTGGACTATATCGTTGTAAAATTGCCGAAATGGCCGTTTGATAAGTTTTTATATGCGAAGCGTGAGTTGGGAACTCGCATGAAAGCGACCGGGGAAGTAATGGCGATCGGTACATCTTTTGAGATGGCTATTATGAAAGCTGTTCGCGGAGCGGAAATTTCTTTGTCGTCTTTGAATTTGAATAAATATGAAGGCAAAGATCTTCGTGAAGAATTGGCAAAGCTTTCTGACGAACGTTTATTTACGGTGTTTGCGGCAATAAAAGCGGGAATTTCGTTGGACGAAATTTTTGAAATTACGAAAATTGATCGTTGGTTTTTGAATAAACTGAAAAATCTTGTAGATTTTGAAAATCGACTTAAAAGCGAAAAATTGACGCGTGCCCTGTATGATCAAGGAAAGAAATTCGGATATCCGGACAGTGAATTGGAAAAAATTTCCGGGCAAAAGATTCCGTATCATCGCAAGGCTGTCTATAAAATGGTGGATACCTGCGCTTCAGAATTTTCTGCGGAAACTCCTTATTTCTATTCGACCTATGATGAAAGTGCGCACGATGAGGCTACGCCTTTTATTCAACATAGCACGAAAAAGAGAATTATCGTTATCGGGTCGGGTCCGATCCGTATCGGCCAGGGGATTGAATTCGATTATTCTTCCGTCCATTGTGTTTGGACATTGAAACAGCTCGGATACGAAGTTATTATCATCAACAATAATCCTGAAACGGTATCGACCGATTTTGATACCGCAGATCGGTTGTATTTTGAATCGCTGACGCCGGAAGACGTGCAAAACGTGATCGACAAGGAGAAGCCCTACGGAGTCGTTATAACGTTTGGCGGGCAAACGGCGATTAAACTGTGCAACTATCTCGATAAAAAGAGGATTCGGATTTTAGGTACGTCGGCAGACAGTGTCGATATGGCGGAAGATCGCGAGCGCTTTGATGAGTTGTTGGAAAATTTCGGTATAAGCCGCCCGAAAGGGTTAACGGTTATGACCAAAGAAGAGGCGCTTGCCGCAGCCGATCGTTTGGGGTATCCGGTTTTATTGAGGCCGTCGTATGTAATAGGCGGTCAGAATATGACGATTGCGTTTACTGAAAGCGATATTTCCAGATATATGGACGTCATTTTGGCGCAGCACATCGAAAATCCGGTTCTTTGTGATAAATATCTAATGGGACAAGAGCTGGAAGTCGATGTCATCAGCGACGGAACGGACGTATTGATCCCCGGCATAATGCAACATATTGAGCGCGCGGGCGTGCATAGCGGCGATTCGATAGCCGTTTATCCGCCGTATAATCTCAGCGACATTATGTTGGATAAAATCATCGAATGCTCGACGCAATTGGCTTTGTCTTTGAAAACGAAAGGATTGATCAATATACAGTTTCTCGTCTATCATAATGAACTATACGTGATCGAGGTTAATCCGCGTGCTTCGCGTACGATTCCGTATATTTCAAAAGTTACAGGCGTTCCGATGGTAGAGCTCGCCACTAAAATTATGGTGGGAGCTAAATTGAAAAAATTGGGATACGGAACCGGGCTATATAAAAGTTCACCGTATGTTGCGGTAAAAGTTCCGGTATTCTCGTTTGAAAAATTGAACGACGTCAATTCGCAGCTTGGCCCGGAAATGAAATCGACGGGCGAAGTCCTCGGAATCGGGAAAACGATTGAGGAAGCGTTGTTCAAAGGACTTGTATCTGCCGGATTTAAGCTTTGTCATCCCAGCAAACAGAGGGATGTGGGCGTTTATTTTACAGTCAACGACCAAGATAAGTTTGAGATATTGGGCCTCGCAAAGAAATTCAGCGATTTAGGGTTAACGATTTATGCAACGAAAGGCACGGCGGATACGATCCGCACATTGGGTATTGAAGTGCATACAGTCGATCGCTTGTCGCAGAGCAGCGATATTTATCGTTTGATGGACGAAGGAAAAATCGACTATATTGTCTATACCGGCAAGACGGATATGGATTCGATCAACGACTATATTCGTATGCATCATCATGCTGTCTTGTTGGGTATTACGACGCTTACATCGCTGGATACTGCCAATGCATTGGCGGATATCATAGCGAGCCGATTTAATGAAGATAATACGGAACTGATCGATATCAATCATTTGCGGACAGAGCGGACAAAATTGAAATTTGTTAAAATGCAAAGTTGCGGAAACGATTATATTTTCTTCGATAATATGGATGGTAAAATTACTTGTCCTGAATCGCTGGCAGTCAATTTTGTCGATCGGCATTTTGGAATCGGCGGAGACGGGATCGCGCTGATTGAAAAATCAAAAATTGCAGACGCTAAAATGCGAATCTTTAACAAAGATGGAAGCGAAGGCGCGATGGCCGGAAATTCCATTCGCTGTGTTGCGAAATATTTGTTTGATAACGGTATCGTAAAGAATAAATATATCACGATCGAAACGCTGAGCGGAATACGGCAGCTGACGCTGTTTACATTTAACGGAAAGGTAAGCTCTGTAAGTGTAGATATGGGGAAAGCTGTCTTAAACGGGAAGAATATTCCGTCAACCTTAGAAGGCGAAACGGTAGTTGACAGAGAGATTGTTATCGGCGATAAGCCCTATCATGTGACGTTGGTCAATGTAGGAAATGCTCATTGCGTTGTGTTTTGCGATAAAGTTGATGCCGTCGATGTTGCGAATGTTGGCCCTATGTTTGAATATGCAAAGTATTTCCCGCAACGAATCAATGTAGAGTTTGTGCGAGTCGTGAATGATAAAACATTGAAAATGCGCGTGTGGGAGAGGGGAAACGGAGAAACATTGGCTTGCGGTACCGGTGCGGCGGCGTCTGTCGTTGCGGCGGTGTTGAACGGATATTGTAAAACGGATGAGGATATTACGGTGAAGGTTCGAGGCGGAGATTTGATCGTTCGCTATGCTTCAGACGGAAGTGTTACGCTTACCGGGAATGCTCGTCAAGTTTATGAAGGAACCGTAGAATTTTAATTGTCGAGGATGTTATGCAAGAAGTTTTTTATGAAGAAAGCGTGGCGATACACAATCCAAAACCTGCAAAGGCCAGATATACGATGTTTACGGTTTTTGGTTGGCTGTGCATCATTTCCGCCGTCTTTGCCGTGTTCAATGTCTGGCTGATGTTTTTCATGCCGGTCGATTCGGATCAGGAAATTGATATCTCGATGTTCTTACTGAGTTTGGTTCCTTGGGCGGTAATGTTCGTGCTGGCGCTTGCCGGAGCAATTTTGCTGATGAGAAAACGCCATAGTTTTTATTTGAGCTATGATTATACGTTTGTATCAGGAGAGTTGCGGATTTCAAAAGTTTTTCATGAACGGCGTCGAAAATTATTGTACCGCTTAACGGACGATAAATTGATAAAAATAGGAAGAATCGGTTCTGAATCCTATAAAAAATTAAAGGCATCTCCCGATATTAAAGAGGAAATTTTGACGCCGAATGACGAAGCTGCAGAAGATAAGGAGTTTTATTATATCCAAGCGGCTACGTCGGTGGGAAAACGCCTGTTGGTGTTAGAATGCAGACAGGAGTTGTTAGCAACGATTTTGCGGTATACTCGAAAAAATATTATAGAAACGGAATTTAACAGGAAATGATATATTTAGATAACGCCGCGACCACCGTCCCTGATGCGGGGGCGGTGAACGCGGCACTAAAATTTTTACAGCCTGATTTGTGCTTGAATCCTTCGGCTTTGTATCGAGCGGGATATGCGGCGCATAAAGAGATTGAAAATGCACGCAATACTATTTTGTCTCTGGTAGCATCGCCCCTAAAATATGATTTGATTTTTACAGGGTCAGGAAGCGAAGCAAATAATCAAGTTGTTTTTTCCGGCGTGACGCGCGGAAACTTTGTCACTACGGCCGGGGAGCATGCTGCAATATATAATTGCGCAAAAGAATTGGAGCACAGGGGAATAGAGGTTCGGTATGCGCCTTTACATGCAGATGGCAGCGTTGATAAGACAGAGTTGTTGCGCTTGGTGGATAAAAATACGTCTTTGGTTTCGGTAATACATGTCAACAATGAAACGGGCGCGGTCAATGATATCGTCGGGTTGGCGACTGCTATTAAAGGTGCTTTCCCGCAGGCGTTGTTTCATAGTGACGGCGTCCAGGCATTCGGAAAAATACCGTTCAAACTTACAGGTAATATCGATTTTTATACGATCAGTGCGCATAAGATCGGAGGTGTGCGGGGCGTTGCCGGATTGATACGAAAAAAAGGCGTAAAATTAAGTCCGTATATCTGGGGCGGTGGCCAAGAAAACGGTTTGCGAAGCGGAACGGAAAATACGTTTGCGATTAAGCAATTTGAATATGCCGCTATTCATAAATTTTCAACCATACAGGAAGATTTTGACCGCATTCGGATTTATAACGATATGATGCGACAAAATCTAAACAAAGATCTGTTTGAAATTTTATCGGGAGAAGGCGTATCTCCTTATATTTTGAGCGTTACGGCAAAAGGTTTAAGGGGCGAAGTGCTTTTGCATATGTTGGACGATGCGGGCGTAATGGTGGGAACAGGGTCGGCATGTTCTTCAAAGCAGCGCTATAGTCGCGTAATCTCGGCTTGCGGGCTAAATCCAACGCAGTCGGAAGGTGTTCTGCGGATATCGTTTGGAAGTATGACGACACAAGAGGAAGTGAAAACGGCGATTGAAATTTTGAACAAATGTGCTGCGGAATTAAGAGAGAAGACAAGATGAATATGGAAAAGGTTATTATAGTTCGTTATTGTGAAATACATTTGAAGGGCAAAAATCGCGGTTATTTTGAAAAGGTCTTTATGACAAATTTAGAGCGATCGCTTGCGGGTATTCGTCATGAAATTCGTAAACCGAGCGGCCGATATATAGTTGAAAATTTTGATGAAGACCGTGTTGAAGAAATAATTGACCGTCTGAAAAAAGTTTTCGGAACGCACACATTAAGTTTGGGCTATAAAGTTGGTGCGGATATGAACGAAATCTATTCTGCGGTAAAATTGCTGATTCCGGATAGCGGATCGTTTAAGGTGGAAGCTAACCGTGCCGATAAGTCGTTTCCGTTAAATTCGATGCAGATAAATGCGGAGATAGGCGGAAGAATTCTTGCTCAAAACCCGAAATTGTGTGTCGATGTGCATGACCCTAATACGACAATTTGTATCGACATTCGCGAAAACGGTACGGCTTTGGTATTTGGTGACAGAATTAAAGCGGCGGGAGGTATGCCCGTCGGAACAGCCGGAAAAGGTTTATTGTTGTTGTCCGGCGGGATCGATAGTCCGGTTGCCGGGTATATGATTGCCAAACGAGGTATGGTGATCGAGGGGCTTCATTTTCACAGCTATCCTTATACCAATATGCAGGCAAGAGAGAAGGTCGAGGAATTAGCCAAGATTCTATCTACGTATACCGGCGGTATGAATTTGAATATTGTCAGCGTTACACATATTCAGGAGACAATACATAAGTATTGTCCGGCTGAAATGATGGTAACGCTTTTGCGCAGATTTATGATGCGCATTGCTGAACGGATTTGTATCCAAACAGGGGCACAATGCATTATCACGGGCGAAAGTTTGGGGCAGGTTGCGAGTCAAACAATAGAAGGAATGACGTCTTCCAATGCTGTCATTCAAGGTATGCCGGTTCTTCGTCCGTTGGTTGGATTCGATAAAACGGAGATCATCGAACGATCCAGGGCGATTGGAACGTTTGAAACTTCAATTCAGCCGTATGAGGATTGTTGCACTGTTTTTCTTCCAAAACACCCGTTGATTCGTCCGAAGTTGGAGTCGGTGCAAAAAGCAGAGGAAAAACTTAATATTGAAGAACTTGTTCAAGAAGCTTTGAATTCTTTGGAGTCGGTTCAGTTTTAACAAAACTTATGGCTTGCATCCAAAACTGTATGCGTTCATGAGTGAGATGAAACAGTTGAGTGGTTTAGTTTGTTTTTATACGGCCTCGCGCAAATTTTTGCGCGAGGCCGTATTTTGTAAAAACTATCTTTCCCACCAATTGTGAGGGGGTGCTTTTTTGCGCTCTTGAATATAAACAGAGGGTAGAGTACTTGCTGTCCCGTAAACCTTTTCACCTTTATCGTCCGTGAAAAAAGGCTGAACGGTATACGTATAAATTTCACCTTGCTTTACGTTTTGGTCAATGAACTCGGAATTTAATTTTCCGCAAAATATTTCAACAGATTTGCCTTTATTTTCTCTTTTTATGCTATATTCGTAGTATTGTGTCTGAAGTACTTTGATTGATACGTTTTTTTCATTGAGGCTGATAGATGCTTCGCAACACGGCGAATCAAAAACGTGGGAAAATTCAGTCGGGATATTGTTGGCTCGGAAAATATCGGTAAAGATATATTGAGAGGGTTGTTGTGGTGTGGCTAAACGGATAAGGTGGTCTTGTTCGTAGCTTGCTTTATCTATTTGGCAATGCACGATTGACGGGTCATCTTCAAAAGCGGTCGGCGAAGTGTTTTTATAAAGATTCTTTAAGACTAGCATTGCATAATGACTCGGCAATCCGCCGCCACTCACCGTAATACGTGAATTATCCGCGTTGCCCATCCAAATACCGATTGTATGTTGCGTCGTATAGGCTATGGACCAGGCATCGGTGTTTCCTGCTTCCGAACCGCATGTGCCTGTTTTTGCGCAAAGATAATACGGTAATGTTTTTAATTTTTTCGCCGTGCCGTTTACGGTGGCTTCATGCAGTATTGTGTTGATTAAATATGCCGTATCGGGGGAGAAAACGCGAGTTTCTTCCGATTTGTTTTCGTATAAAACGGTACCGTCATCAGACTCAATTTTGCGTATAAATGCAGGTTGAATTTGCGTTCCTCCTCGTGCGAAGGCGGTATAGGCGCCAACCAATTCTCGCAGAGTGAATCCCTTTGTCATACCGCCCAGTGCTAAAGACAAATTTATATCTTCGGATAATACCGGCAGTTTCAGATTTTCTAAATACTTTACGCCGGTTTCTACGCCCAGCTCATTTAAGATCCGTACCGCCGGTATATTCAGGCTTTGGGATAATGCTTCTCGAGCAGATACCCAGCCTAAATATTGTTCATTGTAATTAGACGGCGAGTAACCGTTAAAATCGGTTTTCTCGTCAAGAATCGGAGTACACGGTGATATTAGATTTTCTTCGATTGCCGGCGCATAGGCAACCAGTGGTTTAATAGTTGATCCGGGTTGCCTGCGAAGATCTCCTTCCGTGGTATACCACGCGCGAATGCCTCCCGTTTGATTGTCGCAAATTAAAATACTTTTGCCTGAGTGATCGGCATCTGTTGTCAAGGTTTCAACGTAGTTCTGTGCAGCTTGATCAAGATTAGTAAAAATGCGAAATTCTTTACCGATTTGATAGGGCGAATATAGCGGCAAACTTTGCATTTCTTTAAGAGTTGCCTCTAAATAGCAGCCGTAATTTTTGTTTGAACGCATTTCAGTCGGCAGCGCTTCTTTTTCGGCTGTTTCTTTTTCAAGAATTGTTATTTTTCCGTTTTCGACCATTTGCTTCAGAACGGAATTTCGAATAGAGAGGCACGCTTGTGGGTTTACAAAAGGAGAATAATTGTTTGGTGAGCGGATAATGGCTGCAAGCGTTGCAGCCTCGGCAATTGTGAGGGTGCCGGGCTCTTTATTGAAATAGAAATCGCTGGCATCGGCTATTCCATAACATGTATGACCGAAATATATCGTATTGAGATACATTTCCAATATTTCAGATTTTGTATACTTTTTTTCCAGTTGTTGGGTCAATTTAATTTCTTTTAGCTTTCTGTTGATTGTTTTTTCGTTGGAGAGTTGAGTGTTTTTTACCAGTTGTTGGCTAATGGTGGATGCCCCCTGCTTAAAGGTACGTGTTTGGATGTTTTTGATGACTGCGCGAACGATACCCTTATAGTCCAATCCGTTATGATGATAAAAATTTTTATCTTCCGCTACGATAAATGCGTTTTGCACATGGATCGGAATTTCGGAGATTTTGACGCTTTTTTGTTTTTGGGTACTGTTAACTTGACAAACAGCTTCGTCGTTTTCATCAAAAACAACGATGGTGCGATTGGTTTGCAAAAACTTATTGTTGTCTAAAACGACGCCATGCGTTACCGAAAGATAATAGGCGGATGCGCTGGCGCTTATTATTAAAAACAGGCAAACTGCTGTTAAAACAATTTTTTTCAAAACTTTCATACAATCAACTCCCTTTACAGTATAGCAAATTTTAAGCAAATTATTTCCGACGGAACAAACTTCAAAGAGTTGAAAAAATCTGATAAAAATTGTATAATGTTAAACGGATAAATATGCAACTGCGGAAAAGGATAACATATGAATAAATATTATTGGATTGTGACGTACGGTTGTCAAATGAATGTGCATGAATCGGAGAAAATTGCCGGCATATTGCGTTCCTGCGGCTACACGGAAGGGACATGTCAAGAAAAAGCCGACATTATCGTTTTTAATACGTGTTGCATTCGAGAAAACGCCGAAAATCACGCTTATGGAAATATTGGCGCATTAAAAAAACTAAAGAAACAGCGGCGTGATTTGATCATTGCGGTTGGCGGGTGTATGACGCAGCAAGTGGGTGCGGCAGAAAAATTAAAAAAGAAATTTCCGTTTGTTGACATAGTGTTTGGTACGCACAATTTATCAAGTTTTGGGCAAATGATTGAAAAAAAATTAAGCACCAAAAAAACGATTGTCGATATATGGGATAAAGAAAGCGCGGTGGATCACGAGGATATTTCGTATCGTACCAGCTATCCGAATGCTTGGGTAAATATAATGTACGGATGTAATAATTTTTGTTCGTACTGTATTGTGCCCTATGTTCGCGGCAGAGAGAGGAGTCGAGACAGCGAGGATATAATCAAGGAAGTAAATACTTTGTTGGATAGCGGTTATAAGGAAATTACATTGCTCGGACAAAATGTAAATTCTTATGGCAATGATCGAGGTGAATGTACATTTCCGCAATTGCTTCAAAAAATATGCAGCAGAAAGGAAAAATTCCGTTTGCGATTTATGACAAGCAACCCTAAAGACTTCGGAGAAGAGCTGGTACGTGTCATTGCGGAAAACGAACAGATATGCAATTTGGTTCACCTGCCCGTTCAGGCGGGATCGGATCGTATATTAAAGTTAATGAATCGGAAATATACGGCAAAAGAGTACCTGGAGAAAGTAGAAATGCTTCGGAAGTATGTTCCAGATTGTCAATTAACGACGGACATTATGGTAGGATTTCCGACGGAAACGGAGGAGGACTTTCAACAGACCTTATCGCTTGTAAAAGAAGCAAATTTTTCAACGGCTTTTACTTTTGTATATTCAAAGAGAAGCGGAACGGTTGCGGCGACAATGGACGGGCAAATTTCCGAAGAGATTAAAAAAGACAGGATTATGAGACTGGTGGACTTAGTCAATCAACAGACGCGCAGGCTTTCGGCGACTTATGAAGGGAGAACGATTGAAATTCTTTGTGAGGATTTTGATGATAAGCGCGGTCAATATTTGGGAAGGGATGAATATGGTCGTATGGGATATTTTCAAGCAGATAGAAATTTGATCGGCGAATTTGTTAAGATAAAAATCGATAAAACTTCCGGGGTTTCGTTGGAAGGAACGCTCGCGGAGTAATTAAAAATCAACAGAAGAAAAAGTTTGTGAGGAAAAAGAGATGAGTGGACTTTCTCCGATGATGCGCCATTATTTGCAAATCAAGGAACAATACAAAGATTGTGTGGTGTTTTATAGACTTGGCGATTTTTATGAAATGTTTTTTGAGGACGCAAAAGAGGTTTCGCAATTACTTGATTTAACTTTGACGGGAAGGGATTGCGGGTTAGAGGAGAGAGCGCCTATGTGCGGAATACCTTTTCATGCTGCCGACACGTATATTGCGAAGCTTGTATCGCTGGGAAAGAAGGTAGCGATCTGCGAGCAATTAAGCGAACCTACACCCGGGAAGGGAATGGTCGAGCGCGATGTGATACGTGTGGTGTCGGCGGGCACTTTAATTGAAGACAGTTTGCTAGACGAAAAAAAGAACAATTATATTTCCTGTGTTTATTATAATAAAAGCGAATGTGGTTTAGCATGGGCAGATATTACGACGGGAGAATTCAATGTCGTTGATTTCGCGGGTAAAGATGTAATAGCGGAAAGTTTGGAATATCTTAGCAAGTTGACTCCGGCAGAAGTGATTTGTAACGATGAATATCTGTTGGCGACCAAAGAACAGAACGCATTGCGCGGATTGCCGGTATTTTCGTGTTATGTTCCGTGGGCATTTACTGCGCGCAGGGCGGAAGAATGTTTGTGTGAGCAGTTCGGCGTAAAAACGCTGGAACCGTTTGGTATTAAAGACAATTTTCCGGCGATATCGGCAGGCGGCGCCTTGGTGGAATATCTTCGGGAAACGCAAAAACATGCTCTAAAAATAATAGATAACATCAAGTATGTTGCCGGAGATCGGGCTATGATGTTGGACGGTGCGGCGATTCGTAATTTAGAGTTGATCCGTACGTTGGGAGACGGGAAACGCAGAGGATCTTTGGTATGGCTTTTGGATAAGACGCAAACGGCGATGGGGGCGCGTTTAATGAATCGTCTTGTTTTGAACCCGTTGCGCGCCAAAGAAGATATTGAATTTCGATTGTCCGGAGTAGAAGAACTATTTAACGCTACCGTCATTCGAATCGGAATTATCGATACGTTAAAGGGGATTCGAGATATCGAAAGGATTGCCGGGAAAATTTCAAATAACAATCTTACGCCACGGGATTGCGAAGCGTTGGGCAATTCTTTAGACCTCTTACCCAATTTGAAATTTCAACTTTCAGGATTTTCGTCGGCAATAATTCGAGCGATCAGTGATGGGCTCGGAGACTTTTCTGAAATCGCAGAATTGATGAAGAAAGCGTTTATCGAAAATCCGCCTGTCAACGTAAAGGAAGGCGGGTATATTCGAAAGGGGTATCATGCGGAACTGGATGAGTTGCGCGATATTCGTGATAATGGTGCGCGTACTATCAGCGAAATGGAGGCGATCGAACGGGAAAAGACGGGGATCAAAAATTTGAAAATTAAATATAATCGCGTGTTTGGATATGCGATAGAGGTAACCAATTCATTTAAGGATAAGGTTCCGTATGAATATCAGCGGCGGCAAACTTTGGCGGGTGCGGAGAGATATATAACAGATGAGTTGAAGGCGATCGAGGACAAGATTTTAACCAGTTCAGAGCGAAGCTTAAAATTAGAGATTGAGCTTTTTGAACAAATTCGCAATGTTTTACTGAATAAAATAGGGGAATTGAAAGCTTTATCTGCGGCGATCGCGATGTTGGATTGCCTTGTTTCCCTTGCAACGGTGGCAAAAGAAAACAATTATTGCTGTCCTAAAATTGTCGAAGAAGGGGGCGCGTTACGCGTTACAGACGGAAGGCATCCGGTCGTTGAAGTATTATCGAAAGAACGGTTTGTTCCGAATGATACTGTTTTGGATAATGAGACGCAAACCATGGTAATTACGGGGCCCAACATGGCCGGTAAAAGCACATATATGCGACAGAATGCTTTGATTGTATTGATGGCGCATATCGGCAGCTTTGTTCCTGCAAGAAGTGCGCAAATACCGTTGATTGATCGTATTTTTACCAGGGTCGGCGCCAGTGATAATTTAATATTTGATCAGAGTACTTTTATGGTCGAGATGACGGAGGTCGCTTCCATTGTAATGAATGCAACGGCGAATTCTCTTCTGATTCTGGACGAAGTGGGGAGAGGAACCAGTACGTTTGACGGATTGTCGATCGCCTGGGCGGTGTTGGAGTATTTGACGGCGCATATATGTGCAAAAACCATGTTTGCCACGCATTATCACGAATTAACGGAGTTAGAAGGCAAAATTACCGGTGTAAAAAATTATAAAGTAACGGTAAGGGAAACGGGTAACGGCATAATTTTCCTTCGTAAGATTATGCGCGGGGGAGCCAACAAAAGCTTCGGAATCGAAGTCGCTCGTTTAGCGGGAATTCCGGGTGAAATTACAAGCCGCGCGAAGCAAATTCTAAAAAAGCTGGAAAAAAATGATATTGCCCGCGGTGCAATTGAAGAAAATAACGAGGAAAAATCAGATGCAAGCCTCGTTGCAATCAAGAACCAACTTCTCCAGACGGATATCAATGCACTTTCCCCAATGCAAGCGCTGAATCTTTTGGCTGAACTGATCGAAAAAGTACACGATGAGGAATGATGATATGGCAAAAATAAATATACTTGACAGCAGTGTTTATAACAGAATTGCGGCAGGAGAAGTGGTTGAGCGTCCTGCTTCTATAGCGAAAGAATTTATCGAGAATAGTTTGGATGCAGGAGCAAAGAATATCTCCATATCGATTGAGCGCGGGGGGAAGGATCGCGTTTGTGTATCTGACGACGGGGCAGGGATTGAAAAAAGTGAATTAAAATCGGCGTTTTTGCCGCATGCTACAAGCAAAATTTCGAGAGCGGAAGATTTAGAGCGTATTTATACTCTCGGCTTTCGCGGGGAAGCGTTGGCGAGTATCGGTTCTGTGAGCAATCTGCAAATTCGTTCCAAAGCAAGCGGATGCAACGAAGCGTATATGTGCAGCTGTATAGGCGGAGTTGTTGGCTCTGTTGAACCTTGTGCTCTGGGGGAAGGCACGGAAGTTTCGGCTGAAAATTTATTTTATAATACACCGGTACGGGAACGTTTTTTGAAGTCGGATAAGAGCGAGGAGGGGGAAATTACAAATTTAGTTAGTCGTTTTATTTTGGGCAATCCGAATGTTTCTTTTCGGTATGTGGTTGACGGTAAACAGGTGATGCAGTCGTATGGCGGTGGGCTTGACGAGGCGATGACGGCGGTGTATGGCGGTTCAGTCGTGTCGCAGGCTTATAAAATCGATGCCACAAAACACGGCATACGCATTTACGGGTACTTGGGCAAGCCTTCCTTTGCAAAGGCAAATAGAACCTACCAAAGCGTTTTTGTCAATAGTCGATATGTAATTAACAACACGATTTCCTCTGCGATCATGAATGCGTATGGCAGTTATTTGATGAAGCGTCAATATCCGTTTTACGTTTTGTTTGTAGACGTACCGGTGGAAGTTGTTGATGTCAATGTACATCCCAATAAAGCAGATGTGCGCTTTGAGAATAACCAGGTTATATATGGTTCAATTTATTCAGTGGTTTCGTCCGTATTAGACGGTAACGCGAGCGCTCTTGAATTTGTTGTCAGGCAGAATTTGGAATCTGAAAAGCCTCATGAATCTAATAAAGAGGCGGGCGATGCAAGGGGAAAGGATGGAATGCTTGATGGATCCGAATTGAATTCATCTGTTCCATCAAAAGAGACAAAAACAGTAGAAAAAACGAGCATTTTTGATGATTTGCGAAGTAATATGCCAAACATAAACGTATCGTCTCTTTATAATAAAAAACATGACAGCGCAATTGTTTTTCAAGACAGTGCGTCGGTAAGCGCGCAAATATCCGCCAATCGCGAAGCGCTTTATGGAGAAGCAAAGTCTTCAAATGAAAGTCAAGATGTCTTTTTTGAAAACAAACAGTTTTTAGAAAATTTAGAAAAAAAGGCAAAGCAACAGGAATTTATTTTTGAAAGCGCGGTGTATCAGGGGTGTTTGTTTAATACATATTTGCTATATGAAGTCGGACGAGATGTCTACATTATCGATCAGCATGCTGCGCATGAAAGGCTGCTGTTTGATAAATTAAAGGAAGAGATGGACAATCGCAATATTGTGCGTCAGCCGATGTTGGTGCCGTACGTACTGAATCTGAATCACGAAGAATTTGTTTTTTTATCTGACTGTAAAAATGCGATCGAGGAAATCGGTTTTGAGATGGAGGAATTTGGCGAAAACACATTCAAAATTTCTTCTGTCCCGGTGGATTTGCAAAATATTGATATCGGTGCGTTTTTCAATGAAATTTTATCTGGAGTAGGTTCTCTGAAAGGGATTAAGCTGACGGAGATCCTGCGAGATAAAATAGCGATGACGGCGTGTAAACATGCCGTAAAGGGAGGAATGGATTTGACCGACACGGAAAAAGAAAAACTGTTTGCTTTGCTGCATGGCGATATGGGATTAAAATGTCCGCATGGAAGACCGGTTGCGGTAAAACTTTCCAAGACGGATATTGAGAAAATGTTTAAGAGGATTGTTTGAATTGAGGAAAGTACTTGTTGTATGCGGCACTACAGCCTCCGGGAAAACCGGCTTTGCTGTTGAGGTTGCCAAACGTTTGGGCGGCGAGGTGATTTCTGCTGATTGTATGTTGGTTTACCGCGGATTAAATATCGGAACGGCGAAACCGACGGAATCGGAAAAGCAAGGAATTAAACATTATATGATTGACGTTGTTTCTCCGAAAGATCCTTTTTCCGTGAGCGATTATGAGCAAATGGCTTATCCGATTTTGCAGCGATTACAAGAGCAATCGATTCCAACCGTTTTGTGCGGGGGGACCGGATTTTACCTGCAATCACTTTGCTTTTTGAGAAGTTTCGGCAGCGCTCAAAAAAATGATGCAATTCGAGCAAAGTATGAACAGCTAGCCGATTCGTGCGGAAATGATGCCCTTCATGCGGTTTTGGAAAAAGTTGATCCGCAGAGCGCGAAAATTCTTCATCCAAATGATAGAAAGCGCGTCATACGGGCGCTGGAGATATACGAATTGACCGGGCGGAAAAAGTCTGATCAGCAGGATAATATAATTCCGCGCATACCGTATCTGGCTGTAGCGTTTGCTTATGAAAGAAGCGTCTTATATGATAGAATAAATCGACGGGTCGTAGAAATGCTTGCTATGGGATTGGTCGACGAGGTGCGTGATTTATTAAAAGCGGGTGTCCAGGAGAATGATCAATGTATGCAAGGGATTGGCTATAAAGAGGTCGTCCAATATCTTAAAAACAGGATTTCGCATAGTACTATGCTTGAAATAATTCAAAAGAATACACGCAATTATGCGAAGAGGCAAATAACTTATTTTAATAAATTTCCCAATTTAATTTGGTTGGATCCGGATGATAGAAATAACGTCGAACGCGTTTTGGAGTTAATGCATGAATAAATTTATTGAAACAAATGAAAAAAAATTATCAGATCAATTTACAAAACTGGAAAATATAGCGTATTTGAATCAAGTAAAGGTACTGGAGGCGTTTCAACATAAAAAGATCGCTTTGCGACATTTTACGTCAAGCAGCGGCTACGGATATGGAGATGAAGGGCGCGATGCTTTAGGAGAAGTGTTTGCGGAAGTGTTTGGTGCGGAAGCGGGTTTGGTTTCACCGAATATTGTTTCCGGCACGCATGCTTTGACAATCGGCCTGTTTGGCATGTTGCAGGCGGGAGATACTTTGTTTTCAATTACCGGGGACCCGTATGATACTCTTAAAGAGGTAATCTGCGGAAAAAATATCGGATCTCTTGCGGATTACGGGATCCGTTTCAAAAAATGCGCGCTAAAAGAAGGTAATTTTGATATAAAAGCAATTTCGGAAGGTTTGCAAGATTCTTCGGTTAAGGTTGTGTTTATTCAACGTTCGCGCGGTTATGAGTGGCGGGATGCGCTCAGTGAAGATCAGATTCGTCAGATTTGTTTTCAGATTCGTGAATATGGTTATAAGGGTTGCATCTTTGTTGATAATTGTTATGGCGAATTTGTCGAAGAGACGGAACCGACGCAAAACGGGGCGGATATTTGTGTCGGATCTTTGATCAAAAATATAGGCGGGGGAATTGCTCCTACCGGTGGATATATTGTCGGAAAACGGGAATATGTTGAGAGAATAGCCGGGCGTTTGACTGCGCCTTCCATAGGAGCTGAGGTAGGTTCGTACGCGTTTGGCTATCAATATTTTTATCAAGGATTATTTTTGGCACCTCATGTGGTTTGTCAAGCCTTAAAAGGGAGTTTGTTGATCGGCGCTTGTCTAAAATCGCTCGGTTTTGAAACGCCTCCTTCCGTTGACGCTCTTCCTTATGACATTACCCGAGCGATTCGGTTTCATACCGAAAAAGAGTTGACATCCTTTATTCAAGCCATTCAAGATGCGTCGCCCATCGATAGTTTTGTTCAACTTGAGGCATGGGATATGCCTGGGTATGAAAATAAAGTCATAATGGCCGCGGGTACTTTTGTACAGGGCGCTTCGATCGAATTGTCTGCCGATGCTCCAATAAAAGAACCGTATATTGCTTATTTTCAGGGCGGATTAACATATGAGCATTGTAAATATGCGCTCAATCAAATCTTAAAGAAATATAAAGCTATCGGCATTTTGAAAAAGTTTGAGTAATATCTTTTTGTATGCTTTGTTTTTATTACAGTCTCTCGCAAAATTTGCGAGAGACTGTGTTTTTTATCGGCTTGACCATAAAATTAAAATTTCTTCATGTTTGAATTTGTAGAATAGTTAAAATATTCTATCATTTATGTTGACAATCTTAAATCAATATGATATAATAATGATATCAAAAAATGTGAGGTGTTTTATGGAAAGTCAAAGGAAAGTAGATGAACGCATTCTTAATGCAAAAAGCGGATGGGGAATGTTATTTCTCTTTATCATTGGCATCATTGTGGGAATCGTATTGAGCATTTTTAGTCAAACCGTTGATGGTTTTGCAGAAATTGTCATGATTGCTGTCAGTATTATTTTATTTGTTTTTTGTATCATTATGTTGGGCGGGTTTAAGGTGATCAATCCGAATGAAGCGGTCGTGCTGACATTGTTTGGTAAATATTATGGTACGTTAAAGAAAGAAGGGTTTTATTGGGTAAATCCATTTAGTTCAGCCTTTAATCCTGCATCCGGAGCGTTGGCGGGATTGGGCAAGAAAATATCGTTGAAGGCTATGACGCTGAACAATGAAAAGCAGAAAGTCAATGATGAGGAAGGAAATCCGATTGAAATTGGCGTCGTTGTGATTTGGAAGGTGGTAAATACAGCCCGGGCAGTATTTGACGTTGATAACTATGTTTCTTATATTTCGACGCAATGCGATGCGGCAATTCGTCAAGTGGCGCGCCAGTATCCATATGATGTTTCGGAAAACGGTGATGAAAAGTCATTGCGTGGTTCGTCTGTAGAAATCGCAGAGATATTGCGCAAAGAAATTCAAAGCCGCGTCGACATCGCTGGTATAGAAATTTGCGAGGCCCGCATTGCGCATTTGGCGTATTCTCCGGAAATAGCGGCGGCTATGTTGCAACGCCAGCAAGCATCGGCAATTATTGCTGCCAGACAGAAGATCGTAGACGGCGCAGTCAGCATGGTCGAGATGGCGTTAAAAAAATTAAATGAAAACGGGATTGTTGAATTAGATGAAGAGCGAAAAGCTGCAATGGTATCGAATTTATTGGTTGTGCTGTGCGGAAACAAAGATGCTCAACCAATTGTCAATAGCGGTTCGTTATATTGACGGTAGTTACCATGCAGGAAAATAATCAAAAAAAGCAAATACCATTGCGCATTTCCGCTCAACTGTTTGCTGATTTATCAGCATGGGCAGAGGAGGAGTTTCGCTCTTTGAACGGCCAGATCGAATATTTACTGCACGAGTGTGTTCAAGCTCGTAAGAAAAAGAAAGGTAATAAACAAGGCGGTCGCGATTCGAAATCTTGAGAAAAATTGTTTGAAAAACAATATATGCATAAAATTTTTAACGGATGATCAAAAGGGCGAAAAGAAAAATTTCGCCCTTTTGGTTATATTCATGAAGTGAAGAACAATTTTTGTATTCAGCAGAAAAGCGTGTTTATATCGGTTATTTGATTGTGCTTTTTGGCAAACTATGCTATAATGGCAAGGAATAAGAATGAGCGAGGTACTCGATGCTACAGGTAACGAATGTAAGCTTGCAATACGGCAGCAAAAAACTGTTTGAAGATGTTAACTTGAAGTTTACAAAAGGCAACTGTTATGGGATAATTGGGGCAAACGGCGCAGGGAAATCGACGTTTTTGAAGGTGTTATCCGGTGAAATAGAGCCCAATAAAGGCGAAGTTTCAATGGATAAAAACGAAAGAATGTCGGTATTGATGCAAAATCAAAATGCGTTCGATGATCAAACGATTGTTCGGACTGTAATGTTGGGGCATAAGCGTCTTGTCAAAATTATGGATGAGAAAGATGCTTTGTATGCGAAGGCAGACTTTACGGAGGAGGACGGTATTCGCGCCTCGGAATTGGAAAGCGAATTTGCCGAACTCAATGGCTGGGAAGCTGAATCCGAAGCGGAGACCTTGTTAAATGAATTGGATATTCCAAGCGAGTATCATTATTGCATGATGGCCGATTTGGATGCGAAGATGAAAGTCAAGGTCTTGCTGGCGCAAGCGCTGTTCGGAAATCCGGATGTATTATTATTGGATGAGCCTACGAATAACTTAGACATTAAAACTGTCCGGTGGTTGGAGAACTATTTGATGGATTTTGAAAACACCATCATTATCGTTTCGCACAACCGACATTTCTTAAATAAAGTTTGCACTTATATATGCGACGTCGATTTTGGTAAAATTCAGTTATATTTGGGCAACTACGACTTTTGGCTG
>CALVYJ010000136.1 GCA_944372075.1 uncultured Clostridia bacterium | reverse complement strand
GGCATACTGTTTTCTACCTGTTTATTTGTATATGTTATTTCTATCTCCCTTAGTAGAACTTTCTTTTTCAATTAAACCACTGAATTTTTCCGCATCCTCACGCCGCAAGCAAATTCACAAATCACATGGAGCTAATTTTTTGGGTCTAAAATCTCCCCGCAAAACTCTATAATTCGATTCATTACTTCGCCGTCTTCTTCGGTGATTTTCGGATAATCTATTTCAGAATACATCTTTTTCGCCTGCTGCGCATTCATCTTTGCTACTTTCTTGATTTCAGAAAATGTTTTATTCATTTCATTCTCCGCCTCAGTCGTCAAATATACCGAATGCCCCTTATTTTCATACCGATAAAACCGTATATTCTCACGATTTTCTAATTCTTTCGATAACCGTGCGCCGTTATCGGGATAATACACCGTTTTATCCCGCTCCCCGTACAGCAATAACACAGGTTTCTCCGTATTCTTCAATGTACGCACGCTGTCTCTGTTCGCATATCGCCCTAACGTCAAAAAATTTAACAGCCTTAAAAAAGGCAACAAAATTTGCCATCCGGCTCGCGCCGCGCCTTTTTTATTTTGACCAAACGCCCGTTGCGCCATCACACCCGCACCCGATATAAAACCACACATAGACACGACGCCGGCTACCTTATCTTCTAGTACGGAATTCATTGCCGTAAACCCACCCCAAGAATGACCGACTACCACACACCGATCAAACGCTTGAAATCGCGGATCCCGTTCGAGATATTGCAACGCAAAATGCAAATCTACCGGCGCCTGATCAAATCCGTAAAAATACTTTCCTCCGCTGTTAACGCATCCGGTTCCGTCATAAGCAACCACGGTATATCCCGATTTCGCCAGCGTATTGATTTCCGTGGTATATGCTTGATGCCCCGCTCCAAACCCATGGACAAAAACAATAAGACCTAACGGCTTCGTAACCTCCCTTGACGAATAAATATATCCGCGCAAGATCTGCTCTTTATCCGAAGGAAATTGAATCGGATCTGCCTGCAAGCCGTCAAAATCTTTTTCCGTAAAATATTTAAGATTCGGATTTCCTTCATACCTTCGCATAAAATAACTGCGGTGCGCAACAAGAGAACACACAAAGAGCGAAACCAAACTTATACCGATTAAAATTGACAAAATTATTAAATAAATCATAGTTTTTCCTCGCAATTTGCATTATATCACATTTTTCGCATAAATTCCAGACAAATTCAAACAGTCTTGCCTTTTTTTAGAATTATTAACAAAATTTTTTCGTTGTCAACTTGAATATTTTTTGATAATATCTTTTCAGGAGGTAAAAGCCATGAAAAATTTATTATCAAAATGTTTATCGATTTTTATTGCGTCTGCAATTTTTTTATCGGCAACGGTGTCTTTACTATTGGCACCGATTCATCTGAATGGACCTGCTATAGATATTCCGGCCGGCGACTTGGATAATCCCTCGACTGATTTAGATAGTGATTTTTCCGATTCTGAAACAGAGCCGCCGCAGGACAATACTCAAGATGACGCAAACCAAGATTCATCAACCGATTCTTCGGAAGGATCAGAGCCGGAGCATACCCCCGTGGCCAATTACGCGCGGTCTAAAGTAAACGGCTTAAATTTAAGAAGCGGACCCGGCACAAAATATTCATCCGTAGGATATCTCGATGCCGGCGATATGGTTGTGCTGCTCGGCAAAAACGGAGATTGGTATTTAACGGTTTATAAAAACAAAACTGCTTACATAAGCGCCAGCGAACTATTTGTGGAAGCTTATTCTTTGCCGGCATCCGGAAAATCGCTGGTTGAAGACGTTATAAAACACGGATTACAGTTACTTGGGTTTCCTTATGTATATGGAGCAATTCGCTTCCATGACGGAAACGGGAAAAAATTAAACAACTTCGATCCGACCAAATACGATTGCTCCTCATTGATGCAGTACATCTTTTACCACGGCGCAAATATTCATCTAAACATGACGACTCGCACGCAAGTTACACAAGGAGTCCATGTTCCCAAGAATAATCTGCAAAGAGGCGATTTAATATTTTTCACCAACTCTTCCAGATATTATAAAACCGGCATAGAACGAATCGGTCACGTCGCCCTGTACCTAGGCGGTAATTATATTCTGCATACCGCTTCTGATTTTGCCGTCATTGAAGAGATCAGCACTCAACGCTGGAAATATTATATCGAAGCGCGCAGATTTATCTAAAACAACTAAAAAACGGCAACGCTATGAAAAAACTTGCCGTTTTTTTCAATTTACCGCTAAAAATTATTTCATTATTGTCAAATATATGCTATAATAGTAAATATGAATATACGGGTTTACCCGACGGGAGGTTTTTTAATTCTATGGGCGACGTTGCCCCATTATTGTTTGCAATAATCATTCTGTTGCTGTTATCTGCATTCTTTTCCTCAATGGAAACAGCGTATTCGTGTCTCAATAAATTAAAAATTAAAACCATGATTGCCAACGGCAATGCACGGGCGGAAAAGGTTCTTAAATTAGCAGAAAATTTTGACAAATTGATTTCTACAATTTTAGTCGGAAACAACATTGTCAATATTACTTCAACTTCATTGGCCGGACTCGTTTTTGCTTCGATCATAACCCAAAGCACCAGCCTGGCTGCAACTGTTTCAACGATCGTGACTACCGTTGCCGTGTTGATCTTTGGTGAAATTACACCTAAAATGGTTGCCAAGGTTTACCCTGAAAAGTTCGCCATGGTCGGATACCCTTTATTGAAGTTGTTTTCCTGCATACTCCTTCCGATCAATTTGATCTTTTCCGGCTATAAATTTATTTTATCTAAAATTTTTAAGCTGCACAATGAAGAGGTCGTAACCGAAGACGAAATTATTACGATGGTAGAAGAAGCTCGGGAAGACGGCACCCTTAAGCAGGACGAATCCAAATTGATAAAATCCGTAATCGATTTCGACGACTTGGAAGTGGGCGATATTTTAATCCCTCGCGTAAATATCGAAGCCGTTGACATCGACACCCCTTTCGATACAATCAAAGAAACCTTCCATACAAGCGGCTATTCCCGCTTGCCGGTTTTTAAGGATACGATCGATTCAATCATCGGCATCTTGCACGAAAAAGATTTTTTCTTCGCTTATCTGAATGACGATAAAGACCTCAATCATGCCCTGCATGAGGTCACGTATACGACCGAACACGTAAAAATCAGCACGTTGCTAAAACAATTGCAATCGAAAAAAACACATATGGCTGTCGTTTTGGATGAATACGGCGGAACGCTCGGCATCATTACGCTGGAAGATATTTTGGAAGAATTGGTCGGCGAAATCTGGGATGAACATGACAACGAGGTCAATTACTTTACAAAAGTTTCGGATGACACCAGCATCGTAAATGCCGAAGCAGACCTTTCCGACTTTTTCAACTATTACGGCATCGACGTTGACGAATACGAATACGACGCCAACACCTTGAGCGGTTGGGTCATTGAGCAAGTCGGCGAAATTCCAAAAGAAGGAGAAAAGTTTCGATTTGAAAATTTATCGATCGAAATTATCCGCGCCACGGAGAAAAAGGTGTTGCAAGTCAAAGTTACCGTTTTACCGGAAGAATCTCCCGAAAAAAAACCTAAATCCGACGTAGAACCGGAACTTCCTAAAATTACCAAAGAAAACGAATAATTCAAAACAATATGCACCTCAAACGTTGACCGCTTGCAGAGGTGCATATTTTTTCGTTAGCAAAAACCACGTGCTCTGCACGTGGTTTCTTTCAAACATAGTCCGCCCTTCGACTCTTCAAAATATACTTTGCGTCTCGGTAAAAGCAAGTATCTTTTGTTCACGGAAAAAGCGCGATCAGCTCATTTCATTCCCAAAAAATTCATTTGTTAATTTTGTTCTTGTAACCTCATTCAAAAAACAAATATTCCTTTGCCGACAACCGTTCGTCATAGAAAACGCACGTCGTTGATGATCAAAACAAACTTCCACCCTAAAAAATCCGCCGCGCGCCTGCAAAGTTGCATTCTCTTAAAATAAATTTCAAAATAATCCATGACCGGACATTTTTCCGTGTCAATAACGATTTTTAACAGAATTTCCTTTGTTTCATTGTCGACCAAAACAACCGATTTTTCAGCCGCCAAATTGACGCGGTCGTGTATGTTCAGATTCCCTAAATTATCTGTTCGCATCAATGTAACATTGGAACGCACTCGCGACTTGTGTACGTCTGCCTTATCCGCAATGATCAAAGCGGCCGTTATCTCGCTCACCGGCAACCCCTGATTCTCGTCATGATTCCCGATCGCCATCATAATCGCTGCTGCCTCTCGATACTCCATTCCCATCCGCGTAAGAATTTTATATGCAAGGATCGCGCCGCTCTGCGCGTGATCCTCTCGGTTTACGCTGTTGCCAATATCATGCAAATACCCGGCTATACGAGCAAGCTCCATCCGGCGGTCTTTGATCCCGATTTGTTCCAAAATGTCTCCCGCCCATTTACTGACAATGCTCGAATGTCGCACGGAATGCTCCGTAAATCCCAACGCCTCGATCTGGCTTTCCGCCATGAACATAATCGCCTTTACTTCTTCGTCATTTTTGACGTCCGCAACCGTTATCAATGATCCTAGAACTCCTCTATCGTCAAATTCGCATAAATCTCATCGTACTTTTCTTTCGTAAACGATATCTTTCCAAACGTCGTTACCGTGGCCGTTCCGGCCGCAACGCCTGCGCGCAACATTTCCTCCGTCGAAGCCCCTTGCTCCAACATCATCGCTGCCGCCGCAACCATCCCGTCTCCCGCACCAACCGTCGAATTGATTGCAACGTTTATACTCTTGCAATAATAATTCTTCGTTCCGTCCGTTATGATCGCACCGCGCTTGCCCAACGACAACAAAACCCGCTTTGCTCCTTTATCCAACAACGAATAACATCCCTTCAACAAATCGTCTCGCGACGTAAACTGCATCTTCAACGTGCTTTCCAATTCGTCTTGATTCGGCTTTACTAAATCCAGATCCGTCTGCAACGCGGCAAGAAGTTTCGCACCTTCCGTGTCTGCTATCTTCAAAGTGTTCGGCGCCGCCACGGAAAATAACTTTCTATAATAATCACTTTCAACACCCTGCGGCAAACTTCCGGATATAACCATCACATCGCTCGTCTTCGAAAGATTCGCAACGAGATCAATAAGCTCCGATTGCTTGTTTTCACTAATATTTTCACCGACGTCGTTCACTTCCGTCAGCATCGATTTATTATCGATGAATTTGTAATTCTCACGCACTCGCCCCTTGTTCCACACAAACACACTCGGCACGCCTTCGCGATCCAATGCCTGTTCAAATAAGGATCCGTTTTCATTGTACATAAACCCCGTCGCATGACTTTTCCCCTTTAAGCGAGCTACCCCGATCGCAACGTTTAAGGCTGCTCCCGTAAAACTCAACGTCTTGTTTTTAACGTGGTTAATCTTGCCTATATTTAACGAATCGACTTCTATCGTAACATCGGTACACGGATTCAAACAAACAGTAAGGATCATTTCAACTCTCCATCATGATTATTCTGCAAAAACAAGTAAATTGCTTTCGCACTGCTCATATACAGTTTTATTATAGTACAGAATGATCTGAATTTCAAGACAATATTCAAAATTTTTTCTTTTTATAACTTCATTTACCTTCTTAAAGCTCTCTATCGAAATATATGCCAACAAAATACAGGCCGTCGGTTAGCTCAATCAATTTTTATGATTTCATCCTCTCCCAAGTCTTTCAAAAAATCGGGAAGATCCGATTGCAACAGCTCATCCTCTTGAACCGTTTTTTCCTTTCCTTCCGTTTCCGCCACATCTTCCGCTTTTTGTTCGGCTGCTTTCTCGTCAACATAAACATTGTTGGCATACAGATAAGAATCCGGCGTCTCACCGTGTAATTTAGCGATACTCTCCATCAAAGTATCGTAATCCGGAAGATCTTCAATGCTGTTTAAGCGAAACCGTTTCAAAAAATTATCCGTCGTCGCATATAAGATCGGTCTGCCTACCGCATCCTTCCTGCCGACCGGCTCGATCATTTTTAATTCCAGCAAAGTATGGATCGCATAATCACAATTTAACCCGCGCAACGCCTCCAACTCGCCTTTGGTGATCGGCTGTTTATAGGCTATAATAGCGGAACACTCCAAAATCGTGCGCGTAAATTCCCGCTCCTTGATCGGATTTAAGACCGAAGATACATAATCTTTATATTCCGGATTGCTGGATAACTGCAATTTCTTATTGAATATCAACAGCCGAAGTCCGCTCTTGTCCGTATAACGTTCCTGCAAAATTTTCGCCGCATCCTTTACTTCCTTCTCGCCGACCCCTAACTTTTCGGCGATAATATCGATCGGCACCGGATTGCCGGAAACAAACAATATGCTTTCAAGAATATTGCTCAAATTCTCCAAAATCTCCAAAATCCTCGTCCTCCGTTCGGTCACTGTTATATTTGATTATAATTTTATCAAATGTAGAATCTTGCGCAACTTTAATATACTGGTGCTTTAATAACTCCAACAACGCTTGAAAAGTCGTGATAATTTCACTGCGACGTGCCCGAGGAGAAAATAATTCCTCAAACTCGACTTCCCCCCTTTCGCTTACCGTGCTGCAAATATATGCCGCTCGATCGGGGATCGTGTACATATCTTTGGGTATTTCCCGCTGTACCCCTTCGTCACGCAAACGAGCCTCTTGACGAAGCATAAGATCCGTAAACGCCTTGAGCAACCCATCTAAATTAAAGTCTTTATAGACGATCTTCGCTTCCCCTACATTTCTGTCCGGCTCTTTATAATAATACCCTATCGTTTCAAGCTCCTTCAATTTGGCGCTTTCTTCTTTGAGCAATTTATACTCTTCCAATGCCCGAATCAAAACAGACTCCGCATCTTCCTGCTCCGATTCCGGCTCCACTATCGCCGGCACCAAACTCTTTGCTTTTATTTCAAGAATCGCCGATGCAATGCTTAAATATTCGCTCGCTTTATCAATATCTATGTACGGCAACCCTTTCATATAATCTAAGAATTGCTCCGTCACTTTCGAAACAAAAATATCCTTGATTTCTATTTGCTCTTGTTTGATTAAATACAGCAATAAATCGAGAGGCCCTTCAAAATTATCAAGAACCGTCGTATAATCGACCACCGATTCAAACGTTTCTGCCGGATCCTTTGCCATCAAAAAACAAGCCCCCATAATAAATAAATTGGTTGCGCAATAAAGTTTGTCACATATGTCATGATATAGCCTAAAATATCAATATAACCGAAAATCCTCGCCGCCAATACAAACATTTCATAATTGTACAATACATTGGCTAAAAAATGGATTACGATCATTACGAGTAAAATTATATACCCATATTGTTGAAAAAATCGAAAAACTTTTCCTCTGCGCCGATTGGTCGCCTCCACTACGCGCCACCCGTCCAATGGCGGAAGCGGAATCAGATTGAAAACACAGAACCCCAAGGAATACATGCATAAATCCATCGCAAACGCGCCCAAAAATCCATCGAGCAAAATAAACGGCGTTTTTACATAAAGCATAACAAGCATAAAAAACGGAAAAAATATGAATACGGAAACATAGTTAATTACTACGCCCGCAAGCGCCGTCAGCGTTAAACCTCTCCTGTAATGGTTAAAATTGTTTGGATTGATCGGTACAGGTTTTGCCCAGCCGAATCCGGCAAAAGCAAACAATAACAACCCCAATAAATCAAAATGACAGATCGGATTGAGTGTCAGCCTGCCGGCATATTTGGGGGTCGGATCCCCGCATTTATAAGCCACAAACGCATGTGAAAACTCGTGCAACGTAAGCACGATTGTCACAGCAAGAAAGCTTGCCAAAAGTTCAATTGCTCTAATAATCCATTCGCCCATATAAAAATTATACTATACTTACCTAAAAAAATCAAGACAAACAAGCATTATCAAAAGAGTTTTTGCAATCGACGTGTCGAATTAGCATGAAAAATTCTTGCGATTTACTTTTCGAATTAAGCCGCACTTCAGCCTGTTGCTTTACGCCCTTGGGGGCGGCAAAAAATTTGTCATCCCACAATCCGTTCTTTCATCAGAAAAAATATCGCCGATAAAACAGCCTTGTCTCCATTCACGACCACATAATTTGCGCGTCGGACAGAAAGAGAGCCGGGTAATATAACCCGACTCTCTCTTCATCCGACATTTATCCCCTTTAACCGTCTTATTTTACTTCAAATAATCGGGAATTACATCGTTGCGCACTAAATCCTCAAACGTCTGCGGCTTAACAATATAATTCGCCTGACCATCTTTTACCAACACCATCGGAGGAATCAGATTTCGATTATAATTGCTTGCCATAGAATAATTGTACGCGCCGGTAGATAAAACCGCGAGAATATCTCCCGTTTTCGCCGCAGGCAAAGCCACGTCCGCACACACTATGTCTCCGCTTTCGCAACATTTGCCGGCAACAGATACTGTTTCCGTCGGTGCCTCCAATGCACGATTGGCAAGAACCGCCGTATATTTTGCCTGGTATAACGCGTAACGGGGATTATCAAACATTCCCCCGTCCACGGCGACATATTTTTTAATTCCAGGAATATCTTTTATTGTCCCAACCGTATAGAGCGTTATCCCCGCTTCGCCTACGATCGACCGTCCCGGCTCAATCACTAAATACGGATTCGGAATTTTATATTCGTTCGCCTTTCTTTTTAATTCATCGATAATCGTTTTAAGATAAATTGCATAGTCTGAACAAGTAAGCTTTGCATCCTCGTCCGTATACCAGATCCCGTATCCGCCACCAAGATTCAACACGGTCGCCTCAAAACCTAATTGATCCCGCACCTCAACAGCAAAAGCCATCATTTTATCTACTGCCAATTTGAAGGATTGCTTCTCAAAAATTTGTGACCCTATATGACAATGAAATCCTTTCAAAACAATGTTTTTTTTCGTCAACGCATATTCAACAATACTCTTCGCCGTTCCGTCCGCAACGGAAAAGCCGAATTTACTATCTGTCTTTGCCGTTTGAATATAGTGATGCGTATGCGCTTCAACACCGGGATTTATGCGTAACAGAATACTTTGCATAACGCCTTTTTCTGCACAAAATTTGTCTATCAGATCCATTTCAGCGCGCGCATCGACAACAATCGTTCCGATTTTATTGTCAATCGCATACTCAATTTCCGAAGCCAATTTATTGTTGCCATGAAAATAGATCTTTTCTGCCGGAAATCCTGCCTTCAGTGCCGTATACAATTCTCCCCCCGAAACAACGTCTACCCCGATCTTTTCCGACTTCGCAATTTTATATATAGCCAAACAAGACAACGCCTTGGATGCGTATAAAACTATTCCGTTTCCATCGTATTCCCGTTCTATTGTATCTCGGTACACGGCACACATATCCCGAATATACTTTTCATCCAAAACATAGAGCGGCGTCCCGAATTTTTCAACAAGCGTCACCGTGTCTATCCCGCCAATTTCAAGATGGCCCTGTGCGTTCACTTTCAATGTTTCTCTGGTATTCATGTTTGCTACCTCTTTTTTATACGCTGTTACGTTTTCGTTCTTTTGCTTATTCCTGCGATAAGAAAAAATAGCCCTCAACGGCTAATTTTTACAAATTAAACAAACTACACTGACAGTATTATATCAATATACTATGATAAAGTCAACTTTTTCAATTTACGAATGTCCCCCTCCACGCACCTTGCATATTCTTCGCCAGAGTTATCTTCTTCCGCCTCGCTATCTGTTATACCCGCCCCCAAAATCAGCCACTTTACCGATCGAACTTAACCTCTTTGAAAAAAGACAAACTTGACACGCAAGTTTGTCTTTTTTTGGTAGCCCCATGGGGAATCGAACCCCAGTTTCCGCCGTGAGAGGGCGGCGTCTTAACCGCTTGACCATGAGGCCATATTCAAAACGCTTATTTAGTATACCATATAATTTATTTCCATGCAAGCAATTTACCGCACATCTTTTACACTTTTTAATCTTTTTTCCAAATTTATATAAAGAAGGATTGCCAACATACCTGTTTGCAATCCTTCAATCTATCTATTTACATTTATCCCGCTTCCTTTATCCGAACCTGTTGTTGTCTAACCAAACTTTATTTTATTGGTTCCAACGAGCGATGTTTCGACTGAATCGGAAAATTTGTCCGAGTCCGCATTCCCCTATACTTCTTTACCATGCGCGTTATTCCCTTATAAATTTCCGCAATCGGAATAATCGCGAGCGACACGGCAAACACCGTACCCCATTGACGCAAATTCAACCATTCGATATTGAAAGCATTGCGCAGCGGCGCAAATAAACTCAACATCACATTGATGACAATTCCCACAAACACCGTAACAAATAACATTTTGTTAGAGAAAAAACCTTTTCCGAAAATTGAGTTATGTTCGGATCGTATATTAAAAGAATGAAACAACTCCAGAAATGACAGCACAAAAAAAGTCATTGTAACCGCTATCGTATTGCCATATATCCGTATGCCCCATACAAATGCGCCTATGCATAGCACTGTTTGAGCCACTCCGTAAAACGTTACTGACAACATGCTCTCAAAACAGAAAATTGAGCTCGCTTTTTGCGGCGGCCTATCCATACTGTCTCGCTCCGCCTGTTCCGCTCCCAAAGACAAGACCGGCAAACTATCCGTAATTAAATTGATCCATAATAATTGTGTAGACGTTAAAAAGTCATATCTCCACAATACCAATGTTACAATTAAAATCGACAATACTTCCGCTAAATTGGTCGCAAGAAAAAATTGTATGGTCTTTTTTATATTCGAAAAGATATGTCTGCCTTCCCGTATCGCGCTGACGATCGTAGAAAAATTGTCGTCGGCAATTACCATGTCCGCCGCGCTTCTCGTAACATCCGTCCCCGATATACCCATTGCAATCCCGATATCCGCCTTCCGTATGCCCGGCGCATCGTTGATACCGTCTCCCGTCATTGCAACTACATTTCCACTTTTCTGATATTTTTCAACGATTAAACTCTTGTGCTTAGGACTGACCCTGGCAAAAACCTGCGTTTGATCAATTCGCGCCTCGACTTCATTTTCTTCCAAAGCATCCAGCTCCGCCCCCGTCAGCACCTGATTTTCTGACGACGCTATTCCCAGCCTTTTTGCAATAGCGTAGGCGGTGTCCCTATGATCTCCCGTTATCATCACCGGCCGTATCCCCGCCCTCTTGCACATGTCTACTGCTTCTTTAACGCCTTTCTTCGGAGGATCTATCAACCCGCATATCCCGATAAAAATTAAATCCTCCTCTATGATTTTGCCTTGGTATTCCGCATATGCAAAGCCCAATACGCGCAAAGCCTGCGACGCTAAATCGGAGATGCTTTTTGCGATATTATTTCGATCTGCTTGCGTCATTTCTCGTATCTTTCCATTCTCCTGAAGGTACCTACACTTATTCAAAATTACATCCGCACCGCCTTTAGCATATGTGTAATTTCCCTCTTTCGTCTTGACTGCTACCGACATCATCTTCCTGTCCGATGAAAACGGTATGCTTCCCAACAGCATACCCTCTCCGCTCAAACGAAACGATTCCGCAAATCGAACCAGCGCAACTTCCGTCGGATCTCCCATCCGCCTACGATCATTTTTTTTGACCGTATTGCATCTTTGCATACATTCCAGCATCCGACAAAAATTAGTATTCGAACTATCCGCCTCTTTCGCTCCGAGCTTGCTTTCTTTTGACGGATTTGAAAAATCAATGATCACGCGCTCTACCGACATTCTGTTTTCCGTAAGCGTGCCCGTTTTGTCCGTACAAATACAACTGCAACCGCCCAAAGTCTCTACCGCATGCAATTTACGGATGATCGCTTTTTCTTTACTCATCCTTTGCACACCAAGCGCCATGATGACCGTAACGATCGCAGGCATTCCCTCCGGAATCGCAGCAACCGCTATCGCCACGGATGACATAAAATTGCCCAGCAGCGTACTATCCTTAAAAAAGATGCCAAAAATAAAAATAATCGCCGCTACCGAAATCACGAATATTGTTATAACGCGTCCTAATGTTGCCAGTATCTTTTCCAGAGGCGTTTTCAGCGGCTTTGTCTCCGCCAACATACCGGCTATTTTCCCGATTTCTGTATTCATGCCCGTTTCAACCACCACAGCCTTTGCTTGCCCCCGTATAACAAACGAGGAGGAATATACCATGCTTTTACGATCGCCGATACTCGCCCTTTCTTCACTACACCCAGTAACCTTTTCTACCGCGTTCGACTCCCCCGTTAGCGCCGATTCGTCACACTGCAAATCTTGCGCGTGCAGCAAACGACAGTCCGCCGGCACCATATCGCCTTCTTCTAAATATATGACATCACCTGGCACCAATTCATCGTTCGATATGATTATATCTTTCCCGCCGCGCACTGCCTTGACATAGCAAACCGATAATTTTTTTAATTTTTCAACCGCATTGTCGGCCCGATATTGCTGTATGAAGCCGACAACCGTATTTAACAAGATAATAAATAATAAAATTCCCGTATCTGCCAATTCATGTGCATCGGCAGTCAGATATGCAATCGTTCCGGATATTACCGCCGCACAAATCAGCAATATCGTCATGAAATCCTTGAATTGCCCTAAAAACAACCGGATCGCACCGCCACGCTTTTTATTGTCGACTACATTTTTCCCATACAAAACTTTGCGCTTTTCCGCCTCTTCTTCCGTAATCCCCAATTCGGTTGTCTGCAATACTATCAACGTCTTTTCCGGTGACATAGAATGATATGCCGGCATAACTACCTCTAAAAAAACAATATCTACCTTAATGTATTCGTAGTCTATTTACGATATACCTCTCCGCTCATTCATTTTTTATTTGCTCTCTTTACAATAAAGTGTTTTTATTCAGAAAGTATAAAACAAAACAGTTTTTTCTTGCATTTTGATTGACAACTCATGCCCTAAAGTGGTATTATAATTAAGCTGAATATTTCTCCACGGGGGTGTAGCTCAGTTGGTTAGAGCGCATGCTTGACATGCATGAGGTCATAGGTTCGAGCCCTACCATCCCCACCAAATCAAAAAAATCCGAATCGTTCGGCTTCAGCCGATTGATTCGGATTTTTTATTTTCCAAACTCCTTCCGATTTCCGTTCCTGTTTCTCCCCCATCAAAAATCAATTCCAACGTTCTTATGCAAAAAAGTCTGCATTTTTACCGCAGCCTCTTGCAGGTTCTTCTGCAAGAGGCTGCGTCGCGTTCATTTTGCAAAATGCGGCGGAGCACAAACTATTTGTGCTTCGCCGCTTCTGTCTAATGTGCGTCGAACCGTATCGGATTTTACACTGGATTCGGCAGGTAAAATTCGGCTCGCTTTCCCGCATTCTTTGACCTGCGCCAACTGCTTTGCGTGTATTGTTGAAAAATACGAAAATTTTACTGCATAACCGCGTATTCAAAATCCTGCGTATTCCGCCGTTTATGCGCATAAAATCTTCCGAATAATTTAGTTCTGCTCACTAAAACATCTCGCATCAATTCTTTTGCATAAATGCTTGAATCGCTTCAAACGTCGCGGCGCTGACCAAATGCTCCATACGGCAAGCGTCTGTCTCCGCAGACTTCGCATCCACTCCCAACCGCATCAAAAATTCTGTCAAAATGCGGTGTTTCTCATAGACTTTGCGAGCGTAGGTTTCTCCTTCCTCTGTGAGATGGATGTGATTTCCGACGATCTTCACATATCCCTTTGCCGTAAGCAGACGCATTGCCTTCGTTACCGCAGGTTTGGATACGTGCAACTCCCTCGCCACCTCAACCGAGTGTATATCCCCTTTTTCCCCGGAAAGACGCAAAATCGTCTCTAAATAATCTTCGCCCGATTCATTTTCGATCATTCGCTTTCCTCCGCGTCCGTTTTTATGCATTCTTCCGCCAACAAAACCTTACAGTCAACTGTCTTTTTCAATAGACGCGTAAGCGCTAAAATATCCGCTTCGCCCAATACGTCGACATATAAATCAAAATATCGAAGCAAAAAATTATACTTATCCTGCAATGCCGTTTTCCCGGTTTTCGTCAGTTTTACGTCCATTTTTCTTCGATCATCCGGAGAAATTTCCATATCGACATATCCCTTTTCCCGCAACGAGCGCAATATATTCGCCGCACGCGCACGACTGACTTTCAAATTTTCACTGATCTGCGACGGCGTTACGCGCATCTCTCCGCACGTGTTCATATACCACATCGCAGCCGTTTCACCTTCCACAAACTCGCGAAGATGCTCAATAATATCCATCTTCGTCATGCGCCACAATTCTCGAATCAAGTCATCCCGTAATTGTACTTTGTCCATCTCTCCTTTTCCCTCTCTCATTCGTTCGATTTTAACGACTCTGCCATGTTGATCTTGTTTAATTTAATGAGCATAAAGGCATACACGATCACCGCAAACGCAAGCGTCAGCAAAAATGCCCACAAATAACTTAAACCAGCGATCGAACTTCCGAACATCATCGTCACGCTGTTCACCCTGTTGACAATAAACATGTGCAGAAAGATTCCCAACACCAAACCGAGCAATGTTCCGACTACCGTTAAAATCGCACTTTCGCGGTAGATATACCCCGCGACTTCTAACTTACGGTATCCTAACACGCGGAGCGTAGCTATTTCCCTTCGGCGTTCATCAATGTTGATATTGGTCAAATTGTACAACACGATTGCCGCCAACGCGCCTGCACTGATCACCAGAATTGCAATTACCAGGCCCATTGTCGAACTTAAGCTCGCAAAAGAATTTTCCGTCTCATAAGTGAACGAAATAGACTGAACTTCAACATTTGAACTGCCGTTTTCCGCTAAAATTTTCTTCGTCTGCTCCTCTGCTTCCGCCTCATCGATGTCCGATTTAACTAATACCGTATTATCATCCGGCTTTTCGCCCCACAAATCTTCATACGTCGACCGACTGACATATACGTAACTTCCCGTATAATTTTCACAGACCGCAAGCACTTTACATTCCGTCATGCGCATGACGGAATGACTGATATAGACCGTATCTCCCGCCTGTACGCCGTACACTATCGCTAAATTCTCAGGCAATACGACCCCGCCTTGCTCTTCCTCCGTTATATTTATTATAGCAGAATTCTTGCGTTCATGCAAGTCTACAAACGCATTAAACTGTGCGCCGTCTTCCACGACATATAAATCTGCCGTCTCATTTCCATCCGCTCCGTTTTCGCCGAAAATAACGCGTACGCTCTCTTTATAAACCGAAATATACCGCTCTCCTTCTTCTTCCGTCGTTCCGATAAACTCGCGTAACGCCCCCGTTTGCGGCAACTCGCCCGTATATTCGATCAACGCATTGTACTTTATCACTTTGCTGAATTGAAGCTCCGTTACGGCATCCACCGAATCGCTTAAACCGAATCCCGTCAAAATCAGTGCAGTACACCCCATGACCGACACGATCGTCAAAAACATGTTTTTCTTATAGCGGAAAATATTTCGGATCGTTGCCTTCCATTTGAACTTTAACGGTTTCCAAAGTATTCCGATCCGCTCCAGTAAAATTCGCTTGCCGGGTTTGGGCGCTTTAGGTTGCATCAACGATGCCGGCCTTTCCTTTAACGAATTGCGGCAAGCCCCCCACGTCACGATGATGGTTCCCAAAATGGAAATAGCAAATACCGCAATCGCAAAAATCCAACTGAACCCTAACCTCAATTCCGGAAGTTGGTACATCGTAGAATATGCTCTCCAAAATACAGAAGGCAACAACGCAAATCCGCACAAAATACCGACCAGACACCCGATAATGCTCGCAAAACAACAATAAACCAGATACTTGCGCATTATTTTGCCGCGGCCGTATCCCAAAGCCTTGAACGTTCCAATTTGCATACGATCTTCCTCAACCATACCCCACACAGACGACAAAGCAA
>CALVYJ010000135.1 GCA_944372075.1 uncultured Clostridia bacterium | reverse complement strand
TGATATTTTTTACGGACATATTCTATCGTCTCCGGTCTGCGTTCGTTACAAAAGTCCACGTCAAAATCCGGCATTGTTACGCGATCAGGGTTCAAAAAACGTTCAAAGAACAAATCATATTTCAGCGGATCGATGTCCGTGATTCCAATCGCGTATGCTACAATACTCGCCGCACCAGATCCTCGTCCCGGCCCCACCGGAATACCTCGATCTTTAGACCATTGAATAAAATCCATAACGATCAAGTAATATTCGGCAAAACCCATACCTAAAATTATGCCCAACTCATAGTCTGCGCGCTTTTTTACCTCTTCCGTGATCTCGCCGTATCGCCGCTTCAACCCCTCCCAGGTCAAACGCGTTAAATAATCTTTCGGATCAGACCCATCCTCCGGCGTATATCCGGGGATCAAAGACTTATCCTTAATCGGATCGCCATTTTCTTTCAAATCAAAACACGGTTCTTCGTTGCATTTTTCCGCAATGACAAGCGTATTTGTCAAAGCCTCCGGTACGTAACCGAAAAGATTTTCCATTTCCTCCGGCGTTTTCAGATAAAATTCCTGAGTATCAAATTTCATCCTCTTGGGATCATCGATCGTACGCTTCGTTTGAATGCACATCAAGACGTCTTGCATTTCCCAGTCTTCTTTTCGAATATAATGCACATCATTTGTGGCGACCGGTTGAACATCGCATTCTTTAGCCAGCTGTAACAACAACGGCAAAACCCTTCGCTGTTCCTCTAATCCATGATCTTGAATTTCTATATAAAAATCATCGCCGAACACTTCTTTCAGTTCATAAGCGGTACGTTTAGCCCCGTCATAATCGCCGCGCAAAAGTAATTTGGGAATTCTTCCCGCAAGACAAGCCGAAAGACAAACCAACCCTTCGCTATGTTCTCGCAATGTCTTATAATCAATTCTCGGCTTGTAATAAAATCCGTCGACATAGGCAATCGAGTCCAATTTTACAAGATTTTTATATCCTTTTTTATTTTTCGCCAAAAGGATTAAATGTTCAAAGTCGCTCGTATTGTTTTTGACAGTCAAATCTTGCGTCATATACATCTCGCAACCTATAATTGCTTGAATGTTATTTTTTCGACATTGCTCTGCAAACTGTAACGTCGCATACATGTTGCCATGATCTGTAATTGCTATCGCTTTAATATTGTTTTTGACGCAATGAGTGACAAGCTCCTTTACCTTGCATGCGCCATCCAATAAGCTATATTCCGTATGCACGTGCAAATGAACAAATTCCGACATGATTTTTCACCTTTTCTCGAGTAGTTATCGCCGCCGCACAATCGATTTGTGCGGCGGTGTTTAGAATATCGTTAAATTCAAATTTATTGAATAATGAAACACACTGCCTATTTCCCCGGCATTAAAACCCCGCATCCTGCTATTTGAACATAGCAAAAGACATGATAAACCGAGCTATAAACTTTCTACAAACGCAGCAACAGCTTGAACCGCAGCACGACTATCGGGGCCTTCCGCCACTACGACATATTCGTTTCCTTTCAAAAACTTCATTGACAGCAAACCAATTATACTTTTAGCGTTCCCGCGTTTCGAGCCATCCTCAAAACTAATTTCACTTTTAAACTTTGACGCTTCGAATACTATTCTCTGCGCATCATACGCGTTATACGTATCTTTTGCATAGACAAACGATAAACGATCCATATTTATTCCACTCCTTCCGGTAAACCGTCTGCGATTTTAACCAATCTTCGAAGCCGATGGTTTAAGCAACTTTTCGAAAGATTTAATTGATCAGCCAACTCCTTTAAGGATGCCTCTTTATCGTTCAAACGAGCCAGAGCCGTTTCACGCAAGGTAACATCCAGTTCACTTAACCCTTGCAAGCGTTCAATTTTTTCAATCGCGCGGATCTGCCGAACCGATGCCAGCACACTTTTATCGTAGTTTTTTTGCATACAATTCGCCACACGATTTATGCGATTTCGTTCATCTTTTTGCGCGGCAAGCGAATCCAGTTTTTGCAACGCGATCTGCGCATCTAAAAGATTCAAAAAATCGGCAATATTTTCCCGACTCTTCAAATAAACGACGCTGGTACCCTTTCGCTCAACACATTTCGCCAAAATTTGATAACTCGCCAAAATTTCACAAAAATCATCAGCAGCGGCTTTTGCCGAAAATACAATCTCCAAATGATAACCCGACCTGGCGTCCTCCAGTTTAGGGAGCGTACAACTACCGCTTCCTAAAAAAGCCCCGCAGATATATGCACGTTGGCAACATTCATTTTCAACCAAATACTGATCGATCCCAAAATTCAGATGAATTTCGTCTCCGTCCCTCTCAACTATTCCCAATTCGGTCAATATGTAGAGAGATTGCTCCGTCAGGCATTGAAATACAAGACGATTTCTACCATTGCGAGCATCTTCCGTTGCCTGGACTATTTTTAATTCAGCGCCAAAAACGTCCTCAAACAGACCGATCACCAACTCGGCAATAAATTCACTTTCCGTGATAAACTCAAAGCCAACCAGCGTTCCTCGCCGCAAAACGCTCCCCGTCGTCCTTAAATACGCCGACAGCGCAGCCGTCTTGCAACATGCATTTTCAAACCCGCGGCGAATAAGTTCTTTTTTAATTTCCCTTGTAAAATTTCCCCTTATCACTTCACAAATATCTCTCTTTGAATGCTTTGAATCGAAATTTTGGAAACTTCCCGTCAATGTTATCGATCTGTTCTCTCGGAATTTTGACACGCTCCAACAGTTTGTCCACAAGTTCCGTATCCCCAACACGATCAACGCTGTGCGCATCGGAATCAATAATAAAATGAACGCCCGTGTCGCGAATTTTTTCCGTCTCTTCATCCGAAATATGGACTTTCTTTGCATTTAATTCAATGTAAGTCCCGTAATCCCGAGCCGCCTTTGCAACCTCGACAACATCGCAAAACGATTGAAAATTGATATGCGTGATTGCATCGATCGGATTATTTTTTATGGCGTTTATATAAGCTTTCGTATTATAACGAATTAAACTCGCACTTGGCTTTATATGAAAAGACGTATGGAACGAATTTTTAACAAGCATATACCAAAAATCACGAAAACGTGTAAACTTGACAAACCGATGGATTCCCATTAAATAAATATCAAAATCTTTATAATCCGCACACACTAAATCTGTCCTGCCGTTATCATCGCATAAATTTGCCTCTGTACCGACATAAACAGGAATTCCCGTTATTTCGCTTGCCTCCTTGCAATCTTTAATCAATTGCGGCATACGCCTATGCCGCAACCCAAACGCGAGCTGCTCAAACCCATGATCGGTAATTGCAATTTCTTTTAAGCCTATTTCTTTGGCTCGCATCGCATTTTCCAATACCGTGCCCTTCCCGTGACTGTACTGCGTATGCGTATGATAATCCCCAGTCAGCAACATTCAAAATTCTCCTATGTAACGAATCTCCTCTCGCAACACTACTCCCGTTTCTGAAAAAACCCGCTCCTTAATCATCTGTATCAGTTTTTTGTATTCCTCTGCCGTAGCATGCCCCATATTGACAATAAAATTTGCATGCTCTTCCGAAATTTTAGCGTCTCCGCAACAGACTCCCTTTAATCCGGACCGTTCAATCAAGTAACCCGCAGATACTTGTTCCGGATTCATGAAAACACACCCCAAACTTTTTCCTGTCGGCAACTGCGCGCGAACCCTTAATGAATCCCTTATTTCGCGCAGAGCCTTCTCTTTTCCCGTTTTCTGCAAACGCAATCTTGCTCCCAGAATTATTTCATTGCTCCACATAAAACGGCTTCTTTTATAAAAATAATTGCATTCGGAAACATTGATTTTTTGAAGACTAACGCCGTCAAAAATCGTAACCTCTGTTACAACGCTTTCAATATAAGTCCCGCAAGCGCCTGCATTCATGTAAATCGCGCCCCCCAAACTTGCCGGAATACCGGCAAGAAATGCCAAACCTCCCATGCCGCGCTTCGCAACTTCTGACAGAATCTTTCCGATATTCGCTCCGCAATACGCATCTACCCAACCGTCACACACTTGTACTCGATCCAACTCATGCGTACACAGAACCACTCCGTCAAAACCCGCGTCCGATGCCAACACATTACTGCCGCGACCCAAAACAAAAAACGGAATTTGCTCCTTGCGACAATAAGAAACTATTTCAATCATTGTTGAAAAATCCCTTGGAAAAAACGCCAATGGCGCATCTCCGCCAATTCCGACCGTCGTAAACTGTCGGAAAGGGAACGGCATCAACTTTTTAACTTGTAAAAACTTTGTGGAAATTTCGTTGGCAGATCGCAACATTTACCCTCCAATATTATACAGCATCTTGATCATTTTTACAATGCTATTGAAAGAGATTTTCAAAATTTTTTGCGCTGATTTTGTCGCCGCTTACCGCATTGCGCGCGACCTCAAAAATCGTCTCTTTTGCCTCCCCGGCTAAAAACGCATTGACCATTTTTTTAGGACATTCTTTTTCCGCCAAAGACATCGCTGTCTCTGTGCCGTAAATATCTGCCGTATACATACTCAACATACCGATTTCGTCAAGAGTCTTTTGTACGGATTCCGAAAGCAAATATTCAATAAATTGAACACCGGCCTCGTATGCGGTCGTTTCCCTTGCTGTTATGCAAATGTATTGTATCAAATCGCAAAATTCATTTAGCGGTTTAGCCTGCACCTCAAAATTACGCGTTGCAAATCGATACAGATCTCTTTGTGTCCCCAGCATATACGTATAATCGCCTTTCATGAACGATACATATGCCTGCAACGAAGTTTTATGCTCAAAATCTCCGATCATCCCGCTAAAATAAGCACATCCGTCTGCCAATGCATTTTTTCCGACACTTATTACCGTGTTGGATTCCGTCATATCTTGAAAATCCCCGTCCGCGGAGAATAGAAAATAACTTCCTCTGCACCACGGAACAGCGTAGGTCTGCCCGTTCATTTGCGCCGCCTCAAAGCGGTAGTCCTTCAACGGCTGTGCGTATTGCGCTATTTCCCCAAAATATGTGCCAAACGAAATCAAATCGGGTATATTTCCGTCTTTAAGCGCTTGCTCCGCACTTTCTTGCGTATGCTCCGTCATCAAAATGAAACAATTTTCTTTTTCAAAATCGCGTGCGCATCGCACCAAAAAACTGCCCCTCGAACCAATTCCTCCTTCAAAATTGTCTATATGCCAAAGTCTCAAGATCCCGGCATGCGGTTTTGATTCGCGAACTTGTTCCGAATTGAGCGCCGGATATGCAAAAAAACACGTGAACAGTAAAATTGCCGACGTTAACAACCATATCAGACCCTTTCGCATCAACAACAACTTTTTCTTCATGCAATATTCTATTCATATGTTCTTAAAAATAGCATAAGAGAATACTTCTTTTGCAACTTCCCTTATATAAATCGATAATTTATTTTTACCGTTTGTATTTTTATAAACCATGTAGTATAATCAATACGAAGATAATTCGCACGAACGATCGTTCGGCAAGGAGCTTTTTTATGCGTTTCAAATGGTATGGCACAGCAACACTTCTTTTTGAGAGCGGCAAGACAAGATTGCTCATAGATCCATACGATCCCCCCTTTGCACATACTGCGCCGATATCGAAAGAAGAAGCATGCTCTTTCGACGCCATACTCATTACGCATCCGCACGTCGATCATTTCAAAGATATCGACACATTTTCCCAAGGAAAACTCCCCGTATACGTATCCGAAATCGGTATTCAGCTTGCTCGAAAAAACGGATTAAATTACACCTGCATGCAATCGATCGCAGTGGGAGATGTTTTATCCGTCGGAAATTTTTTGATACGCGTTTATCCTGCAAGTCATTGTAAATTTGATATATACTCTGTTTTTAGAATACTGTTTTCTCCGCGAACATGGTCGCACTTGCCGGACTGTATCTCCCTGTTGAAGGACGCCAGCAAATTCAAAATCAAGTCCGAGGACGTGTTGGCTTTTGAGATTTCGGATCACAATACAACTGTTTTTGTCTTTGGTTCAGCCGGCATGGATTGTCGCGCCGTATACCCGACCGACGTCGACCTGCTCATATTCCCTTATCAAGGTCGAAAACGAATGGATAAGGTACTTATTCCGTTTTTGCAAAAAATTAAACCCAAAACCGTTACGGTTGACCACTTTGACGATGCCTTCCCGCCGATCTCTACCAGCGTCAACTTGCGTCGATTTCTTCCGACCATTACGACGCACTCGCCCAATTCGGCAATACTGGTTCCGCAACCGAATATCTGGTATGAAATTTGACAGACACATTCGTCAGTTAAAATCGATAGACGATCGGAACTCTGTCTGAGGCGTCAATTTGCATCTTATTTAGTAATCAAACGAAGGCAAGCATGGTCAATTTCTGACCATGCTTGCCTTCGTTTCGTATAAAAATTTCGTAAATATCTACAAGATCATAAACCTGACCGCGCAAATTTTTCGCAACAGAAAAGCGACAGCATTTCGCTCTCAATGTTGCTCATTGTGAAACACCTTCCCTTTTAACATTTTTTATATACTCGACTAAAAAAAGAATTCCGGCAACGGTCAAGCCGCCTCCAAGACCCGTATAAAACATCGCCGTACAGCGATCGGGTATCCACCCCAAAGTCCTCATCAAAATTCCGCCCGTCATCATGATTCCCATTAAAATATAGGCTTTAACATCAAAAAATCGTAAAAAGCAGTATTTTTTTGCGTCGTCATATCCGTATATACGCTTCAAATGTTTTTTAACTATGCGAAAAAACATTCCGAAAAACAATACAAAAACGGCAAGCATTGACAACACCATCCACCAAATCCAGTTGACAGACACAGCCGCAACAATACCGATCCGCAAAATATTGATTCCTGCCGCCATCCAAACAATGCCTGCAATTAAAACCAAAGTCTGCTTTTTAACCATCCGTTTCAGCCTCAACAATGCCATGCCGAAAACACGCAACGTAATGGTCTTCTTCAATTTCCAACAGCGGGGGATCGCCTTCCTTGCATCGATCCAGCTCCTGCGGACATCTTCCACAGAATCTACAACCTATCGGCGGATTGATCGGACTGGGTACTTCACCTTTTAAGCGGACCCGTTCGTGTTTATGGTCTATATCCGTATCAAATATAGCAGACATCAACGCCTGCGTATACGGATGAACCGGATTCGCAAATATTTTATCCACATCTCCGTATTCCATAACTTTCCCGAAATACATCACTAAAACACGGCTGCAAATGCGTTTAACGACAGCAAGATTATGGGAAATAAACAAATAAGTTATATGATATTTATCCTGTAAATCCATCAGCAAATTTAAGATTTGCGCATGTACAGACACGTCTAATGCAGAGACAGGCTCATCGCAAACCAAGTATTTCGGTTTTAAGATCAAAGCCCTAGCAATACCGATTCGTTGTTTTTGTCCTCCGGAGAAATCAGAAGGGAACCGATCCATATCGCCTGCCGACAATCCGACTTCCTGCAGCATATTGCCGACAAGTTCGCGCATCTGCTCTCGCGTATAGCCACCTACGATTCGCAGCGGTTCCGAAATAATTTCATACACGCTAAACCTCGGATTCAAAGATGAAAACGGATCCTGGAAGATCATCTGCATACTGCGACGAGCTGCTTTCAGTTGTTTTTTATCCATAGCGGTAAGCTCTTGATCCTCAAAAAAGATTTTACCGCTGTCGACTTTTTGAATCCCCAAGGTAGTGTTGGCAAGCGTACTTTTTCCGCAGCCGGATTCCCCAACCAATCCAAATGTTTCGCCCGGATAGATTTCCATTGAGACGTCGGTCACTGCCCGTACGTATCTTTTCTTTTGAAAAGGAAAATCATTCTTTACAGGAAATGAAACGCTAACATTTTCCAGCTTTATCAATGGTTTTTCATTTTTTCGCATTTTGAATCTCCCGATAATTCCAGCATCGTATGCAACGACCGTCATCAAGCTTTTCTAACGGAGGCATATCCTCTTTGCACTTTTCCGTTGCAAAACTGCACCGCGGATGAAAATAACAGCCGGACGGCTTTCGCATCGGTGACGGCAATGACAACGGAATTTGTACAAATCTGCCACGCTCGTCGTCCAATCGAGCAATTGACCCCAACAGTCCCATTGTATACGGATGCAACGGCTGTACGAACAGATCCCTTGTCTTTGCCCTCTCGACGATCTTACCACAATACATGACATAAATTTCATCCGCCATACTCATGACGATCGATAAATCATGCGTGATCAGCATCAGAGACGTCTTTTGTTTTATCTGCAACTCCTTCAAGATATCTAAAACTTGCGCTTGAATTGTAACGTCCAAAGCCGTCGTCGGCTCGTCGGCAATAATTAAATTGGGATTACAGGCAAATGCCATCGCAATGAGTACCCTCTGCCGCATTCCTCCGGATAATTGATGCGGATACGCTCTGTAGCGCAATTCCGCATCACTGATCCCAACCAGTTTCAGCGCTTCAATCGTCCTCTTTTTCGCCTCTTTTTTCAAATTGATTCTCTTATTTTCTTCCCCTTCTTTCGCTTGAAAATTAAGTTTTCCGTGTGCGAGAAAGATTTCATCGATCTGTTTTCCGATCGGCATCACAGGATTCAAAGCCGTTAACGCATCTTGGAATACCATAGAAATATCTTTTCCGCGAACCTTTTGCATTTGCTTATCATTCAAATTTTTAATATCAACGCCACCCAGTTCAAGTTTGTCTACCCTGACAATTGCCGGCGGCGTCGATAACAATTTCATTACCGCCAACGAAGTAACGCTTTTTCCACAACCAGATTCCCCTACGATTGCAGCACACTGTCCTTGCTCAATTTCAATATCAATCCCCTCTACCGCCCGTACAATTCCTGCTTCTGTAGGGAATACGACCTTCAGATTTTTCACCTCAAGCGCTTTCATCGTCTTCTTTCCTCTTGCTCTCTTCTCCGTTTGCCGTTACCGCCACTTCCTCTGACGGAGCATACTCTCCGCACGCCAACATTTCTCTGCCCTCCGGCGTTTCATTTATGCTGCATGTAGCATATTCGCCCTTTAATTTACTTCCGTCATCCATAGACGCAAATACTTCTTCCAAATATTTATTGTTCAAATGCTTAAATACTTTCACCATACTGCTGCCCTTACGCATTCTCGGATTTAAGATTTCCTCCATCGCAAGTCCGATACGCATAAAGGAAAATACCGCCAAAAAGATGCCAATTCCCGGTGCTAAAATACTCCACCAATGGCCAAACAACATAGCTCCGCTGCTTTGCGCATCCGCTAACATTTTTCCCCAACTGACCGCTTCCGGATTTCCCAATCCGAGAAAACTCAAACCGGCCTCCGCAACCATGATTCCGGCGCTCGTCAGCGCCGTGCTCATGATCAGCAAATTTGATACCGCAGGCAGAATATGCCGCCACATGATATACCATTTGCTCGCCCCGATCAATTCCGCTGCCTTTACATAATTGGCGTTCTTTATCAACATTACTTGCGAACGTATTACGCGCGCCAGTCCAGTCCAACCGAACGCAGCAAATACTAATACGATGACTGCATAACTCGTCCCTAAAACGTTAGTCATGACAATTACCAACGGAAGCGTCGGTATGACCAGCAAAATATCGACAATTCGCATTATGATCGTATCGACCCAACCGCCTATGTATCCAGCCGCTATGCCCAGCAACGATCCCAAAACCGCAATCACAAGCCCTGTTATCAAACCGATACTCAACGACGATCGAGCGCCGTAAATCAGCATACTGAAAATATCCTGCCCGGTTGTAATGGATGTACCCAACAAATGATCCCAAGACGGAGACAGTCCTTTCTCTGCCCTTTGCGTCACGTCATACGGGTTGTACGGGGCAATGATGGGCGCAAACACGGCGCAAAAAACCAATAATGCCACTATAATCAATCCGACGCGTCCCTGTTTGTGCTTCCATAACTTTTTTATAAACGACCAAATCCCTTCCAAAATGCGCAAACATGTAATGCCGATCTTTTTCAAAACCGAAAGGATTTTTGTTGCGAACTCTTGGTCCTGTCCTTGTATAGTTTTCATCGCTTTTCTCCCAATGTAACGCGCGGATCCAGCAACGAATAAACAAAATCCGTCAAGAGATTTGCTACCAATGCAAATGCCGACATAAAGATCATAATCCCCATCATCAACGGATAATCGTTATTGCTGTTTGCCGTCAAAAAAAGTGTGCCCATCCCGTTCCAATTAAAAATTTTCTCGATGACGACCGCACCGCCGATCAATCCGCTGATATTCATGCCGAATTGCGTAACGATCGGCAACATTGCATTTCTTAACGTATGCCCGTAGATAACGCGGTTGTTTGACAATCCTTTCGCCTTTGCCGTCAGTATAAACTCATCGCCGGACACCGCGATCACACTGTTGCGCGTAGACTGCCCATAGGAAACGATACCGCCGATCGCCATTGAAAAAATAGGAAGCGCCGCGTTATACATTACAGTCGATATCGCCTGCCAACTCCAATCAAACCCGGTTACCATGTTTTGATCGGTATAAGCAGGAAACAACTCCAGTTCAAATCCCAAATAGAACGAAAGCAATAACGCTATGAAAAAGGATGGCAGCGCCGTTGTAACCGTTGACGCATTTAATAAGGCTTTGTCTTGCCATCGTCCCCTTTTCCATGCTGCCATTGTGCCGATGATAATTCCTAATATCAGCGAAATCAACAAATTCGTTACGGACAAAACCAACGTCCAGGGTAAACATTCTGCTATACAATCGATCACTTTCGGATTTCCGCTTTGATAGGAAATCCCTAAATCCCCCTTAAAAAGCTGCTTGAGATATCGTACATATTGTTCAAAAGTCGTACCGTTTAACCCGTATTGTATCCGAATATCCTCCTTGATCTCTTCATACACCTCATCCGTCATCCCGGCCGATTGCGCCGGATAATATCGGCTTGCAGGATCCGTTACTCCGATACGCGGTATAAAAAAACAAAGCGTTACGACAATAAAAAAGATAAATATCGTAAGAAGTATACGTTTGATGACATAAGACGTTTTCATTTTTTACACCACCTCCTCAAGATTTTCTAACGTATCCAAATTAAAGACCGTTTCTCCGGGGCCTGCGACATAGCCGATAAATCGATCTGTTCTCGCTACGGAAATGACATTGGATGCGTAAACCGGTACTTTATAATACAGCTCGGCTATAATTTCTTGAATTTCTTTAATTAAATCATATTTTCTGTTTTGATTCAACGTCAAGCGCATCTCACTTATTTTATCTGAAAGCTCTTCGTTTGCCAGTCTGCCATAATTGGATGATCGATATGTTGTGACGAAATGCGATTGATACATAATGTCCACATTCGACACGTTAAAAATCGTGGCTTGAAAGGTCATATCGAAATCGCCGTCGAATAAGTATGTATCCTCCGCCATAGAGCCTTCCGCCTTATATTGGACGTCTATCCCTATCTTTTGAAACTGTATTTGCAAAAACGAAACCAGCTCCAATTCCCCCGGATTTGCGAGTATTTCAAAGGAGATCCGTTCCCCTTCCGATAAGCGATATCCCTCTTTATCCTTCTTCGGGTACAATCGATCCAATATTTCATTTGCCTGTGCGAGCCGATTTTCATAATCTCCGGCTAAAATATTTGCCGCCGGATTGTACAGTTCCGTTTGACTTTCCAACATCAAACCCGCCGACGCCGAAACGCCTGCCCCGTTCAATACTTTATCGATGATTTCTTCTTGATTGATTGCCAAAGCAATTGCCTTGCGCACCTCTATATTTTTCAAAATTTCGCGAGCAGGCGTCACATACTGCGTCTGTGGATTTACATTCATCACGAGCGTTTGCGTGGACGTACCGGCAATATTCTGAACGATAATATTTTCTTCATCCTCAAAAAGACGCATATAATTCGAATTCATCGAATAATCAAGCATATCGACATATCCTTTCAACAAAGCATATATCGCCGTATTTTCATCCATATACAACATCAATTTTACGGTGTCGACTTTATACAAATCAGAACCGTCTTCTGCTTTCAGATGATAGTCTCCTTTGCGATTGTGCAAAACTATCATTTGTCTTCCGGACTTTTCCGTATCCAATTCCCATGCGCCGCAACCGATAGGATTTTCATACTGATACAAGATTTCGCCGGTTGGATCTGAATTGTTTAATTTTTCGTCAACGCTTACAAGCGGTTTCCAAATATGCTCCGGCAAAATTAAAATCGACGTAAACAATGTGGCAACGGCACCCAAAACCTTATTGACGCGCAGATAAATGACAGTGTCCTTTTCCGCCTCGGTAATGGGATACGGATCCCAATAATCATTGTTGTCATATGTAAACATTCCCTGCTGTTTGAGGACGCCCCCTTCCGATTTATGTTGCAGGTCCGCTGTCCACGCCATTGCACCGGCATGGTTGGATAAAGTATTGTCCGTGGCTATGTCGAATGTATAATATATATCGTTCACCGTAACAGGCTCACCGTCGCTCCAGGTCATATTGTCGTGCAGAGTTACTTTCACGACCATATATTTCTCTTTGGAGTTTTCATAACAAGCTTCTACAGCGTTATAATCAATTTTTCCGTCTGCCGTCCGCAATTCATTCCCGTCATAATCCGTATAACACCAATCCTTTCCGATCAAAGGAAGATATTCTCCGGTTTCTTCATCAAAAGAAAACAACGTATTATATATGAAGCTGGCAACCGTTGTAGCGACTCCGTCACGAGAAAGCCACGGCATGAAGGATGTGGGAAAAGCAGACGAAACGACTCCTACATACAGAGTAGAAGAAGTATCGGTGCGGCGTTCCGCAATGGAGGTTCCGCATCCCGACAGACCCGTTGTCGCTAAAATCATAGCACAACCAATTAGCAGTGCAATCATGTTCCTGAATTTTACTTTCATTGCTTTATTTCCTAACCGTACATTGTTCACGTTTTACAAAACAGAACACGCCGACTTGCGCTTGAAAAGAAACCGAATCCTTCACAAGCGCAAGCGACCTCACTTTTTACTTACCGTATATCAAAAACAATGTTTATTGTTCTATGGGAATAGGATATTCCAGCTTCGTTCCAAAGCCCTCTTTTGTAGCGCTATTGTCATATATCTCTTCAATATCCATTACATACGCCGGATACTTTAACCATCTATTCATATCCGGAGTATGGTACATATCATGCTGCGCGTTGATAAATTGCTGATAAATCTCACGCTTACCGGATTCCATTTCGTCATAAATATGGATCGTTCCGCGAACTTCAAACGATATCATGGGCGGCTGATAAAACATCAAAGTTGCCTGCGGGTTTGCCTTATAGTTTGCATACGAATGCTTTTTCGCCATCTCCAAACTGCCGATGTGATCAAAATCAACGCGATTCTGCGCTTCTTCACCATACATATATTTGATCAGAACGCCTAATCCGCGCTTCGAATACGTCTTATCCTCCGGATCATACGTCTTAATATGCTTAATATATGCCTCCAACGTTTCTTCCAAATATTCCGGTTTGGGCATAAAGCCGATCCCCTTTATGCTCCCGTTTAACCCGGCAGGCCCGTTCGATATGAACGTAGGATCGTGCGAACAAAAACTTAAAAACATCTTTTCCGGCGTAATCGGTTCATCGTTGTAAATCTTCATTACCGTCTTCGCGCGCGTAGTAAATGCCCAATTAAAAAATGCCTTTGCTGATCTCATAACCTTTTCTCCTTTTCAATCACTTTCGCTTATTCTGCAACAGGCGTCAGCACAACGTCTTGCGGTGCTCCCTGCCCGACGCTGAATTTTGCCGAAATCGAACCGTTCTCATCGATCGAACCTTCGAGCCCGGACGTCACATCATCCGGCAGAATATATAACGTCGAATTTGTCGTATTCAGTCCGATATACCCCGTTTCGGTATATTCGTTGGTTTCGCCCATCATCACAGTCGTAGCCGTGTATGTATATGATCCGTCCGCGTAAATGTCCAGCGTCAAATCAAAATCCAACGACATCGCTCCTCCCATCTGAATGGTGCAAACTCCCTCATACTTCAAAATTGCCGAAGTGGGAGCCTCCGCTTTTTCCATGGTCACGTCCGCCGTTTTGGTCGCCATCGGTCCTACGCGAAGTTCGGCGACGATCTCCGTTTCAGACATAGCCTGCATCGATTCCGTCAAAGGCTTGCTCTCATCGTCAAAATCCTGATAAACTTCAGACGTCATGCGGCACATTGCACCCATCATGGAGTACGTTCCGTAATCATATCCGTAATACGTCGTTCCCATCATATCGAAGGAAACCAAAGAGGTAAACTTGCCGTCTTCGCGAAGATCCAAATAATATCTGTAAATTACGGTAGCACCTTGCATTCCCGTCGATTCATGCGTTCCGTAATACAAGCCGGTCTCCAATGTTACGGTATCGGTCGGCCCTTCGTCTTCCGTTACAGGAACCGCATACAAATAATGCATTTCACCCGTATCTTCATTCTCCATCGGACTGGACGGCTTCGTCGAACCATAATATACCGTTCCGTCAAACTTCAGACTGCCGTCCGATTCTTTCGTAAAATTTGTCGTTTTTCCGCTTGCCGATTCGTTGTTGATCGTGGAATAAATCATGACATAGCCGGTCGATATCTTGCTGACCGTTCCGCTGTTTTTATCCGCCACAAAATCGGTCGCGCTCGAGAACTTGAAAGTTCCATCCTCCGAAATACGCAAATAGACGGTCAACGGCATTCCAAGCGCCGACAAATCGACCGAATAATCCCCCACAACATCCGCGACATCTGCGTCTCCGCCTGCCCCGTCGTCATTGTTCTCATTGCCGCCGCAAGCGACAAGAGTAAACGACATCGCCAACGCCAAAATCGACGTTACCACAAACAACCATAACTTTTTCATAAAAGATCCTCCTACTAATATTTATAGAAATGCATTCAATGCACATTCTTAACCCAATACAAATTCTTTGCGTTTACGTCTACGCAAATCCGAAACTGAATGCAGAACATTTCAAAATACTTCTTTCTTCATTTTTTGCGCATTGCACAAGCTCCTCGATCGTTCTCTCCGTTTGCAGGCGGAAAGAATCGTCCTGAATACCTTTCAGATTGATTCGAACATTCGCCGCCGCCCCATAAACGGCAACTTTCGCGAGCATCGCGGCAACCAACGCGTCGCTTTCCGCATTTTTATTGCCGCATTGTAGCAACTTGTGCAGCAAAGGAAAGACCTGCACCGCTGTCTTTGCCGTTTCAAGCGGAATGCCTGCCGCATATTGCAACGCCCTCTGCATTGCATTCGCCCGCGCTTGCATTTGTTCTTGCGTACCCTTCGGCAGCTTCAACGCATCCATATATGCTCCGAAACTATCCGTATCTTTCTGTATGGCATCTTCTAAATTTTTCTGCAGATCTTTCGCTCGCGCCGCGATCTCCTGCATTTCGCTGACCACAGAAGAAAAATTTTTCCCCTGCGATAAATTTGCAACCATCGATGCCAAAGCCGCCGCCAGCGCTCCCGCCAATGCCGAAACGCTTCCGCCGCCGGGAGCGGGCGATGCGCTTGCCGTTTCATCCAAAAAGTCCGCCACAGAATATTCCGTCAACTTCATAGCAATCGTCCTTCCAATACTTGATCGCTCGAAAAATTTTCGATTTGCAAATAATACTCCGCGCAGTCGATGAGCACCTTCATCGGGACCAACCCGACAACTTCGCTCCCGATTACATTGACGCCATACCTGCGGCATTCCGTTTTGATCGCTTCAAATACACGATAAACGGCTGCCTTCGTATAATCCGTCAAATTCATAGATACTTGAACAATATTACGCTCCTTCAGTTCTACCGGCAAAGCTTTGCAATATCGGAACCCTCCGTTGATATGCCGAATCGCATGAACGATTTTGGTCGCTATCTCCATATCCGAAGTGGCAAGATTGACGTTAAACGCCACCAGCGGCGGCCGAGCACCGATTGCCGTAACTCCGCCGGTCGGATGAATCGTCGTCGGTCCATAATCGGGTTTCCATAACGTTTGATCCGACATCTTTTCCGCCATACCTTCAAACTGTCCGCGACGTATGTCCGCTAAATTTATACGATGCGGCGCACTTGCCGATTGTTCATACAAAAAAAACGGTTGACCGAATTTTTCACTCGCTTCTTTTGCCGTCGCTTTTGCCAAACGATCCGCGTCTTCCACCGTTGCATCTTTGATCGGAATAAACGGGATAACGTCGACCGCCCCCATTCTCGGATGCTGCCCCCGATGCTTTGTCATGTCAATGATTTGCAGCGCCACCCCAACAGACTCCACTACGGCTGCCCGTAATCCTTGCGGCTCTCCGATCACCGTAACGACTGTGCGATTATGATCGGCATCGGATGAGTAATCTAATAGTTTTACCCCCTTTTTCCCGCGAAAGCAGTCCACGATCTTTTCAACCTTTGCCGCGTCTCTCCCTTCGCTATAATTCGGAACACATTCAAGCAACATTGCCATATACCTGTTCTCCCTCTATGAACACTTTTTCAACCAGATTCAATCCTGTATAATACGGCAAGCACCTATAATGATCGCAATCAAAGAGGACAAAATCTGCTCGCTTCCCCTTCTCGATACTGCCGGCAACCGCTTCTTTGCCACACGCCTTCGCGCCGTTGATCGTCAACGCGGTAATGGTTTCCTCAATGCTCAATTTCATATAAATGCACAGCAATGCAATCAACAGCGGAATACTGTACGTACAACAGCTTCCCGGATTAAAGTCGCTTGCGGCTGCGACCGTCGCCCCCGCATCGATCAACTTTCGAGCAGGAGCATATTCCTCGCCCAAACAAAAAGTAGTCAACGGCAATACCGTGGCAACCGTGTCGGTTTTTGCCAACTTCTCGATGGCGTCTTCGCGTATTTTTAATAAATGATCTACCGAACAAGCCTTTAACAGGATCCCCAGCTCGGTTCCGCCCAAGGACGTCATTTCATCTGCGTGCAATTTGATCTTCAATCCCAAAGATTGCGCACGGCGCAAATACGCTTCCGCCTGACGCACCGTAAACGCACCCTCTTCGATAAATACGTCTGCAAATTCGCAAAGTCCTTCCCGAACAACAGCCGGTAAGCTCTCTTCTATACAAAAATTGATATATTCATCCGCCGTTTTGCCCGTAGGCACTGCGTGCGCCCCCATAAATGTAGCCGTTAATTGTGTAGGTTGAACGTCTTTTAATGCCGCAATCACTTCTAGTTGTTTGCGCTCCGTATGCAAATCCAGACCGTATCCGCTCTTGATTTCGCACGTCGTAACGCCCATCGCGCGCATTTGGGTCAAATATTTTTTTGCTCTCTCCTTTAACTCATAAAATGAAGCCGTGCGCGTCGCTTCTACCGTTTTCACGATTCCGCCGCCTCTGTTCATAATAGAAAGATAACTGTCCCCGCGCAGCCTCCAACCGAATTCGTCCGCCCGTTGCCCGCCGAAAATCAGATGCGTATGTGAATCGACGAACCCCGGCATAACTAATTTATTTCCACATTCGTATATTTCACCGCGATACTCTTTTTCGAGATCCTGCCGCGTTCCCACAGCCTTGATCTTGCCGTTCTCTACCAAGATAGCCCCGTCTTCTATGACTCCAAGATCGCGCATCGCCGTTCCGCGCTTTGCGCCCCCTCGACACGTTACCAACTGACTTATCCCTCGAAATAAAACCTGCATCAGAAAAATTTCTCCACCAGTTCGTCGCTCGCACAATACGGCAATGTGATCCAATCATTTGTATTTCGGTTGTATTCGCGTACCGTTTCCATCGCATGATCCAACCGCGCCCAACTCCTGCGCGCTACACCGATCATCGTATCCCAAACCACAGAGCTGCGGATCACTTCGTCTACGCGTCGGCTTCCGTCTAAGACCAGACCAAAACCGCCGTTGATCGCCTTCCCGATCCCGACGCCTCCTCCGTTATGCAACGCGACCAAACTCATTCCGCGCGCTGCATTTCCGGCATAGCATTGAACGGCCATATCCGCCGTAATGTTGCTTCCGTCATATATATTGCTCGTTTCGCGGTAGGGCGAATCCGTTCCGCCGGTATCGTGGTGATCCCTTCCCAACATGACCGGGCCTATTTCACCGTTTCGCACCATTTCATTAAATTTTAAGGCGATATCTCTGCGCCCAAACGCGTCCTGATATAATATTCTGCATTTGGTCCCTACGACAAGATCGTTCTTTTCTGCATCGCGGATCCAAATATAATTATCTCGATCCTGTCCCCTTCGGTTCGGATCGATGATCGACATCGCCGCGGCATCCGTCTTATGCAAATCCTCCGATTTCCCCGACAGACAACACCACCGAAACGGCCCGTATCCATAATCGAACAACATCGGCCCCATTATATCTTCCACATAGGACGGAAAAACAAAACCTTCGCTCGTATCCTTGCCGTTTTTGGCAATCTCTTTCACTCCCGCATCGAACACTGCCTTCATAAAGGAATTTCCATAGTCGAAGAAATAGGTGCCTCGTTCGACCAGCTTACGAATAAAAGCAAAGTGTTTCCGCAACGACCGATCTACCAATTCCTTAAATTTTACTTTATCCGTTGCCAATAAGCGAGTCCGCTCTTCAAAATCGATGCCTTGCGGACAATATCCTCCGTCATAGGGAACGTGACAACTGGTCTGATCGGACAACAAATCGATATGAATTTTATTGGCTTGCGAAAACCACCCGTTAAACGGGTGGTTCCAAAGAGGCTATGCCGATGAGTAAGAATTGAAAAGA
>CALVYJ010000134.1 GCA_944372075.1 uncultured Clostridia bacterium | reverse complement strand
AATGAGCCCGGTACAATACCGAACTCATTGCCAAATGATTTAATTAAATTTTTGTCCAAACTTTGGGGTTCACTTCAGAAGGATTGGCTTTTTATTGATTTGTAACACTACTCGCCCGTACAACAAAAACCACTGCTTTGCGTTGCCCCTGCAACCCGCCCGACAGAAACATTATCTATCTCTCGGTCGTTTAATTCCAATACCGGCCCCGGTGCAACTTGAAAGCGATAATCCTGCCCGCGCCTTCCTATATATTGATCAATTACTTTATGCGACGGCACATGCTCCAAACTGTCATTGATTCTTTTTTGATATTTGAAAAAATCTGAATCTTCCGGCAACTCCTCTAATTTCACATACTCTTCCCGCAAAGAAGTAAATTGCACGGTATCTTTCAAGATCTTGCGCACATAGGCAATATTTTCATGAAGCGATAGCGGTTTCGGAAATGTGCCGTTGCAAATTACCTGCTGCCAATGTCTTCTCTCATACTTTTCCAACAGCCGCGCCGCTGCATGCAAATGCGCAACTTCAATTTCAAAATTTCGTTCCCATATACCCTTGACATTTTTGTCTGTCTCTGTCATATAACACGACCAATACAAATAACATTCCGTATATTCATGCCACAACAGCATTTCCAGCCAAGTCCCATTCGCATCCATCAAATCTTCATACTGCGTAACATGCTCTTCCTCTACCAACGCGATCTCTTCATAAAGACGTCGTGCCATCTCATCCTTCGCCTGACTGGTGATGTTCATATAATAGTTCATTGTTTGTTGCTCTGCTGCCGTAATTATCATCGTTGCAAGCACCGTCATTGTATCCGATTCTTTTGCGCATATACAGTGTCGCACGTTATCCATCGGGTACCTGTGATGCGCAATCGTCGGCCTCCCGGGCATTATCTCCGTATATTTTCCGACCAATCTTTCCGCCAGAATCCCCTGCTCCATCTCCAATTGATCTGCATATCGATACAAATGATCAAAATCTTCCAGCAACGCAAAATCCAACGCCTTTTTTACATAGCAATCTTTTACGCGTTTTGCCAATTCTGCCGTAAGATCGACCGCAAGCTGTTCATAACCGATAGTATGCTCCAAAGCACTCTCGTCTTCCGGTTTCAATAATGAAATTTTTATTTGTTGTTGCTTCTCAAGCGAACGAGCGCATGCCAATGAGCGACGCAGATCCGTATCCTGTATATGCCGTGAAAATTGATGTGAAAACCAATTCGCTTCGAATTCCGTTCCGTTCATCAAAATGATCCTAGCTTTCGTATACGGATCAACTTCATGCTTGTTGTATGCTTTCGGATACAACGCCTTCCAATTCTGAAATAATTTTTCAAACGATTCTGCACGTTCCTCAAATGGATTCATAAAAACCTCCCAACTTTTCCTTTAGTATATCCAACCTTCCCTCCCTTCATTCAACGCAACCGCTAAAAATTTTTACCTGACTTTGAGAAATGTTTTGATTTTTTTTCAAAATAGATTATAATTGATTACGTTGATATTATCGGACATAATGACTTTTTCCGAAAATCACACAACCGACCGAAACCATTTATATAAATCATATAAAGGATTTGCCATGAAAGAACTTATCATTTTAGGACAAGGTCCCGCAGGAATTTCCGCGGCTCTATACGCTGTTCGAGGGGGCGCCCGCGTAACCGTCATTGCGAAAGATTACGGCGCTCTTGCCAAAGCGGATAAAATTGAAAATTATTACGGCTTCGAAAACGGCATTTTAGCGAAAGACCTAATACAGGCAGGCATTCAGCAGGCAAAGAATTTAGGCGTCAAGTTCATCCAAGCGGAAGTGTGCGGTATTGAGTTTGGTGAAAACGGGTACGATATTAAGACGTCGAATCATCAAACATTCCACGCCGTTTCAATTGTCATTGCCGTAGGAACAAGCCGAAATACACCCAAAATAGAAAATTTACAGGCATTCGAGGGCAAAGGCATAAGTTATTGCGCTATTTGCGACGGATTCTTTTTCCGCGGAAAAAAAGTAGGCGTTATCGGAAACGCAGCGTACGCGTTTAGTGAATACTCCGTATTGAAAAATATCATTGACGACGTAACGATCTTGACAGACGGTAAGCAACCCGCCTTTTCCTCCGCAAACTATAATCCCAAAAAAATTCAAAAGTTTGAGGGAAATGAAACTTTAGAGCGGGTCATCTATACTGACGGAACGGAAGAAGCTTTTGACGGTATCTTTATTGCATGCGGCTCCGCCGGAGCATTCGAATTGGCAAAGAAACTCGGAATGGAAACAGCCGACAATAAAATATTGATCGACGAAAAATGCGCAACAAATGTGCCCGGCATCTTTGCCGCAGGCGATTGCACAAAAGGGCTTCAGCAAATTGCAAAAGCTGTCTACGAGGGAATGATTGCCGGCATTCAGGCCGTTCAATATCTTAAGACACTTTCTTAATGATCTCCGTGTTTTTTTGCGCGATCTTTTTACGAAAATTTTGATGGCTTGAATGATAATTCAATAATATGAAAGGCGCCATCTTGAGCCGCTGTTTGCTCAAGATGGCGCCTTTTGTCATTATCTAAAAACAAAGTCGGCAAAAAGGTGTCCGCCTCCTTTTCGCCGACTTTGTTTCTTTGAAGCGTAAAACAATGCAGTTTCTAAACAACTTTAAGGCATTATGCTCATTACATTTGCTTTATCATGAAGCCTAGTCCGCACATGCTTTTGCGAAAAAACCGTTCGTATTATTCCAACTCAAACGCGCCCGTATACAGCTGATAATATGTGCCTCTTTGAGCAATAAGCTGATCGTGCGATCCGCGTTCAATAATACGCCCGTGATCCAAAACCATGATCGCGTCTGAATTTTGTATTGTCGAAAGCCTATGCGCGATCACAAAAACCGTTCTGCCCTGCATCAGCGCATCCATTCCCTTTTGAACCAACGCTTCCGTACGCGTATCGATCGACGAAGTCGCCTCATCCAAAATCATGACCGGAGGATCTGCAACCGCCGCCCTCGCAATTGAAATCAACTGTCTCTGCCCCTGCGACAAATTGGACGCTTCATGCCGTAAGACCGTATTGTACCCGTCCGGCAACCGCGTGATAAAATCATGCGCATTCGCCAGCTTTGCCGCCTCGATACATTCTTCATCGGTCGCATCCAATTTCCCGTAACGAATATTTTCCATGATCGTTCCGGTAAATAAGTTTGTATCTTGCAAAACGATCCCCATAGACCTTCTCAAATCCGATTTCTTTATCTTGTTAATATTTATCCCGTCGTATCGAATTTTTCCGTCCGCTATGTCGTAGAAACGATTCAATAAGTTCGTAATCGTGGTCTTCCCCGCACCGGTCGCACCCACAAACGCTATTTTCTGCCCAGGCTTCGCATAAATATTGACATTGTGCAAAACAATTTTTTCGGGAATATATCCGAAATCTACGTCATAAAGCTGGATATCGCCCTTTAACTCCGTGTAGGTAACGCTTCCGTCTGCTTTGTGCGGATGTCTCCACGCCCACTTTCCGGTACGGCTATCGCTTTCAGTGATCACACCGTTCTCGTCGATGTTCGCATTGACAAGCGTTACGTACCCGTCATCTGTTTCCGGCTGCTGATCCAACAGTTCAAAAATTCTCCCGGCACCCGCCAAGCCCATAACGACCGAATTGATTTGCATCGAAACTTGCCCGATATTTAACGAAAATTGCCGCGACATGTTCAAAAAAGACGCAATTACAGCCCCTGATAACACACTCCAGCCCGTTACCGATAAATTCCGCACACCCGCAAACACCAAAATACCCGCTACGATCGCAACAAGCACAAACGCAAAATGACCGATATTCATTACCGCAGGCATCAAAATGTTACCATAAGCATTTGCTTTATCGGAAGCATCGCACAGCTGATCGTTGATCTTATCAAAATCTTCCTTCGCACGCTCCTCATGGCAGAATACCTTGATAACCCTTTGACCGCCCATCATTTCCTCGATATAGCCTTCCGTCTTACCGATCGCTTCCTGTTGCCGTATAAAATACCGCGCGCTCCTGCCGCCTACATATCTTGCCACAACCACCATGAGTCCTACCCCGGCAAACACCACAAACATTAACCACAGACTCATCAGCAGCATGATCACAAACAACACCAACGCCGCCACAATCGAATAATATACTTGCGGAATACTCATGGAAATAAGCTGACGCAACGCATCCGTATCGTTTGTATAGGTACTCATGATATCACCGTGCGTATGCGTATCAAAATAACGGATCGGCAAAGATTCCATCTTTACAAACATATCGTTTCGCACATGTTTCAAGAAACCTTGCGTTACCACAGCCATCGTTTGGTTATAAAATGCAGATGCACACAACGCAATTACATACATCAGCCCCATTCCGCCGATGATCAAGAACAAATCATCCCGTACTTCCTCCCATGCAACGCCCGCGCGCAACGGATCAATGATGTTTTGAATCACAAGATTCAAGAAAATCGATGAGCTGATTCCGGCTGCCGCCGTCACCATAATACAGATAAATACGGCAATCAAGCGCACCCGATAGTAATGAAACAAATAAGACAACAGCCTGCCCAAAACTTTGAACGAGTTTCCTTTGCGACCGCCTTGCATTTCAACGCCTCGCTTATTCATTTGCCACACCTCCTTCCGCCGCCGCGCCGATCTTGTTCTGTGAATAATATACTTCCTTATATATTTCGTTGGATGCCAGCAATTCCTCATGCGTTCCTACCGCATTTATTTTTCCGCCATCCATAACGATGATCTGATCGGCATCTTGAACCGAGGACACGCGCTGCGCTATAATAATTTTCGTAACGTTCGGAATTTCATCCTTGAACGATTTTCGAATCAATGCATCCGTTTTCGTGTCGACTGCGCTCGTTGAATCGTCCAAAATCAATACTTTCGGATCCTTTAACAGAGCACGCGCAATACACAACCTCTGCTTTTGTCCTCCGGAAACGTTTGTTCCGCCTTGTTCAATATACGTATCGTATTTATCCGGAAACGCCTGAATGAAATCATCCGCACACGCTAACTTGCACACACGCAACATTTCATCGTCGGTAGCGTCTTCCTTGCCCCATCGCAGATTTTCTTTAATCGTTCCCGAAAACAATACGTTCTTTTGCAATACCATCGCCACTTTGTTTCGCAATGTTTCCAGATCGTATTCTTTTACATTTACGCCGCCAACATAGACAGCTCCTTCCGTAACGTCGTAAAGACGAGGTATCAAGTTTACCAACGTCGATTTGGAAGATCCCGTACCGCCTAATACGCCGATCGTCTGGCCCGATCGAATATGTAAGTTCACGCCTTCCAGCGCACTCCTCTTTGCATCTTTCGAATATTTGAAGGATACGTTCTCGAAAACAATGTCTCCGTCCTTCACTTCCGTTACCGCATTTTCCGGAGAAACAATGTTGCTCTTTTCCTGCAATACTTCCACAATACGTTCCGCACTGGTACGCGCTATGATGATCATAACCAAAACCATCGACAGCTGCATTACGGCGGAAAGTATCTGCGACGCATACATGATCAATACCGTGATTTGATCCTCGCCGACCAATCTACCCGAATGCGTTAACAGCGCCGCAATCAAAAAGATCAACAAAAACGATAACCAAATACAAAACTGCATCACCGGCGCATTGACCGCCATGATCCGCTCTGCCAACGTAAAATCTTTTCGTACATCTTCCGACGCATTCTCAAATTTTTTGCACTCAAAATCTTCTCGAACAAACGATTTTACTACGCGTATACCCTTTATGTCTTCACGTACAGACCGGTTCATGTTATCGTATTTATGAAACACACGCACAAAAATAGGATGCGTCTTTAATATCACTATGACCAAGACCAACGCAAGTACCGGCACCAACGCAAGGAAAACCCAAGATATCGTCACATTGACCGAAAACGACATAGCCAACGAAAAAATAAGCATAAGCGGACAACGAATCGCTACACGTATTATCATCATATATGCCATTTGAACGTTCGTAACGTCCGTCGTTTGCCGCGTCACCAAACTGGACGTGGAAAATTTATCAATATTCGCAAACGAATAATCTTGTATTGCATAATACATATCTTTACGAAGATTCTTTGCAAACCCCGCACTCGCTCGCGCAGCAAACCTACCAGACAGCATACCCGTCGCCAATGAAAGCAATGCCATTGCTATCAAAATTCCGCCATACGTCAAAATCGTCGACATCCGTACACCCGCAGCCGCATCCGTTCCGCTGCCCGGACTGATCTTGCCGATAAATTGCATGATGACTAACGGCATTAAACATTCTAAAATAACTTCAATCGACACAAAAACGGGTGAAAGTATCGACGACTTTTTATACTCTCGAATACTCTTTGCCAATGTTTTAACCATCTCTACTCTATACTCCTTTCAAAATTTTAACCGTTCATTATTTCACTTGCCAACCACTAAGACATTTCTTCGCCTTTCTCTAAATTTGCCTGCATACGGTCAACATACCCAAAAAATTGATCGATCTCTTCTTGCGTAAATCCTCGCATCAATTGCCTCTCCGTTCGCTCGATTTGCGCCCCTACCTGCTTGCGAATTTCGTGCGCATACTCCGTCAAAACAATCTTTTTTAATCGCGCATCATAATCTACCGATATTCGCTTGATCAGCCCTCCTCGCTCCATCGCCTTCAAAAGCTCCGTCGCTGTCGAACGCCGTATTCTTAATTCCGCCTCCAAATCTTTTTGAAACACGTCATGCGATATGTTTCGAAACAAAAAATATAATGCCCAGGTTTGAATTCCTGTAAGCATCTCATTTTCACGGATCGCCGGAATATTTGAAAGCACTTGGTCTAACCGCTTGTTTAACAACTTTACCGTATAACCTATATGCCGTTTTTGCATTTGCCTCCTCCAGATTGTTAGGCTATCTAACATTATAACAATTTACACAAAATTGTCAACGATTTGAAACGCTATTCCCGCCATCCGTTTGTGAAAAATTTTCTCACAAAAATCTCTATCGGGTCCGATAATTTTGTCCGATATTTTTTCCGCTTGCAGTTGACTTTTTTATGCGAATCGTCTACAATGATCTCCGTCAATTTTTTGTCCGCTAATAATCTTTTCGTCTTTTCGGAGGTCGATATGGATCGCAAAACTCAATATCCGGTTCGCAATTCTTTGTTCGTATTCTCTTCTTTTGCTCTTGTCGGAGGCTTTTTGGAAGCATATACCTATCTTTTACACGGAGGAGTCTTTTGCAACGCCCAGACAGGCAATTTAGTCCTTTTGTTTCTGAATCTCCTTTCCGGTCAATATTTCAACGCCGGCCGGTACCTATTCTCTATTTTAGCCTATTGCGCCGGAATACTGATTTCAGCGCTTCTGCCAGTCCTTTTGAAAGGTAAACACCCCCACTTCATTATCGCCGCCGTCGAAATTCTTTCCCTTATAGCAATTTCATTTATCCCTCTCTCTGCCAGCGATTGGTATACATATGTTTCCGTCGCGTTTCTTTGCGCCCTGCAATACAACACCTTCACCGAGTGTCACGATATTACCCTCGCAACCACCTTCTGCACGAACAATATTCGCCAAACAATTTTATTCCTTCAAAGCGGCATACGTGAAAAAAATCGTTCCAAATTGCGTAAAAGCGGAAAATACGCTCTCGTTATCTTTTTCTTCGCGCTCGGCGTCGTCTTGGGGGGTGTAGCTTCGAAATATTTGAATAATTTTTCGGCTATAGTCGGTGCGGCAATCCTGTTGCCTGCCTTTTTTCGCCTTGCAATCGACGAATTCCATCGCCCGCCCCTCGCTTCGCATGCTTTTTCAGACTCCAACAACTCGAACCCTCCCCAACCATCCGCCGCTCACAAGGATGACTCCGAAGACGATCCCGAAGAGGAGCTCCATTAAAATTCTTACGACTCTCCGCCTTTCTTCCAATGAACTGAAGCACCAACAAGCCGTTCGCAAACAACGGCTTTTCTTTTCCCTTTGCGAAAATTTTTTGAAAAAACAGCAAAAATCATTTTACTTTTTTAGAAAATAATGTATAATAGATTATGCTGTTTTGGATGTCTGTGTAAAAGACGGATTTTTCTTTTTCATCTACGAGGTGTAGCGCAGTTTGGTAGCGCGCTTGGTTAGGGACCAAGAGGTCGTGGGTTCAAGTCCCGTCACCTCGACCAAAAAGAGACGAAAGGTTTTTCCTTTCGTCTCTTTTTGTATAGTAAAATCTTGCATGGTAAAATCTTGCATGGTAAAATCTTGAATAGTAAAATCTTGTATGGTAAAATCTGCGGATAGTCCGCGGATTTTTCTTTACGATAAAAGCGGTCACCAAAAGGTGTCCGCTAAAAAATTGCTACGATTATCAGAAAATTTAAGCGCAAACAGTGCCTCCGGTACATGCGCTTGTAACACCCGCTCAAGACGCCGGCTCAATCGGCGGCGGTACTTGACGCACGATCGACTGTTACCAGTCATATCCGACTATCTATTTCTTCATCAGTCCTTGTCAATCCTTTTTCGCTTTAGCCGTATAACCATACGTTCCCAACGTTTCCCCGGTGGAAACATAGCGATTTTGAACGTATGCGATCAACGCTTTATCCGGAATCGTCAATTTCCCCGCTTCGATCCATTCCTCTTTTGCCGTGACGCCCACAATCTCGGCAACAAACATCACATGCGTCTTCAATTCCAAAACATGCCGCACTGCGCATTCCAGCGACACCGGACATTCTTGAATCGCCGGAGCAGTCACTTGCTCGCAAGGCTGCTTTGTCAATCTAAATTTCTGAAATTTGTCGACATCTCTGCCGGATACTACGCCACAACCATCCAGCACATTTAACAGAGACGTGTCAACGAGATTTACTACAAACTCACCGCTTTTGCGTATCAATTCATACGAATATCGGCTCCTACGTACAGAGATGCTCACCATGGGAGGATCCGAGTTGACCGTTCCCGCCCATGCGATTGTTACAATGTCGGAGTTTTCCAAATCTCCGCAGGAAACCAAAACCGCCGAAACGGGCGCCAAATCTGTAGAATTTCGCACATATTTTTTCATAGCTACCTCCATAATTTGTTGAATAATTTTAACGATACAATTCTGTTAAAAACGAATAGGCCTTGAGTCGCTTTCGGCGAATGCGATAATCGGGACAAAATTTCCCCACTTCTTCCCAAAAAGCACGAGAATGATCCATATGCTTTCTGTGACACAATTCGTGAATCAAAACATAGTCGCGCAACGTCGGCGGAAGCATGCAAAGCCTCCAATTCAGTTTTATATGTCCCGTTATATCGCAACTGCCCCACCGCGACTTAAAATCACATACGCTTACCTTCTCCGGACAAACCCCTACCGTCTTTGCAAGCATATGTACCGTTTCCAATAAAATCCAACATCTCGTTTTTTCGAAATAAGATCGCACTGCTTTCAAACCGACAAAATAAAACGTGTCGATATCTTCCGTATTTCGCTTACTTCCCCATACCGCCGCCTTCTGAATTCCGGCGTCTAAAACTTTGTTATACGCTCGAATATCCTCGAACTCCGGATCTCGCTGCAACTCTAATTTTTTTTCAATCCATTCCCGTTTTGCCGCAACAAAATTTTGCACGGACACATCCGGCACTCCATACGGCGCTTTAACGATAACCTCTCCGCCTTTTACGCAAATTACAAGCGTCCTGCGCGAACATCGTTGCAGTCGATAGCTAATTTCTTTCAAAACAAACCCTCGCAGAAATTACAACCTCTTCATCATTTTTTTTACCTTCAATGACAAATTCTCCGTCCGCTATTTCTTCCCGATAAAAACGCAGCACGTCACCTTCATGCGACTGCTTTACATAATGAATTTGAAAATTCCGCAACGTCCAATCTTTTAATTCCTGCACAGAAAAACAATTAAATATATAATCGGCATACTTGATATTGTTTACATGATAATTAAAATCATATTCCGAGTTCGCAATCTTAATGGAAAAAGCCGGCTCTGTACGCTCTGCAATGTTCGGTATTTGCCAATTCTCAAAACAAACGCTCGCCGTTTTAATATACTCCATCTGCGGCTGCCGAACTGCGGATACCGGCACAATCCTGCCGTTAGCCTTCAATCTACACCATCGCGAATAGTCGCGCAGATCTACCCCGCCTCCATCGTTCAATGTAAAGCTGCGCTCGTAAATCGCCTTGTTCGGTTCATGCGGCCATGTAACCACACGCACACAATCCCCGCAAAGAGGACGGCGCTCAATCGAAACATATATCTTCGAAAGCACCCAAAAAAATCCATGCTTCGCCAAATCTACGTTCCCCATCCCCATCGCTTGCGAATGATCTCCGGCCGTCTCTTGAAAGAATCCCAAAATCGCCGAAGGCTTGATTCGTCTGGCAAAATCCGTTTCATAATTGCGCAAAACAAACTCTCTTTCAAGAACATTCTTTACTTCCATCGCACGTACTCCATTTCTATCGAATCTCCCTTGTTGATCCCTTTCTATTGTACACCACCGCGCATTTTTTGTCTATCTTTTCAAAATATTTTTCTGTATCTTAATTTTATACGGTTTTTGCTCCTTTGCCACACATACTACTATGCAAAAAAAGTGCTACGTGAATTATTTATGGCAAAACATTGACAAATTTTGTCGAATACTGTATAATAATATGCATAGGAGGTATCGATATGGATACGGAAAATACCAACGATAAAGTCCAAGATTCAAACGAAAATTCCACCTCGATCAGCAGCGATCTGATACGTGGTCATATCAATACAATTATACTTCGCACCCTATACGAAAGCGATAAGTACGGTTACGAAATTATTAACGAAATCGAGGAGAAAAGCAAGGGTCAATATTCCTTAAAACAGCCGACTCTGTACAGCGCCCTTAAACGACTTGAAAGCCAAGACTATGTTACTTCCTATTGGGGCGGAGTCAGCAATGGCGGCAGAAGAAAATACTTTCAAATCACCGACAAAGGCAAAGCTATCGTCGAACAGAATCGAGCCGAGTGGGAGTATTCGCGCACAGTCATCGATAGCTTGATTTCAGAACGCGACTACGATTTCAGCAATCCTCCTCCCGCCCATTCCGTCGATTTCAATATTTTGAAAAAATCAACTTCACGCGTTCCTATCTCGCATGCGGACAACGACTCGGAAATCCACCTGCAGGACGCCTCCGCTCCTGACGAGACGCCGGCACTAGATACTCTTTCCGAGGACAAAGCGCAAGATGCGGCACCGCAATCCGATACAGAGGAAAAGCCTTTCGAAGCGGCTGCCGCCGAAGCTCAACATGAAGATGCTCAAAGCGAACGCACTGCCGCAAAATCAATCGAACAAGACGAAACCGAATCAAAAGATGATACCTCTTTTGATCAGCAAACTTCTTACGGCAGTCAATCGACTCAAAGCCAACAAGCGGAGCTTTCTTCTTCCGAAGTATCCAAAACAGAATCGACCGCCGAATCCGCAGCACAGCAAAAAGAACCGACTCAAGAGGAAACTCCAGCCAGAAATTATCATCAAGCCACTCCTCTTTCACAGGAAGAAAAGCAAAGAATCCATGACAATTATAAGGCGCTAATCGGCGAAGAATCCGATTCTACAGCGTATTACTACGCGCAAGTTGCCAAAGAAAATCGGAACATGGCTCAAGATACAGCGTATAGTCACTACACGACCGATCAATACGATCAAGCCATGTTCAATCAGGATCCTTACGCCGATATGCCGGATGATTATGATCAGGCCGAATATGAAAATCCGTACGAAGAAAACCGAGCGATCTCTTCCGAACTTTTATATTCAAACAAATCACCCGCCGAACGCAACTATAAATCGCTGTTAAACAAATTGTACGACAATACGCAAAAACAATTTGAAAGCGATTTCTACGAAGCCCACGCGCCGCAACAAGATGTCGAACCTTCCGCCGTTCCCGCTTCCTCACAGAATGATTCACAGCCCCATACAAGGCAATCGAACGATCAAAACGGCAATACGGCAAGCAATATCGAATTTTACGACGTAGAAGAAAAAGCACAAAAAGAAGGGTTGCGGATTACTACGACAAACGGATCCAGAAATCGTACCATGGCAAAATCGGTAGGAAATACGTTTAATAAAGGAAAAGCTCTTTTGCTGACAGCCGTTTACGTATTCTTGATCGCTTTAGTGGAATGTATCATCAATCATTTGTTGCACAACGTCCTCAACGCGAATGCTCTGTACGTCATAATACCGTACGCTCTTACGTTCGTGATGCTGGGAATCTTTTTATTCCTCTATCTTTGCGGATATGGAAAAAACAGCAGAAAGACACAATCAAAATCTTACCTTTCTGCCAGCCTTGTAATCTTTATCAATATTCTTTTAATTATTGTCGTGATTGCTTATTTGGTCATTTATTTCGGAAACGCTGACCTGTCTACAGGCATTCAAATCCTTAAATACGCGATCTTCCCTATCATCTTTGCACTTAATCTTCCGATCTTTGCTCTGCTCTATCGCGTCAATTCTAACAGACAATAATTTCAAAATCAAAAAAAAAGCGGTCTTGTCAGACCGCTTTTTTTATTTTCGAAAACTCTACGCAATGCCAACGAACGCATCCTATTGTCATCCGGCGTTGCGAAAAACCGGCTCTCGATTTTGAGTTTTTACACAATCAAGATTTTGAATTTTTACACATCAAAACGCCGTACATAATTATAACTCTATGCTTATATCATACGCAGTAAAACACTCTATTACAGTTCTATGCTTAATCCATCATGCGCAGCAAAAAAGCCGTATTCTTTCGCCTTTTCCTCCAACCGCAGACGAAATGGTCTGCTATTATGCGAAAAATGTGTGACATAGTACTGTGTATTTTGCTTAACTAACCCATACTGCACCAATTTTTCCCGTACAGCACAGTTTTCAGCGAATCCCATGTGCCGCAACGAATGGGGACGAACATCATCCGCAAACGTACAATCCAAACGCACCAAGTCCGCCACAACTCCATGATCCGCTAAATAGCGATAGCACTCCTCCGCCAATAAACCCGTATCGTTCCAATAGAAAATTGTCTTTTCGGCGCTTATACAATACAAAAGCGCCGCCTCCTGTTGCATATGGGTTGCCGGCAGCGTGTGGATCAGATACTTGTCGATCGTAAAATTTTGAAACGGCTTTACTTCATGAATTTGAATCCCGCTGGCAACCATTTCTCGCATCTCGCGACGCGTACTTTCATGATAAACATTCAGCACTTGCGAATTTCCGTACAGGGATACCGTCGGATTTTTTATGTTTTGAGCAAACTTATATCCCCTGTTGATCAGCTCCTGCGCATAAAAATGATCGACATGCGAATGCGTTACCAGAATTGCCCGAATTGCCGAAAGGTCAAACCCGTGCAATACGGCATGAACGTAGGTCTCCGGAGGTAAATCAAGCAATATGGCTTGATCGATCATAGCCTGCGATCGCGTTCTCCATTCCGTTTGAAGATCGCTTCGCGCGGCCAAGCAATCCTCGCAATTACAAAATGCTGCCGGAAATCCCTCCGTTGCAGCCGTCCCCAAATATTGTAATTTCATACTTCCCTCAACAATCAAAAATAATCGTGACCGGCCCGTCGTTGTATTGCTGAATCTTCATGTCCGCGCCAAATATACCTGTCGAAACAGCTATGCCCTGCTCCTCCAACAGCTTGATCATCAAGTCATATAAAGGCTTCGCCTGTTCCGGTCTGGCAGCTTGCGTGAAGTTCGGTCGATTGCCGTGCCTGCAGTCGCCGTACAGGGTAAACTGTGAGATCAATAAAGCTTCTCCACCGACATCCCGGATCGACAAATTCATCTTTCCCATCGAATCTTCAAAAATCCGCAAAGCACCGATCTTTTTTGCCATCAATTCCGCGTTCTTTTCACCGTCATCGATCGAAATCGCCAAATATACCGCCAATCCGTACGGTATTTCGGATATGAGCTTTCCGTCTACGCTTAATTTCGTTTCTCGCACCCTCTGTATTACGGCTCGCATATTTTCCACCTGCTCGCTTACGTTTTTTACTTTTTCTGCTTTCCTGCAAAATTATTTTGATTCCGTTCTCCCCGTTCGATCTAGCCATGGCTATCGATCACTCCGGGGTATGCGCCATGAAAACGAACGAGCCGCAAGACATTCTATGCGGCTCGTAATCTCTATTGATTTATGGTTATTTAACGCGCTCCATGTACTCGCCCGTGCGGGTATCGACACGAATGGTCTCGCCTTCCTCGACAAACATCGGAACCTGAATCTCTGCCCCCGTTTCCAACACCGCCTTCTTGGTAGCATTCGTTGCAGTATTGCCCTTCACTCCGGGTTCAGCCGATACGATCTTCAATTCCACAAAGTTTTCACACTCAACGGAGAATGCCGCACCTTTGTAAAAACGTACCGTTACCGGATCGTTTTCTTTAATAAAACGAAGGGCGTCCTCAACCTGCTCATGATTCAACGGCGTAAGATTGAACTCCTCATCCATAAAATAATACAGATCTCCGTCGTTATAAGAATAGGTCATTTTCTTCGTTTCAATATGCGCATTTTCCAACTTTTCCGACGGGTTAAACGTCTGCTCAAGCACCGCCCCCGTAACGACATTCTTAAGACGTGTCCTCACAAACGCTGCGCCTTTCCCGGGCTTAACATGCTGGAAATCCACAACGACATACACGTTGCCGTTGTATTCGATCGTTACGCCCTTTCTGACATCTCCTGCTTGTACCATAATCTATTTCTCCTTAATAACTTTCTTTTTTGCGGATCTCCGCCTCTTAAGCCTCGCAGTTACAGCACTGTTAGTTTCTTTTCCGTTTTCATAAAACTCTCTACTCTTCCGTCTTGCAACAGAACGCTGTCTTCAATGCGAATCCCGAATTTCCCTTCAAAATAAACTCCCGGCTCTATTGAAAACACCATGCCGTCCTTCAAAACGCCTTCGCCGTTCGGACTAAGCGTCGGATATTCATGGATATTGATCCCGATCCCATGCCCCAACGAATGCGTGAAAAACTTATCTAAATTTTGTTTTTGGAGACAATTGCGCGCAATCGCATCCGCCTCCTTTCCCTTCATGCCCGATGCAATCTTTTCTTTTGCAAGCATGTGCGCGTCATAAACCGCATTGTATACGGAATTGAATTCCGCATCCGGTTTCCCGCCAAACCATACTGTGCGCGTCATATCGGAACAGTACCCGCTGACCTTACAGCCGAAATCAACTAAAACAGGCATCCCCTTGCAAAGCGGCGTATCATCCGAAGCATGATGCGGAACGGACGAGTTCTTTCCGAATGCGACAATCGTTTCGAAGGAGCGATCCTGCGCGCCGAATTTGCGCATCAAATACTCCAGATATCCGGCCGCTTCATTTTCCGTCATCCCCTCTTTCAGATCGCCCAGAAAGACCGAAAATGCGCTTTCTGCGATCGCACACGCCTGCCGGATCGCTTCGATTTCCTGCTCGCTCTTTATCGCCATCGCATCGGTGAAAGCCGGCAAACTATCGACAAGTTTGAACAGTTTATGAAGGCGAGCATATTCGCTCCACAATATTCGATTGAGCGGCACCGCCAATTTTTTAACTTTTTTACTCTTTATATATTCAAGCACGGACTCTTCGTTTTTCGCTACGGCTACACCGATATATTCGCCTTTCAAGGCGTTTTTTGCTCCCTCCGCGTACCGAGGATCCGTAAATAAAATACTCTCCTGCGCATCGGTATAGACAAACCCGAAACTACTTTGAAATCCCGTCAGATATGCGCGCAAATCCGCCGCACCTGTCAGCATTCCGTCCGCTTTTATTTCGCGAAATATCTTTTTTGTATTGTCCATATCAATATTGTATCAAATTTTCCTCTATAAGTCAATTTTTCCCGATTACTTTTTTACGAATATTTGCGCTCTCCACTCATACGCGTTTGCCCAATACCGATGCGTAAATCTCCTTCATCAACAAGGCATCTTCCGCCTGCGTCCCCGCCGATTCACTGACAATGTACGGTTCTAATTTCAGCGCGACCAAGGCTTCCGCCAGCGGCAAAAATTCCGGCCCATACTGGCAATCCTCCATCGTCAAATGCCGGACTTCCCCTTTTGTCGAATATTGTATTTTTGAAAAATGCACGTGAAAATGCTTTACGCGATCGTATCCGAGCTCCGCTATCATATATTCCAAGCGCGCTCTGAAATCCTCCGTTTTCTTCAAACTGCCTTGCTCGCGCGCGTTGATATGCCCGAAATCAATGGCAGGGACATAAATCGTATCAATCTTGCAAAAATTCACAACTTCTTCCAACGTCCCGATTTGCGCTATCTTTCCCATCGTTTCCGGGCAAAAATATAAATCGTTAAGCCCCGCCTCGTATATGCGGTCACGCAGCCGTTTCAGACGATCTTCCGTCAAACGTACCGCACTCTCTCGATCCAATTTCCCTTGCGTTGCACTATGAAAGACACATCGCTTCCCTCCCATTCGTTTCAACGCCCTTCCGCTCTCCAATACATAATTATACGACTTTTCCGCATTCTCGTCTTCCGTATTCGCAAAATTGATATAATAAGGAGCATGCACGCTGATTTCAACCGCGTTCGCCTGAAACGCCGCGCCGATCGAACTCGCCTTCGCGTCCGACATATTGACCCCGCGGCCAAACGAATATTCAAAACAATCCAACCCCATATTTTTGACAAATACTGCCGATTGTTCGCTGTGTTTATATCCTTGCGCATAAAACGACGCGCTGTTCCCGCTCGGGCCAAATTGAATCATCGTATTTTCTCCAAATCCTTTTTTAACTGCAACGAAAGCTGTTGCGCGCTCTCAAACTTCTTTATCTCGCGGATATATTCGTCAAAGAATACCGTTATCGACTTCCCGTATAAATCTTCGAAACACCCGTCTAAATAAACTTCCAGCACAACACTCGCATCATGAAAGGTCGGGCGGCTTCCATAATTCGCAAGCCCCCTATACTCCCAACCGTCTCCTCTTACCGTCACCGCGTAAACCCCTTGCTTAAGAGGATACTTTTCGGGACTCGGATGAATGTTGGCGGTCGGAAACCCGATTTTCCTGCCGATATGCCGCCCTTCCGTTTCCACGGTTCCGCAGATAAAATAACGCTCTCCCAGCAAACGTGCAAGCTGCTCGACATCGCCCGATCGCAACAATCTCTTTGCCTGCGTAGCCGCAGCCTTTTCCCCGCCGAATGCCACAATTTTATCGACAAAAACTTCAATACCGTTCGCCTTACCAAATTCCTGCAAGGTTACGCTGTTTCCTGTCGCATCTTTTCCAAACGTAAAATCTTCGCCGCATAAAAATGCACCTACATTCAAATTTTTAGTCACCCTTACAAGAAATTCTTGCGCGGTCATAGAGCGAAATTCCTCATGAAAGGGTGCGGCAAAGACAAAATCCAGACCGAGCGAAGCGAATATCTGAACCCTCTCTTCAAATAAATAGATCTGCCCATCCCGTTTCCCGTCGTAGAACGTCATAATTCCGACGGCTTCACCGTCTTTTTTCGATGCGGCTATCTTCTTTGCATGCTCGATCAGCGCACGATGACCGGTATGCACTCCATCAAAATATCCCAACAATACTATACAGCGCCGCGCAAAACTGCCGGTATAAAAATCTATTATTTCCATCCGTTTGCCTTATATCAATTTTACTTTTGCACGAACTTCATGCGAACAACTCTGCGCAATGCCATAAAATTCGTCGTCTAAATACAGTTTATATTCCCCGTCCTTTTCTGAAAACGGCAACGCAAGACCGTTGCGGAGCTTGCGCGCTTCTTCCCCGTCAAAATTTATCTTCGGCATCTCAAACACCAGATCCGGCGCAATTAACAACTCCTTCCAATTTTCCGAAGTGACCGCAGTCAATTCATTGCTGTTTTGCAGGCAAAAATATCCGCTCTTTTCCCGTATCAAAGAAGTCATAACGGCAACCGTATTGCAACTTGCCGCTAAATCCCTCCCCAACGAGCGAATGTACGTACCTCCGCCGCATCGAATCAAAAACTCATAACTGTCTTGCGAAATTTGCCCCGTCAGCGTAAACGAACGTATGTGTACCCGTTTTGCATCCAGCAAAACCGCTTTACCCTGTCTCGCCAACCGATACGCACGCACCCCTCCGACACTTTTTGCGCTATACGCCGGCGGGATCTGTTCTATCTCGCCAATCATTTCGCTTAAATGTTCTTGTATCTCCCGCACGTCGGGAACGCGCTCGCCCTCTCTCACGATGGTTCCGCACGCATCGAGCGTATCCGTCTCCACCCCAAATCGAAATACAGCGCGGTACACCTTTTCTTTATTTAATAAGTATTGAAAGAGCCTCGACGCATTTCCAACCGCTACAGGCAATACCCCGCTCGCCATCGGATCCAACGTACCCATATGTCCACAGGGCTGTTGCACGATCTTTTTGATCTTGCCCACCACCGCCGCACTGGACATACCGGAAGGCTTGTTCAGATTTATAAATCCGCTTACCGTTTCCAAAAACGCCTCCGCAAAAACATTTCTGCCTTCTATTCAGACAGGTTTTTATTAAAAATGCGCCGCAATCTAAACGGCGCACTGTCTGCCTTCTTACCCTTCCAAATGCTGCATGATCGTGTAGCGAAGTTTATCGATCACCTCTTCCAAACAACCGCTGATCATGCAACCGCTGGCCAAAATATGTCCACCGCCGCCGTATACTCCCGCAATCGCGTTGACATCCGCCCGACCTTTGCTCCGCAAAGAAATCTTGAAACGATTGTCCGCAGTCTCCAACAAACATACGGCAACTTCTACACTATCTACCGATAACGGAAAATCGATAAACCCTTCCGTCATGTCCGACGACGCTCCCGCCGCTCGCAATTGCTCGCGCGTTATACTGATAAACGCAATCCTGTTTTCCGCATAATACCGTATACCGCTCATCGTTCTGCCAAACAATGCGGCGCGCTCCGCCGTTTGTTTCTTGAACATATTGTACTGAATGGCATTGACGTCTGCTCCGCATGAGACAAGTTTCGCCGCTGCCAAAAACGTATGCTCCGTCACGTTTTTATGCGCAAAATTGCCCGTATCCGAACTTAGTCCGAGCATTAAATAATTCGCCGCCTGCTCATCCAATGATATACCCAAACATTCGCTGAGCTCAACCATGATCTCACAGGTCGCCGCACATTCCTCCACAAACCAATAATCGCCATACCGCGTATTCGACACGTGATGATCAATATTAAACTTGACCTTTTTTGCCCGCTCGAATACATCGCACAAGGCGCCTAATCGATGCGTTTCGCTGGAATCCACCGCGATATAGGCTTGCGATCCTTCATCCGCCGTGTTGCCGATCGTCTCCATCCCGCCTAAAAACAAGAATTTAGAAGGAATCGCGCTTTCGCACGCTACGCATACTCGCGCACCGCATTTCTCCAGCATACATTTCAGCCCCATTGCAGCGCCCAATGTATCCCCGTCCTGACGCATATGACAAAATATTGTAGCGCTCTTCAATTTCTTTAGTTGTGCAGATATCTCTTTTAACGTCAAGGTTCTTTCTCCGTCAATCGTCTTGCTTTTTCCCAAAAAATATCGGAAAAGGGGCTAA
>CALVYJ010000133.1 GCA_944372075.1 uncultured Clostridia bacterium | reverse complement strand
GTAACGGATATTGGATCTGGTGCGTTCGAATATTGCACCGGGCTTACCGATGTGTCGATTGGCGCCGGAGTAAAAACCATAGGAAACCGTGCATTCTATGGCTGCAGCTTGCTTACAAGCATAGATATACCGGACAGTGTGACGAATATCGGATCTGGTGCGTTCGAATATTGCACCGGGCTTACCGATGTGTCGATTGGCGCCGGAGTAAAAACTATTGGAGACAGCGCATTCTATGGCTGCAGTTTGCTTACAAACATAGATATACCGGACAGCGTGACGAATATCGGGGACGAAGCATTTTCTGGTTGCAGTTCACTTACAAAGATAGCTATACCGGACAGTGTAACGGATATTGGCTACAATGTGTTTAAAGATTGTCCCATAGAAACCGCATCGGTACCCGCTGCCGCAATCGACAATATTCCGCGCTATAATCTGCAAACCGTTATAATTACAAGCGGAGAAAGTATCGGAGACGAAGCATTTCATGGCTGCGATTCATTAACAAGCATTGTTATGCCAGATAGTGTAACAAGTATAGGGGATAAAGCATTTTATAATTGTAGTTCTCTTAAGAATATAGACATTCCGAAAGGTGTAACCGACATCGGAATTGGTGCGTTCTCTGGGTGCAGGTCACTTACAAATATAGTTATACCGGACGGGTTGACGAATATCGGGGATGATACATTCTCTGGTTGCAGTTTGCTTACAGGCATAGTTATCCCGGACAGCATAACGAATATCGGGTTTGGTGCGTTCAAATATTGCACCGGGCTTACCGATGTGTCGATTGGCATCGGGGTAAAAACCATTGGAAACAGCGCATTTTCTGGTTGCAGTTCGCTTACAAAGATAGCTATACCGGACAGTGTAACGGATATTGGCTACAATGTGTTTAAAGATTGTCCCATAGAAAGCGCATCAGTACCCGCTGCCGCAATCGACAATATTCCGCGCTATAATCTGCAAACCGTTATAATTACAAGCGGAGAAAGTATCGGAGACGAAGCATTTCATGGCTGCGATTCATTAACAAGCATTGTTATGCCAGATAGTATAACAACCATCGGGAAGTGGGCGTTTCATAATTGTAGTTCTCTTACAAGTATAAGCATTCCCGCCAAAGTAAAAAGCATCGGAGAGTATGCTTTTGGTAGTTGCGGCAAACTGATGGTACATATAAACGACATTGCCGCTTGGTGCAATATTGAGTTTAAAAATGCGCATGCCAATCCTCTCAGTGGATCCGGTGATTTATATTATAATGGAGAAAAAGTGACAGAGCTTATTATTCCAGACGGCGTAACGAGTATTGCGCAATATGCATTTTGGAATAGCGGTTCAATTACGAGTATTGTTATACCGGACAGTGTTACGAGTATTGGGATAGACGCGTTTGATTGCTTTTTTATAGAAAATGCAACTATTCCGACCAATGCAATCATCCATATTCCTACAAGAAATCTTAAAACTCTTACAATTACAAGCGGTGTCAATATTCAAAGTTTTGCATTTCGTTATTGCTATTTACTTGAGAGCATCAGTATTGATAATGTTTTAAATATCAGGAGAAATGCATTTGAAAGTTGCACATCGCTGACAAATATAACGATCAGTAACGACACGACGCTTATTGAAAAAGATGCATTTAAAGATTGTCCGATAGAAAATGCAACGATTCCGCTTTTTGCAGCAGAATATATTTCCAAAGACAAACTAAAAACAGTTACACTTACAGGAAATTATTCGGGTTATTTTTTAGAAGACGCTGCATTTTCTAACTGCCCCTCACTTGAAAGCGTTACGATTGGTGAGGGGGTTAGTTTAATTCGGAGCTATGCTTTTTCAGGCTGTACATCTCTTAAAAGTGTCGATATGACGGATAGCCACGTAACAAGCATTACAGGTTATGCTTTTAGCAGTTGCAGTTCGCTTACAGACATAACTATAGCGGACAGTGTGACGGATATAGGAAACCATGCTTTCTTCGGTTGCAGTTCGCTAACAAGCATAGTTATCCCGGACAGTGTAACGGAAATTGTGAGTGGAGCATTTAGACAGTGCACAGGGCTTACTGATGTGAAGATGGGAGTCGGGTTAAAAACCATTGGTCGTGGCGCTTTCGCCGGTTGCAGCTCGCTAACAAGTATAGTTATACCGGTCAGCGTGACGGAAATTTGGGATAATGCGTTCAGCGGTTGTATCGAACTTACCAGTGTTATCTTTGAAAACACAATCGGATGGATATATACTGATAATTTTACGTCCCCCACAAATATTCCAAGTGCGGACTTAACTGATCCGGCAATTGCCGCAAATTATCTCACTTTTACCTATAACTCTGGCATTTGGAGCCGTACATAAACCCAATTCTCAAGTTCAAATGAATCGAAAAGCCACTCTCGAAAAGTGCAATTTTCATAGGGAATAAAAAATCAAAAAAATAATTAAATAGGAATTGCACTTTCAAGCGATGGTAGTTGCATAAGGCAGGTTGGCGTAGCTCAACCTGCCTTATGTAATAGAAAAATAGAGAAAAATTTTTGAAACACGACACACTGTTGTCGTGTTTTTATGTTATAATAAAGGCACAAAGGTGAAAGACCATGAAAATAGATCGTCTTATCGGCATACTTACCGTTTTGCTGCAACAGCAGACTGTAACGGCGCCCTATCTTGCAGAAAAATTTGACGTTTCGCGGCGGACAATCAACCGCGACATAGACTCTCTCGCCCAAGCGGGCATTCCCGTCTATACCACGCAGGGCGTTGGCGGCGGTATTTCCATTATGGACGGCTATAAGATAGACCGCACTTTGCTCACTTCCGCCGATATGCAGGCAATTCTCGCAGGGTTGCGCAGTTTAGACAGTGTGAGCGGAACAAACCGCTATGCACAGCTCATGGAGAAACTTTCCGCAGGCGATGCGCACTGCCTTCGATCGGGTTGACGTTCATCCCGTAAAAATACGAATCCTGATACGTCATAAAACTGACCACGCACAGCATACAGATCAGAGAAATCGTCAATACCGCGCTCATCAAAACGCCCTGCTTCGGCCGCGAAAAAAATCGCTTGACGCCGAGCAGCACGCAATCGCGCAGCGCGACCGACCTTTTGCGCGTTTGAGCGGCCTTATTCCGCTTTTTTCGGAAAACAAACTCCCGCGCGGCGGAAAAATCTTCTTTTCTTTCGGTTTGCGCGAACTTCTGCTTCTCTCCGACAAGGCACTCGTCGCTCTCGATTGCCCCGTCAAAAACGCGGATATGACGCGTTGCATACTCCTTTACGTCTTCAAAATTGTGCGTGACGACGATCACCAGCTTTCCGTACGACACTTCCTTCAAAAGTTTCAAAACGTCCTTCGCCGTCTTGCTGTCCAAATTCCCCGTCGGCTCGTCCGCAAGAAGAATCGGGCTGTCCTTCGCGATCGCGCGGGCGATCACCGCGCGCTGTTTTTCTCCGCCCGAGAGCTTGCTCCCGCGGACGCGCGCTCGATCTTTCAAGCCTACCCGCTCAATGATCTTCTTTGCCCTTTCCCTCCGCTCCTTCCGATCGGAAATGCCCGTCAGCGCAAATTCCACGTTCTCCAAAACGGTAAAACTTTCCAAAATGTTATTGTTTTGAAAGATACAGGAAATGTTCGCCGCCTGGTATTCTTCCCATTCCTGTTGCGTATAGGGAGACATCGGTTGCCCGTCCAGATACATTTCCCCCTCTTCAAAGGGTTCCAGTCCGCCGATCACGTTCAGAAGCGTCGTCTTCCCCGCGCCGCTCTTGCCCGTGATCGCCACAAATCCCCCCCCTTTCAAACGCCAACGAGACTTTACGTATCCCGACGCTGACGGCACCTTCCCCCGCATAGATTTTGCTTAAATCCTTCAATTCAAGATATGCCATATATGCACCTGTTTTTCATTTATTTTCCTTTCTGTTCTATAGACTGCACCGCGCCGGAAAAGAGCGTCGTTCCGTATGGGTCGGAAAGGATAAAACCGAACGGCTTATTCACGACAAATTCCTCTCTTACTCTGGTAAATTCTTCGGCGGATGTCGCTCCGTCGGCAACAACCGTTACCGCCGCGCCTTCGATTCCTTTTTTGTCAACAGACAGCTCCGTAACATGTTGCAAATTATAACAATACGCGTTCCCCTTGTCCATACTCTGTTTTTCCATTAAGAAAGTCAGATCGCAAGATTGCTCATCAAATAATTGATTGATACCAAACGACTGCAGAATTTTAATGATATCCTGATCAAAGGATGCACGAAATTCAGGGAACAAACAACGGGTCTCATACAGGATCTTGTTTTCCGCGTCGAAACCCTTATAATCTTCCAGTTGTCCTACAAATGCTAAATTTTCTTCCGTAAAGACGTCTGCAACCGAGTACCCGTCCTTCGGTAAAATAAATTTAATCTTAAAACCCGCATGGGTAGCGGTAAAAAAGGTTGTAAAACTTTCCTTTTCAACGATTCTGCCCGTATTATAATACCCCTGCAAAAACTTTTGCGTCGACGTCTTTCCGTCTTCCCCCGTAAAAGTATAGTCTCTTTCCGTAAAGGAAAGGTCGTTTCCGGACGTGTTCCAGCTATCTTTTAGATACAGAGCGTTGATGAGTGCAAAATACGTTTCGCGTAAAAGCTGAAAATCCTTGTCGATGAGTCCGTTCGTCTGTTCTTTGACAAAAGAACGCACCGCATCGTTAGCGGCTTGGTTGTCGCCGGCAAAATCCGCCGCATAGGAAGAGCAGAAAAATTTTTCGGCAAGCGTATCCAAACACTCCTGCCGCACCTGCGTTCCCTCGCTTACCCATACGGAATTGCTCAGCCGCACGACCCCCGATCTATACTCTCTGTTCAAGGCAGAGTACAGATACTCAAAATCGGAGGAAAGCTCCGCATAAGAAACATTCAAGGCGGACAGGATCTCCTCCCGCGTTTCTCCCGCCGCGCTTTCCGCCGCCATGGAGAGCGCCATAAACACCGATACGGGCGACACGGCTAAATTTTGACCCTTTTCAAACATTCCTTCCGCATATTCTTGAAAAGCGGCATCCGCAAAAGCCGCGGCAAATTTTTCCGTTTTTTCCAAAATCCGAGCAAGTCCTTCCGTCTCGTCCTCATAGGAAAGCGCGATCGCGCTTTCCGCGCCGCGAAGCAGGGTGCTTTCCCCTCTGCTTTCACATCCCGTAAAGCTCATACAACAAAGCACTACCGACAAACCCAACACGAAAAATCTTTTCGCTTTCCGCATGTTTGTTCCCCCCCTATCCTCTTTTTTATTTTATGCGTTTCCCAAAACGACGAAACCGCTGAAAAACTCCTCCAACGCAAATTCCACGGGAAGCACGACGTTCGCGCTGTAATAGTTGTTTTGATACTCGCAGACGATATAGTATGCCGGATATCGGCTGTCCGTCGCCAGCTCCGAAAACCAGAATGCGATGCCGTTTGCCGCGTATTGGGGCGAAGTTTCCCCTGCCAAAGAGAACCAACTCTCGTACTGCTTCTGATTCATGGAGGAAACCGTTATATAATACGTCAAGTCATGTTCTTGCGGCACTTTATATTCATACGAAAATTCCTCGGTTTCCGGTTTAAACAAAATCTGCTTTATTAAGCTGACTTCGCAAGGAAATGATGCCGGCACCGCGATCTGCCTGTATTGAGCAAGCGCTTCGATTGAGGACAAAATTTCAAGTCTTTGGCTCTGCTTGCTCGCGTCGTACAAAAACCGAAATTCGCCGCCGCAGGATTCGTCCGTGCCGTTCAATAAGACGTCCAGTCTGCCGCTTCGCACGGAAGTATTCGTAAATGTTCCCGATACATACTCCAACCGAAGATATAATTTTGTTCGGTACTCCGCTTCGATCGACGACAGATCCAAAGCGAAATACGCCTTGCCCGAAATTTTGATCGCCGAGAGCCGCTCTCCGAAGGCGCTCGCATTCTCCAATGCCCCGTCTGCGGCGGCTATATAAAGCTGTTTGATATACCGATCGGGTTCCGAAATGCGCTCGTTGACGTTTACTTCCAGCAAAACGGTATCGCAATTTTTTGCACTGTCCGCAAAGACAGATTTCAAATACACATACGTGTTTTCGATCGACGAAGAACTATCGACGTGCGCCATGCTGAAATCGCCCATGCCGCTCACGGTAAAATCGGGATAAACGAAAGACGATTCCCCGATCAGTTTCGAAAAATCGATCTCAATGCGGTACTCGCCCGCCTCCCTCGGCAGCAATTCTGCCGCTGCGCCGTTGACCTTGATCGACAGCGCTCCTTCCTTTTTAACGCCGTATGCGCTTTCGTACTCGGGATCCGTGCAGGCATAAAAATCCGTTTGCACCGACTCTCCGTTTTCTTCGGTCAGTTCATAGCCGTAAAACAGGACATAAAAGGCATCGTTTGTTTCTTTGTCGAACAGCAGCGTGATGGCGTTGTCTGAAACCGACTCGAACGTGACCGTTCCGTACCCATTCGTATAGGAGCCGCCGACGCCTTTCCACGGAGAAGGATCGTCGTCGGGAGACATATTCCCTCCGTCCGGAGCTGCGGCAGGCGTGAGTACAAACATCAAAACAGGCAGAGCGATACAAAGGCAAAGGACAAAACTTGCCGCCGCACCGATGAGCCGCATATAAAAATATCTCTTTCTCGTCGCAAAATATTTTTCCGCTTGCGACTCTTCCGCCTCATGGATGATACTTTCATCCAGGTTTCCGATTGCTCGCAGCATTTTGGGATTCATACTTCAAACCCCTCCTTGATCAAATACGCTTTCAGTTTTTTCCGCATCCGCGATAGTTTTATCGTGACCGCATTGACGCTCATCCCCGCCAACGCCGCAATGTCTTCCATCGTATCCGTGTAAAAATATCTTCGGACAAATAAAATGCGGGATCTCTTGTCCTCTTTTTTCAAAAATATTTCCAAGGCGCGCGCCAATTCCCGCTCTTCAATCTCCGGCGCACCGGTATCGGGTAAAATTTCCAACAGCTCCTCGTCCAACGGAACAAGTACGGCATTTCGCTTCCGCGCCTTCCTTTTGTCTACCAAATTCAGTGAAATGTTGCGGACGATCTTGCATAAATAGGCGCAAAACCAGTTCGGCCGATCGGGCGGGATCTGATTCCACGCCGCAAGATACGTATCGTCTACACATTCCTCCGTTTCCGAATAATCGCCCGTGATGCGATAGGATAGCCTGCTCAGCTCTTCGCCGTATTTTTTATCCGTTTCCTGAATCGCCCGCTCCTCGCGCGCAAAATATAAATCCAAAATCGCGCCGTCTTCCATTCTCTCCCCTTTTCCCCCTTCATTCTATAAGTAAGTTTTTGTCGAAAAACCTTTCACTTAAAATGAAAAAAATTTTACTTTTTTTTATTATACCATGACAAATATTTTCGCGCAACAGTGCAAAGCAAGAAACGTACGATGTCCCTATTCCCCAAAAAAGTCCATGATCGTACTCCTCTTTGCTGCATTTCATCCCGTTTCATATTATAAATTTTTTAATCTGACTGTCTGCCTTAAAACCCGCAAGGCTTCTTGTTCGTTATGTTTCCAAGCGTACCCTCGAAACCATCTGAACCCGATTAAACGCGCAAAAACGATAGACGCTCCCGCTTTTATATCGAAAATTTATTCGAAAAGCCTCCTCAAAAAGTACGCAAGGGGCCGTTTGATCATCTTTTGATCCTCTTCAGAACAAAGAAACAGCCAATAGGGATTGCCTCCTCTGTCCGGATCCGTCTGAACTTTTCGAAGATTTCTGCAACTCATAAGTCGCTTGTACGTTTTTCGTCCTTTTTTCTTCTCCTCTTTTTAATTTCGCCATACTGCCTTTCTGTATAATCGAGAGGTTAAAATTTTCTATGTCCCGTAACACGACTCAATACTTCTACAGCCAAAGGGAACGGTATTTTTACCGTTCCCTTTGGCTATACTGTTTTTATAAATTTATAATTTTAACTTTTGAAGAATTGCCAAAGCGTCCGCCTTTCATATCGCTCACGGGAATGACATACTCTCCGTCTGCCGTCCTGTTCCGCCTGATTCCTGCCGTAAGATCATATTGAATCTTTGCAAAATAATAAAAATCATTGAATTTTTTATGCTTTATATCTTTTGTACTCGTAAAAAATCCCGCGTTTTCCACCAATTCCCGCAAATTCGACAATTCTGCCGCTCTCAAAGCGTCCGCCTTTTTGATAACTTTTGCGCAACCGAAAGCAAAGCCGCAAATGTCGCTTTTCGACCTTTTGGAAAAGGACTCTTCGGCACAAAAACAGGAGAACGTATGCGAAAATCGAAGCGAAGAGGACGAAGAGCCGACTGAGGAAGAACTTTGCGAAGCCGCCAACTGCGACGAAGAGCCGACTGAGGAAGTTTACGAAACCGCCAACCGCGACGAACCTGTTGACAAAATAAAACCTGTGATCCCCGCTATTGAAAACCTCGGCTCGCCCTTTTGTCAAAGATATAAAAAGATGCAGGACAAATATCCCGACCGTATCGTCGCGTTCAGGCGCGGCGATTTCTATGAGATACTCGGCAGCAATGCCGAACTGTTTGCAAAGGAGTTTTCCCTCACGCTCACGGGACACAAAATCCGCTTCCCCGTCAAAACCGCTTTCTTCCAGGGTAAGATACGTTGCAAGATTCTTGTTCTCTTCCAAAAGCTCGCCGCGGACAAACCCGCTCGGCTTCTTAATTCTTTCCAAGGTTTTGCAAGGACTGTACCGGCTTTGATTTTCGCGCGAAAAAACTGTGCCGCACTATACTCCTTTTCAAAAAGCAAAATCCGAAGAGTTCGTTCCCTTCTTTCTATAAATTGCCTGAAAATATATCAACTGTGTGGAGAGATATTCCTTTTACCTCCGATTTGTCAGCGATACAGCTTTTCTACGCTTTGGATCAATCGATCCGCTTCCTCCGGCGTTTCCACTGTCAAAGAAAAAATCAATTTTTCCGGTTTCAATTCCTTGCATTTTGCAATGATTTCATCCGACGTCCAATCATAAATCCAGAGGCCTTTTCCGGCACTTTGTATTTTTTTCAGAAGATCCATCCACTCCAAAGTTCTGGGCTGACCTGCACCAGGAACCCATTGTATGACGTCAATACCCGGAATAGCCAATATATCATCAAGATGTCCCAAAGCCTCTTTCCCATCATAATGATAGACACAGTGCTTCAATTGTAATACTTCGAATTCAATCGAAGGCAGTGCAAATTTGCGGAACATTTCACGCCCCATCATACAGCTGGCATCGCACTGCACCACGGAAAACTTTTCTTTACTGTACGTCGGGGCCCATCCATAATAACCGTTCTGCTGCATTTTTCCGGCGTTCGATACCGCCTCAAAAACTTTTTTATATCCTTGATTGATGCGTTCCGTCTGTTTTAAGACTGCTTCCGGGGCATCATACAGATCCAACATAAAATTCTGGGGCCCGCGAGCAGCACTCAATGCATCAATGTTGCTGTGCAGATCCAGCATATTGATCAAAAACTCACCTTGTGAGGATTGGACACCCTTTTCAATAAATCTGCACATTTCGGCCAAATAACCGTCATCACGCAGATCCAATTCCATCGGCTGATCCATTTCTCTCAAAAATGGTTCGATCCAACTCGTACCGTAATTCCCATATGTGATTTTTCCGCCAAAAAAAGCAGCAAACTGATCCGGACCAAATGTACATTCAAAAGCCGGCATCGATTCTCCCGCCCAATAGATATTTTTTGCGTACGTATGGAAATCGCGGAAAACTTTATCATAATCTTTCTCTTTTGCTCCCGCCATATAAGGTACGCATTTTACATCTTTACAGCGCGGAGCGGTTACAGCCAGCAAGGGCCTTCCTATAAAATCGCCTGCCCAGAACCTTTCAAAAGCAAGTTCCGTCTCTGCTCGGTTTTCTTTATAAGGCATTTTTATAACTCCAATACATATTTCCCTGACGTTGCATTTATTATCGATTTATCGTTAAGATAGAATTTCCCCGTTCCTGTATAAACCAATTGAGAATTTTCCGGGATATCGATCTCAACAGAATAAACATTTTTATTTAATCGGAGCATTTCTGCTTTTACCACGCCATTCGGGGTAGGCACATGCGTTTTTATATGGTTCAAATTCCCCGGATGCGGATCAAATCCGATTTTTTTGAAACCAGGCGACAGGGAACGGATACCCCCTATGTATCGCTGCAAAAGATACCCTACACTTGCCGACCAACCATGACAAGCGCTGGCAAAGGTGTCCATTTCTTCCTTATCCGCAACACAGTTTCTTCGAACCGGAAAACTTCCGTCTGCCGGTTCCATAACTTCCCAAAATGTATCAGCGCCATGATTTGCCATAGTACCGTGACAGCAAAGCATTAATTCAAGAGCTCCGTCAATATCTCCGGCAATCAAGCGCGCTTCGATCTCAAAACCGACCAAAAAAGGCCAAACCTGGTCATTATGAAGCCAATTCCTTCCGTCTTCCGGCTCTTTCGGATTCAGCAATACCGCTCCGAATTTATCCCTGAAAAGCTCCTTCATACTCTGTAGAGTGCGCTCCCTGTATTGGATCGGACAAATATCGAACAGTATGGCATAAGCATTTGCATCCAGAGAATATCGAGTCGGATCATCCATGATATCATAAAAAGCGGCCCTGCTTTTATCGAAACTTTCTCGAAATATCAAATCCGTGAGTTCGCCTGCCTTTCTGTCAAATGTTTGCGCCTGCTTTTCTTCTCCGATCCAGCGGCTCATTTGCGCCATGCATCGATATGAATATACAAGCACACAGTTGGAAGAGGTTACTCTCCCCTTGCGTTGCATAGTCCACGCCCATGTCTGCTGCTTTTCCAGACAAAATGCTCCGTCTTTGCCGATCACTTTTTTCAAATAATCCATGATCTTCAACAAGGAAGAATAATTTTTATTAAGAAAAGCCATGTCTCCCGACAACAAAATATAATTATAAAAAACACAGAGGAACCATGCACTGTATTCATAATATGTCTGCCAGGAAATACTGCATGCCGGAATGTATCCGTCTTCCGTCATGCGGGCAAGGATAACATTTATTGAATTACGTATAACGGTTTTATCACCAAATATGTACATCCACGTCAAAACCTCAGGCACAAGATCGCCAACCCAAACCTCGCGATCGCGCCTCGGGCCGTCTACCAACACCCGATCGTTACTATCCTCTCCTCTCCAGTTTTCTACAAAATCCAACTGCTCCTGCGACAGCCAATCGCGAAAATGATTCCCGTATCGGTGCGGAAACGCACATGCCTGAATGGTATTTGCCGCAATTTCAAAAATACGATTCAATCTTTCATCGTCACACAAAAACTCACCCGTCCTGCTGCCTTGATAAGAATCGTCTTTAAATTCCGCTTCTCCATCACCGAACGCCCGATCAGCCACGATATATCGGCACGTGATGAATTTACGGCTTTTCCATTTTTCCCCTTCCCGAACAAACTCTATTTTGAACGGAGTAAAATGACGGTACGGTCCATAATGACATACTGGCAAGGTTTTACTGTTTATATAAAGGAATCCCATACGGACTCTTTCTAAATCGAAAAGGACTTTTTTATCATCCAATTGAATTCTATTCATATATTCGTTACCTTTCTAACAAAATAAAAATCTTCCCTTTATGAGGCGCCTGTACTCTTAAAATTTTTTCTGCGTAAACATAGCTCAACAACTCATCACCCATTCTTATCTGCAAAGGCATCCTTTCACTGTAAAAGATGTACTCTCCGTCATCACAGACGTCCAACGAAACTTCCCCTGCTTTGCGCAATACATTCTTAACACTTGCGCCGCCGTTAAAACAACGGCTCAATCCAATCGTCGCAAACCCTTCCGTTATCGGCGCAATTGTAAATACTTCACAATCCAGTTGCTCCACACGGAACGGCCGGCTCTCCGTCAATCGCATTATTTCTATCGATTGGTCACGATACCGATAAACCGCAAAGGACTTGCCTTGTATCCCGTAAATATCCGACGGAGACAAATCAAACGCAATGGTCAGCGGTTGTTTTTCATAACAGCAGTTGAACGCTCCGACCACATAAGAATATTCGTTTTCATTGAAAATTTTTAGGACCTGATGGTTTTCGGGTGAAACAAAAAAACTATCCTTCGTCAGCTTCGCATAAGTTTTGGCGAGCGGAACTGTTCCGTCAGAATGTGCTACGCGGCGCACCATTTCAAAATTTGTCTTTGCAGGTGGATCTGCAATGTAAATCAAACCTCCCGAAATCGCCCGCGCCGCAGCGTGAAAATATGCAACGTCATGTGAAGTTTGAAACATATCCCAATCCACGTCAAATAATTCCCCGAAAAAGAAATTCACACATGCGTTTGCGAAAATATGCTTTCCGTGCGTCTCCGGCTGATCAGGGAAAAAATCCGTGCTGGTACGAACCAGATCCGCCTGTTCCGAATTATAATAAAAATCGTTCGAACATGCTGAACAATAAATCGTCTGCCCTTCAAAAATTTCTGCGGCCGCATTCATGTCTTTAATATATTCGTGCATCTCCCGCGCTCTGCCCCGGCGATTGTTAAATATTTCATTCCATGTAATACCGTCAATTTTTGTTCCGTCTACACCGCTTTGCTTCAAATACCGGTAATAATCGCAATAAAATCTGCGCCTTTCTTTTACCAGTTCCATTCGATTCTTTGCATAATGCATGGGATAAAAACCCGCAAAAAAAGGAACTTTGAAAGTATCCGTCGGCGCGTTCTCGAACCTGTCTTCTGCAATCAGATCCACTGTTTCCGTGGGATAATCGGCAAAACAGCTTCCGTCTACCCCACACCAATATCCGGCAAACAGATGCCAAACCAATACTGCCCCCACCCCGAATTCGTTTTTCAGGCATTGCACCGTATGCGCTATTCCCTGCGGAAATTTTTCGGCATCCGCCTCAAAAGACGTCAGTCGCGATAAATATTTATCTTCTACATAATTAAAATTATTTCTGTAAGATGCCTCCGGTTTAGACGATTGCCACCCGTCATCAATCAGCAAAAAACCGAGTTTTTGACCATGTTTATAAAATTCTTCGGCTACCGTCAGGATTTTGGATTCGCTGATCTCATCATAAAACGCATTCCACGTACACCAACCCAAACGATTCAACACGGAAACCCTTTTTTTCTTTTCTTTTTGCTGAAACGTTTTCAGGCATTTCTGCAACGTTTGTACCGCGGACTGGACAAGCACATACGGATCTTCCCCCTCTTCGTAATATAAAACAGGACTATCCTTTATCATTTGCACGCGGGGATTTCCGCTTTCCAGTAAGATATACAGCAAACCGCCTTCGGAAAACAAACTGGCGCGCACCGTTCCCGATGCCAGCGGCATCAAAACAGCAAACCTTTTGTCTTTTTTACGGACAAGCATAAACTGCGTTTCGTCCGGAACATCTTTAATTCCTTTACCAACTTTACAATATTGCCAGCAACTTGTCTGATCTCTGTACAACGACATATACGTTTCGACGCCGGAAAAAGAAAGTTCGCTCTGTACCGTATCATCCAAAGATTCATTCAACGCATACAATATCCCGTTGCCCAACCTGTTTTCCTTTAATATATTTCCTTTTTCACATCTCATTTTTTTGTTTCCGTTTCTTGTTGAATTTTTTTTGATTTTATGATATAATTTGATAACAAATCTATTTTGGGTTTACAGTGGTAAAATGAAAAATTTCTTTTCTTTTTTTGTTTATTCCGACCGAACTTCTGAGTTAAAAGTAACTGAAAGCGGAAGAGAAAACTGCAAAAAAAACAAACATCCTCTGGATTGCATTCGCACATACTACGTGCTTCATTACGTCGTAAGCGGAAAGGGTTATCTCAGCCTGAAAGGAAAACAATACGAAATCACTGCCGGAGATCTGTTTCTGATACCTCCCAAAGAAGAAAATTGCTATTATCCGGATAAAACCGATCCCTGGAATTATTACTGGATCGGTTTCAGCGGGATGATTGCACGGCAAACCGTGCAAGCCATCGGATTCAAAGAGAGTTGCATTTTGCACATTGGTCTTTTGCCCGACTTAATCAAACTTTTCCGTGCTTGCAGCAATTGTTATTCTGAAAATAAATTTTTCGATTTTACAATCTTAGGGTATTTATATCATATCCTCGCTAAAATAGGAAATGAAACCTCAGAGCATAATATACCAAACAGTTCTATAACAGCATCTTATGTCCACAATGCCATACAATACATACAGCAGCATTACAGCGAACCCATTCGTATTATGGATATAGCTTATAATTTAGGGCTCAACGCTAACTATTTCAGCGGAATCTTTACAAAAATTATTGGCATCCCGCCGCAAAAATACATCATAGAATACAAAATAAATAAAGCCTGTGAATTGCTTGCCACAAAAAAATATTCCATTACGACCGTAGCCGCTATGGTCGGTTATTCCAACCCCCTGCACTTTTCAAAAGAATTCAAAAATATAAAAGGCATCTCTCCCAAATTCTTTGATACCACACCCTTTACATCCTCTGACTAAACTTTCAGGCCTGTTGTAACAACACCCTCGACAAATGCCTTTTGTGCCGAGAAAAATACAATTATCATCGGGATCGAAAACATTACGCTTCCCGCCATTATCGCATTCCATGGCGTTCTTTCCGTCATGGAATTTTTCATCATCTGCAACCCCTGCGAGATCGTAAACTTCGTCTGTGTGCGCAAATAGATGCTCGGCCCTATAAAATCGCTCCAGTAATTGACAAAACAAAAGATCGTGATCGTTGCAATGACAGGCAACATCAGCGGAACCAATATCTGCAGAAGTATCCGAAAGGAATTGCACCCGTCAATCGTTGCCGCTTCATCAAGATCTTTCGGAATCCCCATTATAAACTGCCTCGTCATAAATATGTACAGGGCGTTCCCTCCCATCGAAGGAATAATAAACGGAAGATAGGTGTTGACCCATCCGATCTTGGCATAAATAACATAAGACGGCACCATCGTTACGACCCAAGGCAGCATGGTTGTTGCCAGCAATACCATAAAAAACACGTTTTTATACTTATATTGAAAACGCGCAAAACCATAGGCGACTACAATCGAACCAGCCACTTGCACAATCGTTCCGCAAATCGTAATAATGGCTGTATTCATTATCATCTGCATGAAATTTATCCGATAAAACACATCCACATAATTGTCAAAATTGAACTGCGACGGAAATATGGATCCCATTTCCGTGATTTCTTCTGTTGTTTTAAAAGATCCCAATAACATCCACGCAAATGGAATAAAAAGTATAAACGCCCAAAGAACCAGCACAATATACAGCAGCGCCCTTAAAGAGAACTTTTTGATCTTTACCGTATTTCCCATATACTTTTACTTCCCGTCATAATATGTGAACTTATCGCTTACCTTGAAGGTAACCAATGACAAAATTAACGTAACAGCCAGCAAAACCCATGCCAATGCAGACGCCAGTCCCATCCGTATCGGATTGCTGAACGCATACTGGTAAATCAAAAGATTAAGCGAGATCGTCGCATTGTTCGGCCCTCCGCCCGTCGCAAGATAGATCTCAGAAAAAATCTGTATTCCCGCGATCAAATTCATAAGAAATTGGTACAACAAAACAGGGCTGATCATGGGCAGCGTAATATTGACAAATGAGTCAAATCTGTTGCCGCCGTCGATCTCTATAGCCTCATAATAAACGCGCGGAACGCCTTGCAGAGCCGCCAAATAAATGACCATTCCAGGGCCGATCCCCCAAAGCGACATCAATATAATGGAACCGAGGGCGTGTTTTGTATCAAACCATTGTACCGGCTCGATGTTGAAGATCCCAAGAAACATATTCAACAACCCGCCCTCGTATTCGTAAATGAATACCCATACCATTACACTTGCCACCGCCGGCATGACAGCCGGAAAATAAAACAACAGACGGAAAGCCGATTTTCCCTTGATATTACCGTTCAACAGCAAGGCAGCCGCCAAGGACAATATCATAATCAAAGGAACCTTAATGACTACATACAACGTGGTATTGATCACTGCCTTCTTAAACGCAAAATCCTGGAAAATACGCACATAGTTATCGAACCAACACCAAACGGGCGGCCGGGAAATGTTGTATTGTGTAAATGATATGTAAAGAGAAAAAACCAAAGGTACAATTCCAAACACACAAAAGCAGATAAGCCAGGGAGAAATATAGATAAAAAACTTTTTGGTTTCTGCTGCTTTTATTCTGCTTTTCAACCTCGCTGTTTGCATATTTCTCCCTCCGCCGCTTTAATAAGCCACATCGCTTATGATCTGTTCCAGTATCTGCTTGGCCTCGCCCAATGCCTGCGTGAGAGTCAGCTGATCATCGAGCACGGCCTCTATTTTATTTTTCATAGTACCGTTGAATTGCGTATTAGACATATATGGATTCAACGGGACCGTCTTAATATAATTATTGTTCATCATATATTTGAATACATCATTGATCTCTTTCATTTTAGGATCGGAAGCGTCTTCAAACATCTGGTTTGCTATTGTCTTATTCCCGGGAATATTATAGTTGTTTTCAGCCAAAATCTCTTGTCCGCGCGTCATCATAAACTCAATAAAATCCCACGCTCTGTCCGTATACTGCGTTCCGGATGAAGCAGCCATTCCAACAAGTCCCGTTGAAATTGCGACAGGAGTGGTTTTTCCTTCCGGCATGGGAGGAGGCGCAACTCCGTAATCAAAATCCACGCCGAACGGATAGGATGTGAAAAACCATTTTCCGCACATAATCATCGCCACTTTTCCTCTTGCAAACTCAGTAAGTGCCGTGGAATCCTGCATCGACGAAACAAACGGAGCCGCCGCATCATCACCATACTGCAATTCAACAAATTTTTCGATTGCCGCCACTGTATTCGGATCGTCTAACGTCACACTCTTAAAATCTTCACTGTACAATGTGCCGTCGTTCTGCACTATAAACTGTGCCATCTGTTCATAAGGGTTAAAGTCCATGATCGTGCCTTTGTACGGCGCACTCAACACTCCTTCCTTATATTTACTGTATTCTGCATATTCGCCTTCTCCCAGTTGATTCACCGCTTTTGCGATATTTTCAAAATCATCCCAAGTAATCGGTTCCGTACTGCTGATTTCAGGCAAATCCGGATCCACATGCGCCCTGGCATAATCGATCAGATCCTTATTGTAAATCAACATAAAATCCGGCGACCAGTCTTTGATCAGTCCATATGTATTGCCTTGTCCGTATTGCGTCCCGTCATACCGGAAAACCTGATCATTAAACTCCCACATATCCTCTTTTGTGAAGACATCCGAATTGTCCACAAAATAATTCAATGCCATCAAATATCCGGAATCAATAAACGTAGCCATTTCGGAAGGCTGCATAAAAAATACATCCGGCTCAATTCCGCTGGCAAAATCGGTCAACAGCGTAGGGAAATAATTTCCCGTTGAAAATTCTTTGTTGATTTTTGTCTTCGGATTCTGTTCCTCAAACTCCGATATGATTTGCTCCATGATAAAATTATCATTGGTTCCGGACCAATATCTGAATTTGAGTTCCACTTCCAGTTCCGGATCCGTGACGATCCCGCTGAGATCATCGTCCCCCAAAAACTCCTTCGTTTCGCAAGCACTCAAACAAACAATAGACAACAATACTGCCAATAGAATACAAATAATTTTTTTCATTTAACGAACTTCCTTTTTACTTTTTTTTATTGTGACAAAAACTGTTGCCAATAAGATCGGCAGTGCCGCAGCCAGACCGGGAAGCCCTATACCCGCACTACACCCCGTTTCAGGTTCGACTGCAGGTTCTTCAACGATATTGAAATTCAATGTTATCGAAGCCGTTTCATCGCCATCCGTTGCCTTTGCTGAAATTGTAACGGTATATTCTCCGACGGATGCAGGCAAAAATTTAAATGAAGTCGCCGTAAATGTAACACCCTCCGTTTCACACGTATATTCCAGAGGTATATTTTCGCTGTTCAAAAACAAATTGGACAAGCTGATCACGATTTCTCTGCCCAGATAATAACTGTCTTTCACTTCATAATCCTTTGCGGAAAGCGGGCGTACATATTCTTCCGCCACAGCCTCGGTTTCATAATCTTCGGCAAGTCCGCCGCTGAACAAACGGAAATCGTCATACACCGCCTCACAGACCCCGTTTGCACCGATATCGAAATAATAATTATCGTAATCGCCCGTATCAAAGGTAAAAGTCAGATCATAGTAATCCGTGTGCTTTTGCACCGTATATTGTACAAAGCCCTCCGTTCCGACAATTTCAATCGCATCTCCCGCGGCATTCAATTTATATTTCAATGTCGTCCAGCCGACCATTTCGCTGCGCTTGGCTATCACATAAAAATATGCATCTTCCTGCACGTTCGTCAGAATCTTTGTGCGGAATTGCAACGTATAGACTGTATGATCCGCCAATACCGCACTTGTTCCTGAAAACAGCATCGAATTAAAATCGTCTTTCAGATTTTTTACCTTTACCGAATATCTGCCGTTGATATGCCCTTTCCCGATCAAACTCGCCTCTATCTGATCGCCGCTTACACTGATAAACCCGGCACTGATATTTTTGTTTTCGAAATCTGACACATTTTTCGTCAGTTCACCGACAGGATAGGAGGCGTCTTCCTTTTTTACCTCCGTAAAATCTTCTTCGGAAATGCCCGCAATAAACCCTTCGTATACGCGCAGGTCATCGATAACGATGGTCGAATATGAAGCGCCTTCCGGATTTGATATGCACCCCAAAAGTTGGACACTTTTGGAGGTGCATATTTTTTATGTCAAGGAAGAAAAGAATCAACAAAA
>CALVYJ010000132.1 GCA_944372075.1 uncultured Clostridia bacterium | reverse complement strand
GTTTTTTTCGCTAAAAAGTGCCGAAATTTGGCTGGGGTAGCTGGATTCGAACCAACGAATGACGGAGTCAGAGTCCGATTGGAGTATCGATATATACAATATATGGTGTAATATTTTATATTGTTACACTATATATAGTATATTTTTATTTATCAACCATTCTACTTCGAAATCACTCCCAAATGCAACGGACGCATACTTTCTAATGCCAACTTATCTCTGTTGAATTCAAAGTTTTTCTATGCTGTAAATCGCGATTATATTTTTGTATTATAGAAGACTATTCAGATAATTATAAAATCTTGAATCAGGTTAAAATCATAATGAGGTGTTGACAAAAATTCCTGTGTTTTTCGCTTTTCCTATTATAAAAAATCTGTAAAAAATACTAGTTTTTCCCTATCAAACCATATAAAAAGCCACATTTTTTTGCATTAATTCCCATCGTTTGTTTTTTCAAAACACTGCAATGTAATATATATTATATTATTATATATTAATAATACTTAATACGTACTCAATAAAGTACTAGATAACTAGATAAATAGTTATAGCTTATAAAGTTCAGTATCTACATTTAGTTTGTACTTTTTATTCTGCAGGTCTATCAGTATGTGAAAAATTAAAGACTTCTTTAATAGATTTTTTAGTTGCTTATACTAATGTATACAATTAAAAAATTTTAATTTGATGGTTTTACAAAATATCTGTGGATTAGTTGATTTTTTTATTTCAAATCGATATAATAGGGCCCCTATAAAGAGTATGTGAGGGACAAGCCCTGTGACCATACAGCAACCTAATCGAAAAAATTAAGGTGCTAATGCTTGAAACGATGGGATTATACAACAAACACAAAGCCCCATCGTCACGGATGGGGCTTCTTCTATTTTTGCAGATCTACTCTTTATTGGGGAAAAAACAGAGAGGTATCAGATATGAACGCATTTGAAAAGGTTATTGGCTACGAGAAGGAAAAAGATGAATTGATGCAACTTTGCGACATTGTAAAGAACTCTCAAAAATACAGGAATTTGGGCGTTGCTTTGCCGAGAGGCGTCCTCTTGCACGGTGTGCCCGGGGTGGGTAAAACTTTGATGGCGACCGCGCTCGTGGAAGAGATGAGCAGAAAAAGTTTTATCTGCCGAAAGGATAAATCCAACAGCGCTTTTGTAGATAGTATCCGCAATACGTTTGTAGCAGCAAAAGAAAATGCACCCTCCGTCGTATTTTTAGACGATTTGGATAAGTTTGCATCCGATGAAGACATTTGTAATCCTGAAGAATTGATTGCTGTTCAATCGGGAATTGATGCCGTAAAAGGCTTTGAAGTTTTTATTGTCGCAACGGCAAACGACATCAGTGATTTGCCTCGTTCCCTCCTGCGAGCAGGTAGATTTGACCGTATCATCGAAATTGGCACACCCAATTTGCAGGAAGCGGCCAAAATCATTCGTTACTATCTAAAAGACAAAAAAGTCGCTAATGATGTAAATCCCGAAAGCGTTGCAAGGATGTTGGAAGGCAATTCGTGCGCCGTTCTCGAATCGGTGTTGAACGATGCGGGAATTTATGCAGGATATAGAAATGAAGCGCAAATTCACAAAGAAGATATCGTTCGCGCCGTTTTGCGAAATGTCTTTCAAGCAGATGAATGGGTAAACGACACTTCTATCGAAATGAAAGAAGAAGCGGCATTCCATGAGGCAGGGCACGCCACCGTTGCCCTGTCCTTTGCCCCCGAAGGCGTGGGCTTGATTTCTGTACGTCCCTGCAAGAGCGACGTTCGCGGAATCATTCAATTGTTTCAGGATAAAAACTACTTCGGTTCTTACGAGCGTATGAAAGAACGGGTGATTGCAATCCTTGCTGGAAAAGCCGCCGTGGAAATAAAATTCGGTAGACTGGACGTCGGTGCAAGTTCGGATATTGACCGTGCCTCTGGCATTGTCGAACGGTTTATCAAAAGTTACGCGATAAGCGGATTCGACTTGTTTTATCCGAGAAGCCGTTCCAGTCTCATATCCGAAAATCAAAATGACCGAATTGTTGCAGAGAGAAGTTCGATGCTTACGCGGTTTTATGAGCGAGCAAAAGAAATACTCGTAAAGAACTGGGACTTTGTAGAAAAACTTGCCGCTGCCCTGGTTGAAAAGGATACCCTCGAATTTGAAGAGGTTTCAACGCTCTATAAAAATTACGTGGCATAAAGATGGTTGTATATGGTGCCAAAACAGAAATGTGTTTTATGCTAATAGGATTGGATGAAGCAGGAATTCCATATGCAATGATCATAAAAGAAAATGATAATCGCTACATACGGTCGTAATGATTTAGAACGATTTATTTGGATAATTAAATAAACTTATTGATTTAACAATCGAAGAAGAAACTGAAAGTTCGTTTTTTGTGGAAGGAAGTGTGAATGTGCTTTAATTATGCAAAACCTAAAATTTCTTTCATTTCACAAATTACAGATCCTTTAAACTTGATTCCTTTAAGTGGCGAAAAAGTAAAAGCTTTACAATGATATACAATTTGCATTATTAGTTTTTTATGGTTTAAAAAATATTTTTAGATTTAAGGAACAAAAAACGGACAGAACATTAGGCTCTGTCCGTTTTTAATTATATTGAGATTTGTTTTTATAAAAGATACTACCTTGACTTTAACTTATAAAAAAGATATAACTATTACAGAATATCAATTATGGGTTTAGGAGATAAGAGTATGGATTCATTAACGAAATGGAATTACATAGTAGAAAAGTATAATTTGTTATACAATTCAGCTGAAGGCGTTATACAAAAAGAGTGGGAAAACTATTTTTCTGAATTATTTGAATATAAGAAATTATTTGGTGAAATAGAAAGTCAAAGAAGTATGGTTATTGGATCAGGTCAAAGGGTAATTCCTGATATTATTTTAAGAAATAATGGAAAAGATTTGGTTGATGTTGAATTAAAACAATATAATCTTGTTTTTGATAGCAAGATGGAAGAGCAATTAAAAAGTTATTTAAAATTATTAAATCTTTCAATTGGGGTTATCATCTGTCACAAAATATTTTTCTGTTATTTTGACTATTCAGCAAATGAACTTTACAAAGTTGAAATTGATTTTGTTAAGGATAATCAGGATGGAGTGGCTTTTATTGATTTGCTAACAAAATCGGCTTTCAACGAAAACGCGATCAAAGACTTTATAAGAAAAAAATTGGAGACTAAACGAAAAATTGTTGAAATACGAAATAAAGTCAATGAAGAGTTTGTTTCAAATATATTAAAAGATTATTTACGAAATGAATATACAGAAGAAGAAATAAACATAGCTTTAAAAGATTATGAAATTAAGATAGTTAAAAATAGTAAAGAATTAAACACCCATACAGTAAAAATTGCTCCATCGAAGTCGAAAGAAGTATCTTTTTTAGATGATGCAAATTTCCCTTTAACGCCTAATTATATAATAATAAAAACTTCTTACGCACGAGTAAACGCATGTGGGGGTAATCTTTATGATGCAACACGCCATTGTTGGCGAGTCAAATTTGATACGGTTAATAAATATCCGTATGTTTTGTCTGTCATTGAAGGCGTTGTAAAAGAAGTGTACAAGGTGAAGTGTTGGCGTGAGGCTGAAAAGTGGGATAATGATGGGAACGTGGATGGTCGCTTTGAATTTATAGGGGAAGTCGCAATAGATGAAGTAAGACAATTATTTATAGGAAAAACTATCCCTGCAAAATATAGAAAACCCGGAATGGCATCGCCTGTAATTTATTCAAAATAGTACTTTATTTTTATTTATTTCTGTTTTGGGGAATTCAAAAAGAATTTATTCATAATAACAAAAACGGGCAGAATATTATGATCTGTCCGTTTTTCTTTATTCTATCTATAAATAACAGTGAATATATGACTTTTTTATTGGTTTACTTAATATACGTTTTATTTCCACCAGTTTAGCTTACTTCTTAATCCTGTAGGTATAAAACGTATTTTTATTTTTATGGAATAATATAACAAGGCCTAAAACGCTTTATTTCACTCTTATATGTTTTTCGGCACAATTTTTCTTGTCTATGACAAGCAAGGCTCACAGTTCTAATTTATAAAAGCATCCATCAAAACAAATAAGAAAACATACAAGAATTGACTTTTGGAAAAATACCTGCTATAATGTATTTGATTTGATTTCTTTGAGGTGAATATGGATAAATATATTCCTCCTTATGACATTACCGAAGAGATGTTGGAGCTTGCATCTGAAATCACGGAAAATTTAGGAAGATTGAGCAATATAAACGATTTGGAAAGATTGCCGCGCTTACGTAGGGTAAACCGTATAAAGTCCATTCAGTCTTCGCTTGCCATTGAAAACAACACCCTTTCTTTGGAACAAGTGACGGATGTTATCGACGGTAAGCATGTCCTTGGCCCTAAAAGTGATATTGTTGCGGTAAAAAACGCGTTTGACGTTTACAAAAAACTTCCTGAATTTGATCCGTTTTCTTTGGATGATTTGAAAAAGGCGCACGGTATAATGATGAACGGATTGCTACTCGATGCAGGTGAGTTGAGGAGCAGCTCGGTCGGAGTATTTAACGAGCAGGGAAAAGTGATTCATGTCGCTCCACCGCAAGAAATGGTGCCTGATCTCATGATTCAGTTATTTGATTGGCTGAAAAACAGTAAGGTGCATATGCTGATTCGCTCAAGCGTGTTTCACTATGAATTTGAGTTTATTCATCCTTTCGGAGATGGCAATGGTAGAACGGGAAGGCTGTGGCAGACTGCGCTGCTTGCAAGTTGGAAACCGATTTTTGAATGGGTGCCGATTGAGAGTATCATTAAGGATAATCAGGAAGAGTATTACAAGGCAATAGGGCTTTCGACTTCAGAAGGAAAGTCAAACAAATTTATATTGTTTATGCTCGGCGTAATCAAAAAAGCCGTTGAAGAAATTGTAAAAGATACGCACAATCATCAAATTCATGTCAGCAATCAGATTAAGGCGTTAATGTCGGTAATAGAGACCTACCCGATGTCTGCATTAGAACTTATGGGAAAACTGGGCTTAAAGTCAAGGCTTACTTTCCGTAAAAATTATCTGCAACCGGCTCTGGAAGCAGGGTTGATTGCTATGACTGATCCAAACAATCCAACAAACCGTAATCAACGTTATTATAAAATATAGACAAGGAACTTGTGTAAAATGGCAAAGAAAAAAACGGAAGAAAAACTCAATTTGGATTCAATTTTATTTAAGTGTCGGGATATTTTGAGGCAAGCGCGTAATTCCGGCTCGTTTTTTGAAAAGCGCGATATGATGTTAACACTCGTGTTTTTGCGCTTTATTGGCGAAAAGTATGAGGACGGCGTTGCAAAACTTCGTGAAGATCTGATCGAGCAGGGGCTTGATCCCGATGATGAAGAAATCATTGCGGCATTTTTCGATGATGCAACATTTACGGACGGGACATATAATCTTCCATTAGAGGCGAGATGGCCTACGATTATCAACACACCTGCGCCAAAACTGAATGTCGCTTTGGATACAGCGCTGCAAAGCATTGCTACGAATAGCAAACAATTAAAAGGCTGTTTTGTTGAAGGTACTTTCACCACTCGTAATTTGGCACCTAATGACATCAAAAAGATTGTTGATGAAGTCAATAAGATAAGCCACAAAACGTTTGGAAGGGTGGTATAATAGTAATTTGAATAATGATTCCCGTTGGGCCGACTATGCAATACCGCCCGAAAGTAATGCGAACTATGCGTGGATTCTTCATATCCTTTCGCATTTAAGGGCTAACCAAGGCGTTGCAGGATTTTTGCTTGCAAATGGTGCATTAGGCGATAGCGATACAATTCAGATTCGAAAAAAACTCATTGAGAATGACAAAGTTGAAGCGATTATCATTCTTCCCCGTGAGTTATTTATCACAACGGATATAAGCGTTACGCTTTGGATATTGAACCAGAACAAAAAAGGTGGGAAATATCACGGCAGAACTCTTCGCAACCGCGAACACGAAATTCTGTTTATGGATTTGCGCACCTGGACGGAAAACCCGGTGAAAGGGGAAGGCAAGAAGAAAGTATTGCTAAGCAGTGAACAGATTCAAAAGGCGGCGGATATATACCATACATGGCAAAGCGAAGGAACGGACGGGGAAAATTATGCTTTCCCTGAGTTTTATCGCAGTGTTGGTATAGAAGAAATCAAAGAAAATAATTGGAGCCTTGTTCCGAGCAAATATATCGAGTTTATCGATCACGACTTAGATATCGATTTCAAAGCAGAAATGAACCGTATTCAGCAGGAAATGCGGGATATTCTTGATGAGGAAAAGAAGTCGCAGAAAATGCTTGAAGAAGCGTTTAAGGGGATTGGATATGGCATTGACTAAGATAAAGCTCGGTAAGCTTATTGGTTTATCGGAAGATAAAAATACCGACAATTTATATTCTCTTGAGGATGTAAAAGGTATTTCTATCCAAAAAAAATTTATCGAGACCAAAGCGGATATGGAGGGAGTATCTTTAACACCATATTTGTTGGTAAAACCTGATGACTTTGCGTATGTCACAGTAACATCAAGGAATGGCGAAAAAATAACCTTGGCGCATAATACTACGAAGATTCTTTTTTCCTTTTAATATTTATGCCCCTCCTGTATTTCAAGCGACAATTTTTGCATATCGTTCGCTTTCAATGACTTCCATCATAAATACAAGAGGATTTACTTCACTGCTTGCCACCATAGAGAATAGCCTGGGTGTGCAACCGGACACTAAAATTACGCCGTTGTCATTTTTTGTAACAGGCTGCTGCTTGTTACGGCTTGCCACGTTCCAAAATACAATATTAGGAAGTTTATATCCCTTTTCTTCAAATTTCTTTTTAGCATTCTCAAAATTAGAAAGTTCCGCATTTTCTACAGCCATATCAAATTCCATATCCGAAATAAGATAAAGTTTAGAAGGTAATTGGCTTTGCGGTAATTTATTTTTGACCGCCGCCTTTAAAATCAAATCAAAAACTGCCTCTATATTCGTATTTGCCACTTCATTAAAAGTTGCAAGATAACGAAGCTTTTCGGCAAAAGTTTTACCTTTGATCTCAATCAGTTGAGGCCTTTGAGAAAATTCAATGAAATGATTCTTAAAATATCCCTTATTCCGTTCCGCAAAGTAAATCCCCAGAGAAAGAGCAACAGACGCAGGAGTAGGTTTCCCTGTGCAATACATCGAACCTGACGTATCAATTACCGCAATCGCATTTTCGTCTGAACCATAGTCAGGAAGAGAATTCCAAGCCGCATTGATGGACGCTTGCTCTTCCTTAGTGAGGTCTCTCAGCCAACTCCCTTGCATAAAAGGTTCAACCAATTCGTAAGGAGCAAGCGTTGAAGCGTTTAATTTAGCCTCGCCCTTTTCCACTTTACGGATAAAATCACTATACCTTTCCGCATCATTGCGAGCAAAAGCCTTTCTATACTTAAACATAGCCTTGGAAGGTTGTTTTTCATAATCAAAAGTATAGTCTTTTTCACGAAGATTGTTTTCTATAATTTTTATGTATGCGCGAAGAGAAGAAAGCGATTTCCTATAAGTTGATTCGCTCATGCCAAAATATTTAGCAATTTTCTTAGCCGTCATAATGGTATCTTTATTAGAAGCATTTACCGAAGGAAGCCATTTCGCAAGTAAAGATACTGCCTTTTGATCTTTCAATGCTTTTATATCCGCATCAAATTGCTCTTTAAGAACCGCCAACATATCATTTTCACAGGGCGTACCCATCAAAACAAGCAAGTCGTCAAATCTACCGTAATCCGCAACATAAGGAAGATTCTTTTTAACAGTATCTGCCTCATGATAAGCAAGCCATTTCAGAATAACGCGGAACACTTTGCGTTCACCAAGTCCGCCTCTTATATCACGAGCAAAGAACAGGATTTTCGTTGCAATATCTTTGTTCTCCGTATATGCCCGCACAAAGCGTGATACAATTTCACCGTCTTCTGCTTTGCGAATAGCGCCAATGGTGGCAAACAAGTCAAGGCAAAAATCGCCGGTACTTTCATTTGTTACTGCGCCGTTTTCCGTATAAACCTTATTTGATTCTTCTTTAAGATATTGCAGCATACTCTCTCTCCTTTCCCAATTATTTTGAATAAAGCAAGGCACAATTGATGCGGGACTCGAACCCGCGTCCGGAACTTTACATTCCGTGCATTAACCTCTTTGCTAATCATAATTGCTGTATGTGCCTTTCACAAGATGCCTTTTACGAAACATATAGAGTATTTCAACTCTACAAACTCTTGGTTACGAGCCAAGCATCCTTTTAGGATCAATGTCTTTATGTTTTGCTGTACGCATCTTTATTGTTTCTTTACAAGACACCCGAGGGGATTTGCCTTCCCCTCAATAAAAAATGGAGCAAAAAAATGCTGTAGGTGTCTTTGCTTTTCAAGACGCATAGTTTACGGTTTCCCGCATAGCCTGAATGATTAAAAGTCATTTGCTGAAAAGTTGCTGTCTGCGTCTTTCGTAATTCTATTTTAACAACATTTTTTTCTGTTTGCACGGAAAAAAAATTGCGAACTCATCATTTGAGTCCGCAATTTTTCTGTTTTTTTAATTTATTTTTGATCAATTCTCTAAAATCGGTCGGTTCAACAACTTCTACAAGCGGTCCGAAAGATAAAACACGAATCACCATTTCCGATTGATCATCACTATTATACCTGATAATTACCTTATAGTTTTTTTCATCGATTTTTTCTACTTGTTTTTCAAAATGAGCAAAATGAAGCATCGTTCTTTCTAATGCGTTTCGTTCATCTTTTACCATTATCGTAAGAGTCGCACGAGTCCTCTCTCTTTGTACCGATTTTATCTTAAACGGTTCTTCATACCAACTGCATTTTGTTAATCTCGCAAGATTTATGGTCGTTATATACCGACAACTACTTGTCAGAACTCTGAATTTATCATCCTTTTCGGAATATTCAATTTTCTGGGGAATAAACTTCGCATAAACTATATTTCCTTTTCTGTTTGTCATTTCCGCTTTTACAGGCAATTGATTATGGACCGCGTAAAGAAGAACTCTAAACCTTTTAATATATTCTTCATCTTCATAATTATCCCCGTCTGCATATTTATCATAGACGCGATAATCTTCTTTGGTGAATAAAGGTTCAACGTCTTCAAGCCCTTCTATTTGAATATCAAACAATTTTATCCGTTCATCCATCAAAATTGCTTTCAACCAACGCTTTTGTAGCATCGTCAAAGGCATTGTCGGAATGTGCCGAATAGGCGTTTTATATTTTCTCGTAATCAATTGCCATTTCTCTTTTTGAATCGCAGGAAGAATATTGATCATACTTTCTTCAAACGCATTATCTTGAATAATTTTGTGGATAGAATTATTATCAACAGTCCCACGAAGAATTTCTTTAATAATTTTAGCAACGGTATTGTAATATGCCGAATAAAGTTCACTAAATATCATTCGTTTCCCCTCCGTCCTCAATACCGTACATCTTATACATTTGTTCAATGTCTTGCTTAAATTTATTTTCTATCGTACGATTCGAAAAATTCAATTTCTTTATTCTACAAATAAAAGTTCTTATCCAAGGTATAAGTTCACTCGTTTCATATACGTCTGCAATAAAACGATAGGTATAATCGTCAATTTTCTCCACTCTGCCGATTCTCTTTTCCCTCTGCAAACGTCTGACAATATGCTCTTCGTCTTCTTCTATTTGAATGGTAAATTCAACGTGCTCAAGACGTTCTTCCCTGCTTAAACAGCCACGACAACCTACGCCCCACATTTTTGATTCCATATTGTCGAGCATCTTTCTAAGCTCATCAAAACGAGGTGTAGGTTTTTCGATTTTAACATTCGACAAATAGTCTATTCGAAACGATTTAATACTGTTAAAATCTGGTTGATACGCAATCAAATATTGCTTACCGTCCTGTACACTGATATGTATTCTAAGCGGTACTACTCTGTTCTTTCTCGGCTCCGTCGATTTTCTGCTTAAATTGTGCAAGGTAACAACACTTTTGCTTTGCATTGCTAAAAACAACGAACACAATACGTCACTATCAATGGCACTGGTTATATAGTGATGCTTAAAAGCAAATACTTCGTCGTGCTTACCTTCTTTATCGTGCAAAAAAGAACCTATCACACCGCACGGCGCTATCTCGGAATAAAAATCAATAACATCATAAATATTGTCTATTTTAACGTCTTTTGCCCTGCGATAAAGAAGATATTTACCTCGCTTTTCGGAAATAATAATTCCTTCTTCGATATATTCCTTCAGCTTCTTTCTAAGAGTAGATTCGTCAAAAGCCATCGGCTCTTCAAAACAAGAAAGATAATCCTCGTCTATTTTATTCATCAGTTCGGTAAGTGAATAAGCATCTTTTTCGTTATACAGAATGTCGAATAGAATGAAATGCAAAGTAATATCGCCATCCGTAAAACTTTTGGCTTTCAACGCATTATAGAAAGGATTATGATTCGAACTTCGGCTATCTATGGAAATAAAAACATTCTTGCCTTCAGGCGTACGAACAAAACGCATATGCTCACCAAGCCAACTTTCCATTCTGCGTCTCTCATCATCATAGGAACGAAGACTTTTCTTATCATAACCATCACGACTCTTAAAGCCATAAATATAAAAGTCCCTCATATAAGCTCTGATTTTCTCAAAGTTTTTAATGAGTTCATTATAAGCCATTTCGCCCCTCCTTTGTTTTTTGATAATGATTCTTTCAAACTTTACGTTTCTTTTCCTACTAAAATATAGTTTTTTCTATTATACACCCAAAACAAACCTTTGGCAATCATCCTCTTTCCGTAATTTTTTTGAGAATTTAAAAACTTCTGCTGTTGACAGAGGATATACCGATTATTCAGAGAATTATGCTCTATCAGAGGCTGAAAAATTTAATTATGAACTATAATGCACCATTCAAAATACTCGGTTTAGTCCCAAATCAGTCCCAAAAGTAGTCCCAAATCAATAATAAATGTAAATTTAATGATTATATTTATCAATTTTAACGCTTAATACTAAGTAAAAAGCGAAAAGAGCTATCAAATTATGATAGCTCTTTTCATTTTGGCTGGGGTAGCTGGATTCGAACCAACGAATGACGGAGTCAGAGTCCGTTGCCTTACCGCTTGGCGACACCCCAATTTCAAGTTGCCTAGCTATTTTAGCAGATTTGAAACTATTTCGCAAGCGTTTTTACGGTGTTTTTTTATTTTTTTAAGAAATCGATCTTTAATTTTTAGGGCAACCAATCAGATACAATAAAAATGGAAAGCTGTTCGTGAAAGGGGCAAGAGGTGAAAATCAAGGCGTTTTTTTAGATAATGTATCGGAATGAAAAAAATTAACAAACTTCGTTGATCATTTTAATAATCCGCATATGAAAAAAAAGTATTTTTCAGCAGTTGACAAAGCGGACATTTATTGATAAACTTTTATCGATAAAAAGATATCAATAAATTTTTATCGATTAAGAATTGCTGAGGGGAGTATATAGGGAAAGGCAAATGGGGAATAACAGAGAAGTGGCGAGCATATCGAAGGCGACGATCGGCAGGATGCCTGCATATTTGCGGTATTTGAAGGAACAGGAAAAGGCGGGGGAAAAGACGATTTCCTCTACGCAGATTGCGGAAGAATTGGGGTTAAACGCCGTACAGGTGCGAAAGGATCTGGCGGTGATCAGTACGGTTGCGGGAAAGCCGAAGCTTGGTTTTGAGATAGGGGAGTTGATAGCGGACATTAACCGGATATTGGGGTATGACAATGTAACGGATGCTGTGTTGGTAGGAGCCGGCGGACTGGGGCGAGCGCTTGTGGGATATGAAGGGTTTAAGAATTACGGATTAAACATTGTGGCGGCGTTTGATGCAGCGGCGGAGCTGATCGGGCGCGAGATCGGGGGCGTGAGAATTTATGGGGCGGAAGAGATTGTACCGATGGTCAAGCGACTGAACGTACGGATCGGGATCATAACGGTACCGCAGGGTGAAGCGCAGCGAGTGGCGGACGCGTTGATTGAGGGAGGCGTACGAGCGATTTGGAACTTTGCTCCGGCGAATCTGGTTTTGCCGTCGAATGTAGCGGTTAAAAACGAGGACATGGCAGCGTCGTTAGCGATCCTGTCGATGCGACTCGCGGAAATTTTGAACAATGAAAAATAAAGGAAAGGAGAAGGCACATGGAGAACGAAAGGATTGTAGATTCTGTAGAAGCATTGATGGAAAAGATGGCGCAAGTTCGCAGAGCGCAAGAGAAGTTTGCTACGTATACGCAAGAGCAAGTGGATAAGATTTTTACGGCAGCGGCGCTGGCGGCGAACAATCAGCGGATTCCTTTGGCGAAGATGGCGGTAGCGGAGACGGGCATGGGAGTTGTTGAAGATAAAGTGATCAAGAACCACTATGCGGCGGAGTACATTTATAACACGTATAAAGACACAAAGACGGTGGGGGTTATCGAAGAGGATAAGGCGTACGGAACGAAGAAAGTGGCGGAGCCGATCGGCGTAGTTGCCGCGGTAATACCGACGACCAATCCGACGTCCACGGCTATTTTCAAGACGCTGATTTGCTTAAAGACGAGGAACGGTATAATCATTTCGCCGCATCCGCGTGCGAAGAACAGTACGATTGCGGCGGCGAAAGTGGTGTTGGAAGCGGCGGTTAAGGCGGGCGCGCCGGAAGGGATCATCGGGTGGATCGACGTGCCGTCGTTGGAGATGACGAACACGCTGATGAAGACGGCAGACATTATTCTGGCGACGGGCGGACCGGGCATGGTGCGGAGCGCATATTCTTCGGGCAAGCCTGCGTTGGGTGTAGGAGCGGGCAATACGCCGGCGATCATAGACGAGACGGCGGACGTCACGGTTGCGGTCAATTCGATCATTCATTCCAAGACGTTTGACAACGGATTGATCTGTGCGTCGGAGCAGTCGGTGATCGCGCAGGAGAGCGTATACGAAGCGGTGAAAGCGGAATTTATCAAGCGCGGTTGTCATATTTTGAGCGAAGAAGAGAGAGATAAAGTACGCAACACAATGATCATCAACGGTGCGTTGAACGCGAAGATCGTAGGGCAGAGCGCATCGAAAATTGCCGAGATTTGCGGATTTGAAGTCGATGCGGCGACGAAAATTCTGATCGGCGAAGTTGAGAGCGTAGAATTGGAAGAAGCGTTTGCGCATGAAAAGCTGTCGCCCGTATTGGCGCTGTACCGTTCGAAGAATTTTGACGAATCGGTGGAGAAGGCGGAGCGGTTGATTGCGGACGGCGGATACGGGCATACGTCATCGCTGTATATCAATGCCGTTACGGAAGGAGAGAAGATCGCGAAATGGCAGGAAGCGATGAAGACCTGCCGCATGCTGATCAACATGCCGTCGTCGCAGGGCGCGATCGGAGACATATACAACTTTCATTTGACTCCCTCGCTGACGTTGGGATGCGGTTCGTGGGGCGGCAACTCCGTATCGGAGAATGTAGGTGTGAAGCACTTATTAAACATCAAGACCCTGGCGGAGAGGAGAGAGAACATGTTGTGGTTGCGTTTACCGGAGAAGGTATATCATAAAAAGGGATGTCTGCCCGTTGCGTTGGACGAACTGAAGACGGTAATGGGCAAGAAGAAAGCGTTTATCGTAACGGACGAATTTTTATACAAGAACAACTATATCAAGCCGATCACGGAGAAGCTGGATGCGATGGGAATACGGTACAGTTGTTTTTACAATGTAGCGCCCGATCCGAACCTTGCGTGTGCGAAGGAAGGGGCGAAGCTGATGGCGGAGTTTGAGCCGGATACGATCATTGCGCTGGGCGGAGGCTCTGCGATGGATGCGGCGAAGATCATGTGGGTACTGTACGAGCATCCGGAAGTAGATTTCATGGATATGGCGATGCGGTTTATGGATATTCGCAAGCGTATCTACACATTCCCGAAGATGGGCGAGAAGGCGTATTTTATAGCGATTCCTACGTCGGCGGGGACGGGTTCGGAGGTAACGCCGTTTGCGGTGATCACGGATGAAACGACGGGGATCAAATACCCGTTGGCGGATTATGAACTGTTGCCGAAGATGGCGATCATCGACGCGGACTTCATGATGAACATGCCGAAAGGTTTGACGTCGGCGTCGGGTATCGACGCGTTGACGCACGCGCTGGAGGCATATGCTTCGATCATGGCAACGCCGTACACGGACGGGCAGGCGTTGGTGGCGATGAAGCTGATTTTCGGATATTTGCCGCGCGCCTATGAGAACGGTGCGAGCGATCCGGAAGCGCGCGAGAAGATGGCGGACGCATCAACGATGGCGGGCATAGCGTTTGCGAACGCATTTTTGGGAGTATGCCATTCGATGGCGCACAAGCTCGGAGCGTTCCATCATTTGCCGCACGGGGTTGCGAATGCGCTGATGATCAGTGAAGTGATACGGTACAACAGTGCGGAAGTTCCCGCGAAAATGGGGACGTTCCCGCAGTATGCGTATCCGCAGGCGAAGCGGCGGTATGCGGAAGTAGCGGAATTTTTAGGATTGGGCGGCAAGGATGACGACGCGAAGGTAAAGAATCTGATCAAGGCGATCGAAGATTTGAAGGAGTGCGTAGGCATCAAGAAGACGATTCGGGAATACGGGATCGACGAGAAGGCATTTTTAGATCGTTTGGACGAGATGTGCGAGCACGCGTTTGAAGATCAATGCACGGGAGCCAATCCGCGGTATCCGCTGATCAGCGAGATCAAGCAGATGTATCTGAAATGTTATTATGGGAAATAAGGAGGGAAGAACGATGGCAGAGATCATTCAAAAGACGGAAAAAAAGACGATTTACAGGGAAGGCAAGACGCTGGTCAAGCTGTTTAACGACGAATATCCGAAGTCGGACGTTTTGAACGAGGCGCTCAATACTGCGCGCGTGGAAGAGGGTACTTCGCTGAACATTCCGGCGGTGCATGAAGTAACAAAAGTGAACGGTGAGTGGGCGATCATCATGGATTACGTCGAAGGCAAGACGATGCAGCAGATGATGGATGAAAATCCGGATAAGATTTCGGAATATCTGAAAGAATTTGTCGAGCTGCAAGTACAGGTATTGGATCAAAAGGTACCCTTGCTGACGAAGCTGAAGGACAAAATGCATCGGAAGATATCGTCGACGCGGTTTGACAAAACGACGCGATACGATCTGCATATTTTATTGGATTCGCTGCCCGATCACGACAAACTTTGTCACGGGGATTTCAATCCGGGCAACATCATAGTCAGTCCGGACGGGCGCAAATTCATCATCGACTGGGCGCACGCGACGCAGGGAAATGCGCGTTGCGATGCCGCGCGGACGTATTTGCTGTTCAAGCTGGAGGGCAAGGACGCGATTGCGGAAGAATATCTTAAGCTGTTCTGTGAAAAGACGGGGATAGCCAAACAGCTGGTTCAAAAGGCGTTGCCGATCGTGGCGGCGAGCCAGACGACGAAGGCGGTTCCGCAAGAGCAGGCGTTTTTGGAAAAGTGGGTCAATGTCGTCGACTACGAATAGAATTTTTGAGCAAGAGCCGAAAGACGGCAGCGTGGCGAACCCTTTGCGCGATTTTTTTGCGCAAAGGGTTCGTTTTTTATAAATCGGGGCGGTACCCGGCGGCAACGGAACGGCAATGCAGAAAAAAATGCGAAATCCGCTATACAAAGGCCGGGAAGTGTGGTATACTGTTTGGCAAAGAATCGAGCGGGCGAGGGAGGCGTGAGCGATGATAAAAAAGAGGGGACGTATCGTGCGAATGGACACGGCAAGCACGACGATGATAATCGATGCGGAGCGAGCGGAATACATCTATTACGGAGAGCGGCTGCACAGCGCAACGGAGCGAATGGATGGAGTGAGCAGCGGCAGAAAAATCTTTTCGACGCCCGGCAAGGATGCTTATTTGGAGTACGGCGCGGTATTTGAGAATGCCGACGGCGGTTTTGCTGCGGATTTTGTCTATACGCACGGCAAGATTCTGCCGGAGAAGCCGATCGTGCAGGGACTTCCGTCCGCATACGGCGAGGGGAAGACGCTGGAATTGAAATATACGGATGCGGGAACGAAAGTTTGTCTGTATCTGTATTATACCGTCTATGAAGACAGCGACGTGATCGTCGTTTCGTCCAAGCTGGTAAACGGCAGCAAAAAGGAGATACGCGTCCGTCGGCTCATGAGTTTGCAGATGGATTTGCCTGGAGACGGGTACACGGTAACGACGTTGGAAGGCGCGTGGGCGCGGGAGCGGCATTGTGTGCGGCGGGAGATAAACGGGGGCATTTTTGTCAACGATTCCAAGCGTGGCATGTCGTCGCACGCGCGCAACCCGTTCGTGATGCTGCAAAGCGCGAACGGGACGATCGGATGCAATCTGATTTATTCGGGAAACCACAAAGAGACGTTCGAGACGGACGGGAACGGGATCACGCGCGTGCTGGTCGGCATGAACGATTTCATGTTTGATTGGAAGCTGCTGCCGGGGGAGTCGTTGCAGGCGCCGGAAGCGGTGATCTGTTATGCGCCCGACGAAGACGAATTGAGTTTGCGGATGCATGCGTTTGTGTCGGAACATATAGTGCGCGGCAAATGGAAGAAGCGGGAGCGGCCGATCCTGATCAATAATTGGGAAGGTACATATTTTCAATTTGACGAAGAGAAGCTGTTATCGATCGCGAAGGCGGCGCGGGAAGTGGGGATCGAGCTGTTTGTGCTGGATGACGGTTGGTTCGGTCATCGCGACGACGATACGAGTTCGTTGGGGGACTGGTATGACAATGCAAAGAAGACGGGCGGGGGCTTGGCGCAGCTGGCGGAGAAGATACGCGGGCTCGGCATGTCGTTTGGGATCTGGGTGGAGCCGGAGATGATCAGCGAAGACAGCGATCTTTACCGCGCGCATCCCAACTATGCCATGAAAATACCGGGGCGCGCGCCTGTTCGCATGCGGAATCAGTTGATGCTGAACATGGCGGACGAAAAGGTACAAAACTATGTAGTGCGAGCGATCAGCGATGTGATAGCGCGCAGCGGAGCGGAGTACGTCAAGTGGGATTTCAACCGCAGCATGACCGATTGTTACGGAAAGGGCATCGTGGCGGGGGAATATTTCCATCGATACATGTTGGGATATTACAGGGTGGTAGCGAAGCTGGTCAAAAAATTTCCGAACGTGTTGTTTGAAGGATGCGCCGGCGGAGGCGGGCGATATGATTTAGGGAACCTGTGTTATTTTCCGCAGTATTGGACGAGCGACGATACCGATGCGCGGGAGCGTATCGCCATACAGCAGGGGACGTCGTACGCCTATCCGCAGAGCACGATGGGGGCGCATGTTTCGGCGTGTCCGAACCATCAGACGGGCAATACGAACCCGCTGTCTGCGCGATATAATATAGCCGCCTGCGGGGTATTGGGATACGAGCTGGATCTGACGGCGTTGAGCGAGGCGGATCGGCAGGCGATCGCGGAGCAGGTGTCGTTCTATAAAGAGAACCGCAAACTGTTGCAATACGGCGACTATTATCGGCTGCACGGCAAGGAAACGGAAGGATTTATGGTTGTTTCCAAGGATAAAAACAGAGCGATCGCGGTCGTAAACCGAATGCGCAATCCGATCTGCGCGCCGTATGCCGATATACGGTTCAAGGGATTGCGGGCGGCGGCGATATACGAAATCAAGGAACGCGGCGGGAAGGCGTGGTGTGCCGGCGGGGATTTTCTGATGAACGCCGACCTTCCCTTGCGGGAATGGTACGATTTCAAGACGGCGGCGGAAAACAGCGGAAGCGTGATGAGCCGCATGTTTCTGTTGGAAAAGCGCAGTTGAAGCGCGCAGGACAATCGAAGTATTCCAAAAGGCAGAGAAGGCGGGATCGGCGGCATAAGCTCATTTCGTCGATATTACAAAGCTCAAACGGAAAGATGAAGTGATTTCATTTTTTGAAAAAAGTCCGACAAAGATGAAAATAATAAATTTTGACAACAAATTTTGAGATAGGGGTTGCAAAAATAAAAAATGTCTGCTATAATTAGATTGGTATAAAATAAATGACATAAAAATTAAGGGATACGCAATAGCGAATAAGAGAAAAGGGAGGGCGACGAAGCGAATGTTGAAAAGGAACATAATCCTGATCGTGATTTTGTTCGCGTTTATAGTATTCAGCGGCGTAGTATTCGTCGTAGTGTTTACGTCGGACAGAGATGTATTGCGGCTTGAGGAAGGCGGCAGCCAAGAATTGACGTTTGAATGCAAGAACATGGTGCCGGGAGAAGAGACGCAAGCAAATTATGTATTGAAGGGGAATCTCTCGAGCGAGTTGGTAATTTCACTGCGAGAGGGAGCGGAAACGGAACTGTACGAATGGCTGGAGATCGAGATCGAGGTAGACGGGAAGACGGTTTGCGAAGGCAAGCTGGAAGAGTGTTTCGGGCAGGAGTACAAAGCGGACGTCAAAGACGGGTCGAACATAACGTTTCGATACAAAATCGGGCTTGATGTCGGGAATGAAGCGCAGGGCAAGAAAGGGGAATTCAGCGTGCAATTGAGCGTAGGCTTGCAGGAAGGGCAGGAATGATGCAGGGATTGCAAGAGGAAGAGGATAGAAAAGAAAGATAGGAGGAAGGGTTATGGATATATTGCTTGCGATATATTTAAGCGTAGTGGTAGTGTTGATGCTAGCGGCAATGGTCTGGCTGATCGTGATTACGGTGCGTTCTGCAAAAGTAGAGCGAGCCAAGCAAATCGAAGTAGAGATTGGCGGAAAGACGTATTTTCTGAACGAAGCGGATTTGATCCCGGTGAATGTAGAGCAACCGCAAACGCCGGCGATGGAAGAAGCGGCGGTTGCGGCAGAGGAACCGAAAGAAGAGGCGGACAATTCGCAATATATCACAGAACCTTTGGGTGAAAATGCGGTTGTATTCGAGCGTGGCGGCAACAAGACTTTGGAAGAGCTGTATTTTGCATTGCCGGCGGAAGAGCGGCGGTATTTTGACGAATTGGCAGCGCAAGCGCAGTCCTATCCGGATATCAGCTATTCGGTGAACGAGCGCGAGCACAAAGCGAAGCTCGGGCAGGAGCGGATATTCCGTCTGCAGATCAAGAACGACGTAGTGCAGTGCGAATGTTATATGATCAACAGCGAGCTGCGCGATTATTCCAAGGAAGAGAAGATCGGCGCGATCAAGCCGAAGCCTTTGAAGCTGCGCATCACGGACGAGCGGATGTTGGCGGCGGCGAAATTTTCATTGGATCTGGCGTATAAGATGGCAGTGGAAGAGCGTGAAGGCAGACGCGAGCGCAAGCGTGAGAAATTGAGAGAAACGGAATATGAGGGAAAGGAGGAATAAACGATGGGTAACAGGAAATCAAAAGTTTTATTGGCTGCAGTGATCATATTGGGCTTGATGGTAGCGATGTTGTTGGGTACGACGTTTGCGCTATTTAGCGACAATGCGAGCGTGAACAATCGGTTAGAGTCCGGCACGTTGAAGGTCGGGTTGTACAGAACGACGCTTTCCTATACGGAATACGATGAACAAGGCGACGTCGTATCGAAGCTGGATGAAAACCGTGTCGATCTGCGCGCGGGCGGAACGAAGGTATTTGAGACGGACAATTTTGCTCCCGGTTTGATGCAGCGGGCGACGTTGGAGTTGGTAAACGACGGGACTGTTCCCTTTACCTATACGATGACGTTTGTATTGGTTGACGGCGAGCCGTATTCGGCAGCGTTGGCGGAACAAGTGGAAGTTCTGATCACCAAAGACAGCGCGACGGTTTACGAAGGGACGTTAGCGGACTTTTTCGAATCGACGGCGGTGAACGTTGCGGTCGGAGAATTTGCGGGCGACGAGCAGTCGCAGACGTTTGAGATCTCGTTGAATTTCCTCGATGATGCGAACAACAACGCGGCGCAAGACGGAACGGTATGTTTTGACATCAATGTTCGCGCAACGCAGAAGACGGCATAAGGAGCGAGCGGCAAAACAAGGCGGGAAGAGGATGCGCACGGCTGCGTTAATGGGGCCGTGCAAGGAACACAGGAGGTCGCGAGATGTTAAAAACCAAGTGGGCATTGCTGTTGGGGTGTGCAACGTTGTTGTTGAGCGCGGTTTTGTTGGCAGGAACGTCGTTCGCGTGGTTTACGGATAGCATTACGAACAACGGAAACTCCATTGTTGCCTCCGAGAACTATTTGACGAGTGTCGGAACGGAAGAAGCGATAAAAGACGCTGTTGCAGCGGGGGAAAACGTATCGCTTACGGCGAATATAACGTTAAACCAGAAATTGGAAGTAACGCAAGATCTCACGATTATTGGCAACGGCAATACAATTTCGACGGCGAGCGGCGCGGATCGGGTGTTGGATGTGCAGGAAAATACGGGGGCGATAACGATTCGCCTGTTTAATGTAAATTTGAAAGGCCCGACCGAAGGAACGTATACGCGCGGAATTTCGTTTTACAACAATTCCAATCCCATTACTTTAATTATGGACGGGTGTACGTTGTCGGCTAACTATTATGCGTTGAATATCGCCTCGGAAAATGAGAACGTTAAGTTAATCATTCAAAACAGTACGTTGACGGGCTGGTGCGCGTTTCAAACACATTCTCCATATGCAGATGTTACGTTTGAAAAGTGTACATTGATCGGAACCAATGACAAAACCTATAACGCCGGCGGTTGGAATGGTTTTTCGACGGTTGTGATCAACGGTTATTCGGATGGAAACCCGAATCTGGCGGGTGCGCACGATTGTACGCTCACGTTTAAGGGATGTAAAATTTACGCCAGCCGGACAACGGAAAATAAGCAAACTTTATTTAGCGTAAGGGCGTCAAACACGACGCTCACATTGGAAGGGTGTTCGTTTTTTATAAACGACAAGCAAATTACTTCAGCGCAGGCGCAAGAGAGTTATATCGAAGTGAACGATGGCGTCGAAAATTTTGAACTTTCCATTCAGGATTGAAAGGAATATATTGTATAATGTAAAGGAGGATAGTGTATGAAAGGAACGAGGAAACAGGTTGTACTGGCGTTTGCCACGTTGATTGCGTCGGTGGCGCTGTTGGCGGGCGCGACGTTCGCGTGGTTTACGGACAGCATCGTAAACAGCGGCAACACGATCACGGCGGGAGAGCTCAAAATCAACGCGTACGCGTATGACTATGACGCGAACGCTACGGGTGCGGGATACACGATCGAGGGCGTAAACGGCGGGAATACCATAAAATTCAGCGCGACGGGGCGCGATTTGCGCACGAAAAAGGTGATCGAAGAGGAAGCCTGGGAGCCCGGAAAATCGTCAGCGAAGCTGTTGCAGGTAGCAAACGGCGGAAGCCTTGCTGCGGACGTTACGTTGGAGTTTACAACGGGCGGAGATTTGACGGAAGCGCTGTGGTTTGATTTTATTCAAGTGAAAGACGGAGCGATTGCAGGCACATTTACGAAGCGGCCGATGAGCACGCTGTCCGCATTGGCGCAAGGGTTAGAGTTGCAGCTGTTGGTGGGAGAGCGCGCAGAGTTTATCTTTGTCTATGGCATGAACGAAGAGGCGAACAACGATTACCAGGGCGCGACCTTTACGGTAGACGTAACGATTGTAGCGAAACAGGCTGCGGTCGAGGCGGACGGCTTCGGCAATACGGATTACGATGCGGATGCGGCGTATCCGGTAATTAAGGCGATTACAGACGTTGCTTCTTTGAAAGAAGCGCTGAAAACTGTGGGCGTTCCCGTTTCGGTTGACGTGACGGAATCTTTATTGAATGTTAAATTAGACCCGATCACCGGAGAAGTTACGTTGAACTTAGGAAAGAGCATGTTGAGCCACTCCTCGACGATAGTCGGTACTACGCTTTCTGTGGCAGACGGCGGGTCGCTGACCATCAAAGCGGAGGCCAATGATTACGGGTTCGATTATACGGCAGGTCAGCTGAATGTGACGGGCGAACAAACATTGCTGAAAGTAAACGGCGGAAGGTATGGCGTCAGCGGTGCTGGGGGCGCGGAGGTTTCAGTTCTGCATGGGAAAGCCGTTCTCAACGACGGTATATTCTCTTCGTCGGGTTCTCAAGGGCATGCCGTAATGGCGAGCGAAGGCGGCGTCGTGTATATTAACGGCGGTAGGTATAGTTGCTCCGGAGCTCAGAGTGTCGGTTTTTATGCAGACGACGGAACCATCTATTTGGAAAAAAATGCTACTTTGGGATATATGAACGGGTGTTGTTACGGCGTTGCGAACGGCGGCAAGATCTATATTTCCAAAACGTTCAGCGCGAGCAAACCGACCGACATTGCTTCCGGCTGTACCGTAACGGACGGGGGCGATTATTGGGTAATTACCGAAGCATAGAGCGAGAATCGGATTTTTCGACGGCAGCTTTACGATAAAAAATAGGGAATAACGAATAAAATCGCAAACGCACGGGGAGGAATCTCCGCGCGTTTGCATATGTGAGGTAGAACGGGTGAGAAAGGCTTGGAAAATTACGTTAGATGTAGTTGTGTGGTGTATTTTTTTGCTGGCAGTCGTCATGATGTTATTCACCATTATATCGGTGCGAACGGTTGGCAAGAACGATGCGTTTTTATTTGGTTATAAGCCGTTTGTAATTCAATCGGATTCCATGAAGGGTGAATTTTCTGCGGGAGATATGATTATTTGCAAAAAGGTGGATACGTCTACCCTGCAAGCGGGCGATATAATCACCTTTCGTTCATCCGATCCGCAGAATTTCGGAGCGGTCATAACGCATAAAATTCGCGCGGTAAATGAAGACGGTACGTTTACGACGTATAGCATCGCTACAGGACAAGACGATCTGTATTCGGCTCGTCCGCAAGACGTCATAGCGAAATATTGTTTTACGCTGAAAGGGTTCGGAAATTTCTTCGCGTTTATGCGGACGCCGCTGGGGTATGTGAGCCTGATCGGCGTTCCGTTCGCTATTGTAATCGTTTTGCAGGCCGTGCAGGTCGCTCGCAACTGGAAGAAATATCGCGCAGAAAAGGAACAGACGGCGAGCGTAGAATTGTCCCAAAAACAGCAGGTGGAAGAGGAATTGCGTTTGCTGAAAGAGGAAGTGGAAAAACTGCGCAAAGCTACGGTTTTTGAGGAGACGGATCGTTCCGATCAGGAAGAATCGATCACACCGATGCAGGATGCGCCGACAGAGGAAGCCGAAGACGAAACTTACGAACTTTCGCAGCAGGAGCAGCAGGAAGAATCGATCACACCGATGCAGGATGCGCCGACAGAGGAAGCCGAAGACGAAACTTACGAACCTTCACAGCAGGAGCAGCAGGAAGAATCGATCGCGCCGATGCAGGATGCGCCGACAGAGGAAGCCGAAGACGAAACTTACGAACCTTCACAGCAGGAGCAGCAGGAAGAATCGATCGCGCCGATGCAGGATGCGCCTACAGAGGAAGCCGAAGACGAGGCTTGCGAGTTTTCGGAGCAGAATGCGCAGGGAAGGGAAGAAGTGCAGTCAGAAAAAATATATCCGACCCGAAGAGACCGAAACAGAGAGAGAAGCAATAAGCGGGCGAAGCGAAAGAAATCGAGATAGCGAATTGTGTGGGGGCAAGGTAAAAAGCCGGTACGGATTTTACGGAACCGATTTTCAAACGGAACATGAAAAAGTTATCTTAAAGGGGATGAAATTTGAATGGATATTGACAAAGAAATCCGGGTATGATACAATAAAATCATAAAATTTTACAGCCGGGGCGGAATCGAAAGAGAGGATAAAACGTATGGAGAAGGAAAAAAAGGCGATAGAGACGCGGGGAAAGGTAGCTCTTGCGGCGAGGATTGTATGTTATGCGATAGCGCTGGTGTATTTTGTGATTTTGATTATCGGCAGGTGGGTATTCGACGCGCAAAACGCATTCTATATAGGAATTGATATTTTTAATACGACGGATGCGCCGAACGTATGGTTGCGGTCGTTGAGCTATATAATCTTTTTATTGAGTTTATCGTACATTATTCGTTTTATTCTCAAGCAGATAACGCGTCTTTTAATTCGCGGAAAGGCGTTAATTGATCTGTTGTGCAGTTTTATTAAATACATAGCGGTCATTGTTTTGCTGTTTGCGATCCTGAGCACGTGGGGTGTCAACACGACGACGTTGCTGGCCGGCATCGGAATTTTGAGTTTGATTGTCGGGCTTGGTGCGCAGCCGCTGATTGAAGACATCATAGCGGGATTGTTTATTGTTTTTGAAAACATATTTGACGTAGGCGACATTATCGTAGTAGACGGATTTCGCGGAACGGTCAAAGAGATCGGCATACGCACGACGCAAATCGAAGATGCGGGCGGAGATGTAAAAGTTGTAAACAACTCCGACATTCGTACGCTTGTCAACATGACCAGTCAATTATCGCTGGCGATATCGGAAATCGATATCGATTATGGAGAGGCTTTGGAACATGTTGAGGTGATCATAAAGGACAATCTTGAAGCTATACGCAAGGAGATTCCCTATATTGTGGACGGGCCGTACTATTTAGGCGTATCGAAGTTAGGCGCGTCGGGCGTAACGTTGCGGTTTACGGCGAAGTGTGTAGAGTCGCAAAAGTTTCAAGTTGAAAGGGATATGAATCGGCAATTAAAGTTGTTGTTTGACAGAAACGGCATTGAAATTCCGTTCACGCAAGTGGTTGTGCATGAGGCCGCAACGAACAAGAAGAAGGTGGCTGTACGGAAAGAGGAGGCAAAGGCATTTGTCGACAATCAACGAGAGCTGACGCGCGGGATCGGCGAGGATGAAAACCAGAACTAACGTCGAGTGGGGTTCGATGTATGCGCGCGAATTTGCGCAGTGACAAAAGCGAGGGGACATTTCGGCAACGGGGGTATCGAAAACCGCCTTTTTGCGAACGGGGGCGGGCGAAACGCTTTGATGAGCTCTGTCCGCATTGCATCGGGGGCGCGGCAAACAGAAACCGAAATATCGATTATTTTTGAAAAAGAAAGGACGTCGTTGCTTTTTGGAAAGCGGGCGTCCTTTTTTTGCCGGAGCAAAGCAGTGCGGGAAAGGGCAGGACAACGATATTTACGGAGGAAGGGCGCATGAAAAGTGCGGCGGAACGTTCCGGCGTAAGCGATAAGAGAGAAAAGGAGTGCGGGAAAAAGCGGAGCAAGAAATTTGCCGGGATTTGGAGAGCATTGCGGTTGCTATTTTGAAAATAAAATGATATAATTTATTGTATGATAGACTGGAAGCGAGTGCAGGGGGTCGTCTTTGATCTGGACGGAACGTTGATCGACAGCATGGAAATATGGCAAGAAGTCGACGAGGAATTTTTCAAAAGGCGTAACATGGCAGTCCCTGCTGGGTATCAAGAGAGGATCGCGCATTTAGGGTTTCGGGAATGTGCGGCATACACGAAGAGGGCATATTTGCCGGAGGAATCGGAAGAGGCGATCATAGCGGAGTGGCGCACGTTATCCTTGCGCAAGTATGCGGCGGAGGATGCGGTCAAATATTTCAAGCCGTATGCGCTTGCGTTGGTGCGGAATTTACATGCGCAGGGGATCCGGATGAGCATAGCCACGGCGTCTTCGCCGGAATTTTTTCTTCCGATCTTAAGGTCGGGAGGGATCATCGAGTTGTTTGACGGATACACGACGGTAGACGAAGTCGGAAAGAACAAGAGTTATCCGGACATTTATTGGAAGAGTGCGGAAAAGATGAACGTTGCTCCGGAGCGGTGCGTCGTATTTGAGGATAATCTTTTGGCAGTGCGAGCGGCGAGACAGGCGGGAATGCAGACGGCGGCGGTGTATGACGAGCAGACGAAATCGACGCACGAGGCGTTGTTGCGGGAAGCGGATGCATTTATAGAGACGTTTGAGGAAATATTGCGAGTCAATTCAGCAGAGGGAGAGGAAACATGTACAAATCCAAACTCAGTTTAATCGAGACGGAGCGAGCGCTCAAAGAGATAAAGACGATATTTGAGGGATTTTTGTCGGAGGCATTGAACTTAACGCGGATCAGTGCGCCGTTGTTTGTCACGCGCGAGAGCGGGTTGAACGACAATTTGAACGGTATTGAGCGACCCGTGCAATTCGATGTAAAGGCGACGGGTGAGATGGCGGAAGTTGTGCATTCGTTGGCGAAGTGGAAGCGATACGCATTGGCGAAGTACAAATTCGGCGTACGGTTCGGAATGTATACGGACATGAATGCCATTCGTCGAGACGAAGATCTGGACAATATGCATTCGATCTATGTCGATCAGTGGGACTGGGAGAGTGTCATTCGCCGCGAGGACAGGACGATCGAATTTCTGAAAGAAACGGTAAAAAAGATTTACGGTGCGTTGCAGCAGACGGCGGAAGCGATCTGTCGGGAATATCCGGTGCTGGACAATTATTTGAGCGAGGAGATCGGGTTTATCACGACGCAGGAATTGGAAGACTTATATCCGGATCTGACGGCAAAGCAGCGCGAGACGGTCTATGTACGGGAGCATGGATCTACGTTTATCATGCAGATCGGCGGTCGGCTGAAATCGGGTCAGAAGCATGACGGGCGTGCGCCGGACTACGATGATTGGAAGTTAAACGGCGACATCATGCTATACTATCCGGTATTGGACTGTGCGTTTGAAATTTCGTCGATGGGCATACGGGTAGATGCGGAGAGTCTGGTCATGCAATTAAATGCCGAGAACTGCACGGAGCGTCTGCAATATCCCTTTCACAAGGCGTTGCTTGCGGGCGAATTGCCCTTGACGATGGGCGGAGGGATCGGTCAGTCGCGGCTGTGTATGTTTTTACTAAACAAATTGCATATCGGAGAAGTACAAGTATCTCTATGGGATGAAAAAACGGAGAAATACTGTGCGGAAAACAATATTTTGCTGATGTAACAATAAAACGGGAGGAAACGAACATGGATACGATACGCGTTAAAGAGAAAGGAAAAACGAAGATGGTAGCGCACCGCGGCGTAAGCGGGATTGAATTGGAGAATACGATGGCGTCGTTTGTTGCGGCGGGCAATCGGGACTATTTTGGGGTCGAAACGGATGTGCACGCAACAAAGGACGGGAAATTCATCATCTTTCATGACGACACGACGGGCAGGATCGCGGAAGAAGACATTTCCCTGGAAGAAAATGATTTTTCGCGCGCGCGTTCGCTCAGGTTATTGGAGCGCGGAACGGAGGGCGGATATTCGGATATGCAGCGTCCGTTGTCGCTGCAGGAGTATTTGCGCATCATGCGCCGATACGACAAAGTAGCCGTCATTGAGTTGAAAAACGAAATGGCGCATGCGGCGATTTCGGAAATTTTGAAGATTTGCAAATCGGAATACGATTTGAATAAGATAATATTTATCTCCTTTTCGTATGCGAATTTGGAATATGTACGAAAGCAACTTCCCGAACAGGCGATCCAATATTTGACGGGAGACTATTCGAAAGAACTGATCGAGCGGCTCAAGCGGGATCGGATCGATATTGATTTTTATTATCCGTTCTTGAATGAAGATCGCGTCAAGGAATTGCATCGCAACGGAATTAAGATAAATTGTTATACATGCGACGATCCGGTCGATGCGGAAAAGCTGATCGGCTGGGGCGTGGATATGATCACGACGAACATTCTGCAATAAAGGAAACACGGAATGCGGAAATAGAAAAATAAAGCCGCGGGCAAAATATGATATGCACCCCAAAAGTTGGACAGACTTTTGGAGGTGCATATTTTAATGTCAAGAGAAAAGAAGTTTAACACA